>DBTK01000009.1 GCA_002307015.1 Spirochaetaceae bacterium UBA1318
TTTCAAATTGTTTTGGACACTACTGCTGACATGACTGCAGCCATGAAGGAGAAAAACCATCTGGAAAGGGAGTACCTGGTTTTCATGTTCGGGGAAGAGCGATACGCGGTCCGCGTGGAAAAGGTTCGGGAGGTCATCGCCTATACCCGGATAACCCGCATACCCCGGACTGAGGTCTACGTGTGCGGGGTCGTCAACATCCGGGGCGCCGTCGTTACCGTCATCGACCTGAAACTCGATTTCGGCCTCGGCCGGACGGCCGTCGCGCAGGAGACGTCGATCATCGTCATCGAGCTGACCGATGGCGATGGGATCATGCCGGTCGGAATCCTCGCGGATTCCGTGCAGAGCGTCGTGTCCCTGAGGGATGACGCGATCCAGACGGCCCCCCGTCTGGACTCGACGGCCAACGCGGAGCTGATCGACGGTATCGCGCAGTACGAGGACCGGTTCATCATCGTCCTGGATATAGAGAACGCGATCAGGAAGGAGACCCTGAAAGAGGCGGTCTAGCAGCCCGCTTCAGCGTGCGTCGCAAAGAAAAGGCCGTCCCCCGGGGACGGCCTTTTTGATGAAATGGATCGTCAGCGCTTCTTTGCCCTGGTTCCGAGGTACAGGAAGTCGTAGTCCTTTTTCGCCAGGAGCCTGATGATGGCGGGCACGATGGCGAGGGCGCCGAAGGCCGAAAGGAGCATGCACAGGGCGACGAGGGATCCGAACTGGATCAGCGGCACGAAACTCGACAGCACCAGGACGATGAATCCGCCGAATACCACGAACATGTTATAGAGGATGCCGCGTCCCTTCCGGTGGATCGTATTCTCGAGGGCGAGACCGATGTCCGGCTTCGTGCGGAGCTCGTTGCGGTACCAGGTGATGAAATGGATGGCGTAGTCGACCCCGATGCCTATCGCGACCGAGGAAACGATGGCGGTCGCCACGTTGAGCGGGATGTGCAGGATTCCCATCAGCCCGAAGTTGATGAGCAGGGTCATGAAGATCGGCGTGAGGGCGATGAGGCTCATCCTCACGTCGCCGAGCACGAAGAGCAGCAGGATGAACACGATGACGACGCAGAGGATGATGCTGTTGATCATGCCGTCCACGAGCAGGGTGTTGGCGACGTTGTAGAGGTTGGCCGTTCCCGTGATCTGGACCTGGAGATGGTTTTTCTCGAGAAAATCCTTGGGAAAGTAGGCGACGCAGTACTTCCTCACCTTTTCCACCTCGTCGGTCGAGACGCGCTTCATCGTCACGCTGATCCTGAGCTTGTCATGATTGGGCGAGAGGACGTTCTTCACGTCGCCGGTGAAGATGAGCAGGTACTGGCTGATGAGATCCTTCGAATCGGGAATCCGGTAGAACTCGGGCGCCCCGCCGTTCATCTCCTGGTTCATTTTCTTGAGGGCGTAGTTGAAGCTGAGCACCTTCTTCGCGAACGGGAATTCCTTCTGGACGTCGCCGGAGAACTTCTCGACCTCGTTCAGGACCTCGGGGGAGGTGATCTCGACGGGAGTCGCCGATTCGGTCTTGCCCGTGCGGGTGTAGGGATCGCTCAGGTCGGAATCGAGGATGACGTTGAGCACCTCGGTGCCCGCGAGCATCTCGTTCAGGTGATCGTCGGCGATGTGGATCGGCGTGCTCTTCTTGAAGAAGGAGACGTTGTTGAGTTCGGCCTTGACCATGAAGGTTCCGGCGACGGCGACGAGACTCACGATGATCGAGGTCGCCAGGATCGCGCGGCTGTGCTTCTTGTTGATGCGGTCGAAAAAGTGGAGGAGGGTGCTTACCCAGCCCTTGTCCGACTCGGTCGAGAACACGGTTTTCGGCTTCTTCGAGGTCAGGATCAGGGCCGGCAGCACGTAGAGGGCGCCGAGGATGCCGACGAAGTCCCCGATTGCGGTGAAGATACCGAAGTTCTTGATCGGCACGAAATCCTCGGTGATGAGGGCGCCGAAGCCGACCATGACGGTGATCCCCGAGAGGGTGATCGCGAGTCCCACGCTCTTCATGTTGGTGTTGAGGATGTCGAGCTTGTTCTGCTCGGAAGACAGCAGATAGTGGTTCATCTGGTGTATCCCGTAGGCAGACACGATGGCGACGAGGAGGACCGGGATCGTGATGCCGACGATCGAGATCGGGATGTTGCAGAAGGCCATGAGCCCCATGGCCGAGACCACGGAGAGGACGATGATGGCCGCGGGGTAGACCACTCCCTGGACCGTCCTGAAGCAGAGGAACAGGATCAGCAGGACCATCACCACGACGACCGGAATCAGGACGGTGATGTCCGAGAACATCTGCTTCGAAATCAGGTTCTCGATGACGGGCTCGCCGTCGAGGTAGGTCTTGAAGGCGGGATCGGCCTTTTCCTTGAGGACCTTCTCCACGGCCGAGTCGAGCTTGCCCTTGAGGTCGACGTTGGCCGTCTTGAGCGACACGAGGATCATGGTGAGCTTGTCGTTCGAGGAGACGAGGGCGTCCTTGTAGACGTCCCAGCTCGCCACCCGCTTCTTGAGGCCGGCGATGTTCTCGGCCGTGATGTCCTCGTCGTCGACGAGTTTCTTCACGACCAGGGCGTCGTCCTCGCTCGCGATGTAGTCCGCGTTCACGATGCTCTGGGTCTTGTCGATCGGGTTTTCATAGCAGTCGTAGAGGAGTTTCTGGCTTTTGACCGAGGAGGCCGCCTTGGCGATTTTCGAGGCGAAGGCCTTGTCCCAGGAAAAGGTCGATACCATCTGGTCGGCCGAGGTGATCAGCGGGATGAGGGTCTCGCCGTAGTTTCCCTCGTTGATGCCGACGCCCTTGAGCGCGTCGATGACCTTCTGCCCTTCCTCGCCTGAGAGGTGGAGGAGGGCCGCCATGTTCTGGGCGGGAAGGGTGTTGTTGATGTTCTCGATGGCGTTCTTCAGGTCCTTGACGTAGGCGAGGGTTTTTTCGGAGTACGCGTCATCGGTATCGATGCCGATGAAGATCATGTCGCTCGCCCCGAAGCGGTTCTCGTCCTCGTAGTAGTCGTGGATGATCAGGGCCCGGTTGTTGGAGGGCAGCATCGACTTGATGTTGCCGTCGAACCTGAGACGGGGAATGCCGAGGGCGAAGATGGCGGTGACGAGCACCGCGAGGGCGATGATCGGCCAGGGTTTGCGGAAGGCCTTCGAGGTCCAGATAAGGAATTTCTCAAGCATTTGGTCACGCTCCGTGAAAAATTGGGCGGACCTTCGGTCCGCCCGTCGAATCGAGGCCGCCCGATACCCCGTCGGGGTTACCGGGCCCTCGCGGTCATTTCTTGATGTCGTCGTTCCACTTGTACACGACCTTGATGTACACATTGTTGGAGGGCGTGTAGACGCCGATCGCGTTGTTCGTCGTGTCGAGCCTGACCCCGCTTTCGCCAGCCACCTTGTGCCAGGCGTAGTAGAGGTCGGAGCCGATCTTGATGTGGAAGGAATCGACCGGTTTGAAGTCTATCTCCGGATTGAGGGCGAGTGCGCCGTATCGCGTTTCGTTCGCATCGTTGTAGAGGAAGGGCATGGTGTAGACGGCGGTCACCTGGGGGGTGAACAGGGCGTCCGCGAGCTCCCACTTGAGGTTGCAGGTCGCGCCCTGCATCAAGCCCTCGGTATCCAGCCCGAGCGAGTTGACGATCGAGCGCTGGTAGAACTCCTCCATGTAGGCCTGGTCCCCGGCCTTCAGCGGATTGAAGCGGTAGACCGCGTTGGTATAGTCGGAACCGTAATCCTTGTCGTAGCCGGGAATCCACGCGCCGATATATTGGAGGTTCGCGTAGTAGGTGTCGTTCGGGCCGTAGTTCACGTCCGTTCCCAGGGTGTACTCGAGCTTCGATTTCCTGACCGAGTAGTCGTCGGAACCTGAGTTCTCGGTGATGCTGTAGGCCGATTCGAGCCAGAGTCCGTACTTGCCGATCGTGGTTTTCGCGTCGCCGCCGATCCGGTGGATTCTCTTCCTGTCCAGGGTGATCGAATCGATCAGGTAGCCGCTCTGAGTCGCTTTCGTCGTGATCTCGGGCGTGTAATACTGGTCCTGGTCGTAGAGGTAGTCGAGGGAGAGGTCGAGGCCCGCCGAGTTGTAGTTGAGCTTGCCGCCGGCGACGAAGTCCTTCGGCTTGGTGTCCGTCTGGTCGTAGACCGTAGCCGCGCCGGGGTACATCAGCTGGCTCAGGCTGCTGGTCCTGACGACGCCAGCAAAATCCTCCGGGTACTCAGAGGCCGACTTGGACGGGATGAAGACCCCTTCGATCGAGACCTTGTCCGTCGGGTACCAGACCGCGTCCCCGGCGAGCACCGGGATCTTGTCGGGGTTGATGCCGACCGAGTAGTCCTTCGGGTTCAGGTTGTCCGTCGGGTTCTTCCGGTCAGCCACGCCCCATGAGAAAATTTGATAGCCCGCCGAGAGCTTGAACCCGTCCGGGCTCCAGCTGATGTAATTCTCGTAGGGCTTGATGGAAAGGCTGCCCGACCAGCTCTGGTTCGGTTTCTGGGCATCGGCAGAGGCCGGAGTGACGTCGAATCCCCAGTGGGACACGAGCTTGACGTTCCCGTCCCTGACCTCGGCGCCGAGGTCGTTCCGGAGAGCCGGGGTTTTGATATTCCCCGTGTAGTTGTCGCCGTCGTCTCCCCCGTAGATCGGGGCGTGGTAATCCGCCTCGTGCGATCCGGAAAGCTTCAGGGTGAAGGAGCTTTCCGCCGCCGCCGTGGAGGAGGCCGTCGAGGCGTTGGCCGCCGCGTCGGAGGTCGTATCAGCGGTCGCGGATGCGAAGAGGTCCGCCGAATTGTCCTCGGCGAAAACGAACGAGGTCAACGCGAAGCCGAGGGCGATGCCGATGCAAAGGTGTCTTTTGAACATGATCTTCTGTGCCCCCGATTATTGCTCGAGATTCTTGACGGTGAATACCTCGGCCTTGACGCCGGTATTGACCTGCGGGTCGGTCAGGGCGAGAAGGGTTTTGGTGCCCTTCTTGGTGTTGGTCACGATGGTCTGGACGGGAACGAGGACTCCTTTGATCGTGTCGACCTTGACGAAGAGAAAGGTCTTCAGCAGGGCGTTGTCCTTCTTGTCGAAGCAGTCGAGCTTGTAGACGAAGTTGTTGTCCATGTTGATGTAGGCGATTTCCTTCGAGTAGGGGGCTGCCGGATCGACGGTTTTCATCTCGATCTTGTTGAACTTCATGCCCTCGAAGGCCTTGTCGGCGATGGTTTCGTTTTCGGAGATGAAGGTATAGGTGTGGTCCTCGAAGTGCTTGTCCTCGAGGTCGTAGAAGTAGAAATCGGAATTGACGAACTCTCCGTCCTTGCCGCTCGAGGAGATCTTCCTCGTTTTCTTGAGCGCCGGCAGGTAGAGCCGCTGTTCGGAATCGGCGCCCTTGTGTCCGAGGGTCAGGAATTTCGTGCCCGCCACGTCGGCCGGCTCGAGGAAGTTCATGAACGCGTTCTTGCCGTCAGGACCTTCCTGATAGAAGATCTCGAGCTTGCGGACCTTCTTGTTCCCGGACTTGTCGATCAGGGTCATGGTCGCTGGCGACTTCGTGTCGTCGGCTTTTTTCAGGTCATAATACTTGTGAGCGATCTCGTCACCCTTGGCGTCGGCGAATGCCATGCCGACGAGGGAAAGCCCGAGCACTACTGCCAGTAATTTCTTCATATATCCTCCAGATAAAAATGGGTTCAGTTTTGTACGAGAACGTTGAACAGCTTTTCCGAGAGCGGCGAGATGGTGGCCTTCAGCCCCTCCTTGTCGTTCCACTCATTCACAAGCAGGAAGACGAGCATCCTGCCAACCATCAGTTCCATCAGCTGGGTGACACCCGTACGGATATTCTCCTCGTCGCCTTCGTGTATGTTACTCTTTATTATCAGTATAAGGTTGTCGATGCTCAATTGATAATACCGGCCGAATTTAAAGAAGACGTCCTTGAGCATCCTCCCCTGTACGTTCTCGAAGCTGCCGAAAAGCAGGTCCTTGATGATGAAGTATTCGTCGACGAGGCTCTCAAAGTAGCGCTTGATCTTGTCCCTGAGGGGAACGCCGGGGTCGCGGTAATAATCCCCCAGGCTCACCTCGAGGGCCTTCATCCTTTCCTCGATGATTGAGGCGAAAATATCATCCTTATTCTCGAAATAGAGATAGATCGTTCCCTTGCCCAGTCCGCAGGCCTGGGCGATATCCGAGACCGAGGTCTTGGCGAAGGAGATCTTCCGGAACAGGTCGAGGGCCGTATCACGTATTATTTCCTTGTTCATCTGGCCCTCGATCGATTAAAGGATATGACCGTTTTCGTTATTGGTCATCGACTATGAAAAGATACAAAAAAATCCATTTTATGTCAATCCAAATCTCCTGTTTCGTCGCAGACTGAGGGATCGGGACGGTATGACAAGGTTTGGGTAAGCTTTTTGTTTTTTCGCGGAGCATACTATAGGGAAATACGTTCGTGGTTTCACCAGTACCCGCGCCGCGAGGCGGGTACGAGGTGCCGGCCGTCCTCGCCCTGCCTCAGGCGCTCTTGAGCCGGACGCTTTTGCACTTCCTCCTGGCCACCTCAAGCATCTCCCGCTCGAGATCCTCGGGGTAGGGCTTGTCGGGGAATCCCGGTTCGAGCCGCTTGCCGGGACGGTATCGAATCAGCGAAAGGGAATCGTCCGGCTTGAGGAGGCCGGCGATCACCTCGATGTCGTCGGGCGTCACGATTCCCGGGGCGAGGACCGTTCTGAACTCGTGAGGTATCCCGCTTTCCTGGATGTACCGGATCGAGGTCATGATATCGTGTTCGAGCCGGTCGTCGGCGTCGGGGGCCACCCGGTCGTAATGCCAGGGGGCGGTCTTGATGTCCATCGCGATGAAATCGAGGTGGAGAACCTTGAGCCTCCGGGGAAAGGCGCCGTTGGTGTCGAGCTTCACCATGAGGCCAAGGCTCCGAATTGCGTCGACGATGACCCCGATGTCCTCGTGGATGAGGGGCTCGCCGCCGGTGAGGCAGACCCCGCCGAGCATCGTTCTGCGCCTCTCGATATCCCGGAGCAGATCCGGGACGGGGATAAGCCTCGTGTCGGGGGAGGGGTCGACGAATTCCCCGGCCTCGCAGTAGGGGCAACGGAAGTTGCAGCCGGGAACGAAAATGGCCGCGGCCGTCGTACCCGGAAATGCGGTGAGACTCATCTTTACGAAACCCGCGCTCGTCAACGCCATGATGATCAGTATAGCACGGCCCCGCCCCGGCGTCGTTGAAATGATGGCTTCCTTGCGTCATACTCTGCACTCTCACAGGAGGTTGACATGGCAATGACGGCGAGGGAGCGGGTGCTCTGCACCCTGGATCATCGGGAACCGGATCGAGTTCCCCTCATCCTCGGAACGAGCAACGCGACGGGGATCAAGATGAAACCCTGCCGGGCCCTGAAAAGGGAGTTCGGGATCGAATCCCCCGACCGCTACATCTACGATTGGCCCGAGCTCGGCACGGCCCTCCCTGACGAGGCGACCCTTGCCGCGATCGGCTCGGACGCGCGGGGCGTCCTCGACAGGTTTCCCCGATCGATCTACGAGAAAAACGGGAAGCGGGCTCCCCACGAGCCCTTCCTCGACGACTGGGGCGGCGGCCAGAGCGAGATTGAGCCCGGGGTGTGGTATCCCGGAATCCATCCGATGCCGGAGGCCTCGACGGTCGCCGACATCGAGGCCTTTCCCTGGCCTGATCCCGACGACCCGAGCCGGTACGAGGGGGTAAGGGCCGAGGCAAGGCGGCTCGCTGCCGAAAATCTCTACGCGATCATCGGCACGCCCTGGCTCCTTTTTCCCTTCGAGCGCGCCCACGAGCTTCAGGGCCTGGACGTGTTCCTGACGAACATGGTGGCAGAGCCCGATTTCGCCAAGGCGCTCCTGTGGAAGATCGAAGGCATCTGCAAGCGGATCATGGGGCATTTTCTCGACGAGGCCGGGGAATCCCTCGACATGATCAAGATCGGCGACGATCTGGGGACCCAGGAAAGCCTCATGATATCCCCCGGGATGTACCGGGAGTTCCTGAAGCCGGTCCACGCCGACCTCATCGCCTTCATCAAATCCAGGACGAAGGCCAAGGTCTTCTTCCACACCGACGGCGACGTTTTCGACCTGATTCCGGACCTCATCGAGATAGGCGTCGACGTCCTCAACCCGATCCAGACCTCGGCGGGCCGGATGTCGGACCTCGCTGCCCTGAAGAAAAGCTACGGAAAGAACCTCGTGTTCTGCGGCGGGATCGATACCCAGCGGGTACTCCCGAACGGTAGCCCCGAGGAGGTGAGGAGGGAGGTCGCCCGCGTGATGGGCCTCCTCGGCCCCGGCGGCGGCTACATGGTCTCGGCCGTGCATACGATCATGGACGGGGTGCCGGCGGCGAACGTTATCGCGATGGCGAAGGCCGTCCGGGAACTGGGACAGTATCCCCTGAACCGGGGCTAGGGGTACGCGAAGGCGGCCCCGGGGCCTCGAGCCGCGCACCAACAGGCTTCGAGGAACTAGGTGCGGAATCCGCGTTCAATACCGGGTCAGGGTCTTGAATCCCCGCTCGAACCCCGCCGCCTCGAGAACCGGGGCGTATGGGCTTTCCGTCGCGGGAAGGCCGCCGATCGCCTCGACCCTGAAGGGCGAGCCGGGAGAGAAGGGCGGCATGGCGGCGAGGACCGAGCAGGCCTCGAGTGTCGCTTGGTTCCCCGGCGGCAGGTAGAAGTCGAGCTCCCTTCCCGACCTCCTCGCCGCGGCCGCAAGGGCGTGACCTGAGAACACGAGCCTCGTGCCGGCGAGCCGCGAAGGGAAGGCCTGGTCGAGCCCCTCGAGCCTGACCCCCGCGAGGCTCGCCGGGTCCGAGGCGTTGAGCCAGTAGGCCTCCGGCCGGGCAAAGCCATCTTTCAGGATCTTTACCGCCTCCTTCGATGCGAACTGGATGCCCGAGGTTCCCGAAAAAAAACGGCCGCTCGCGATCTCCCCCGAAAGCTCCATGCGCCTCAGGGCCCGGAACACCGATTTCCATGAAAGCTCGTCGCGTTCGCGCTCGAGGATCTCCCTGAACACGATCCCGTAGCGGAGGAGGATGGTTCGGGCCCGGGCCGCCGCGACCTCTTCCCGGTCCACTTCGTCGAAACCAGCGGCATCGGGAGGATAGAGGGCGAGCCATCGGCCCGTCTCCCGGGACCTTCGCCAGCGCTCGCGGTCGGGCAGGGCTGATTTCCTGAATCTCCTGGCAAGCGGGCTCGCGGGAAAACCCGTTTCCTCTTTCGGCCTATCCTGCTCGGCTTGGGAAAAGGAGAAACCCGCCGCGGCACCGAGTCTGACGGCGGCGAATCCTTCCGAGGAGGCACGCGAGGCGAAGGCGAGTTCCCAGAGCGCCGCCGTCGTCCTCTCGGTTCCGAGTCTCGTAGCCTCCGCGAGGGCCCCCGGGGCGGCCGAGCCATTCCCGAGGACGGCGAGGATCGCCTTCGCATCCTGCGAAAGGTCGGGGACCGTGGTGGGGAGGAAGAGATCGAGGTCGTCCTCGAGGCAGAAGGCGATCGAGGGGCGGCCCAGGCCGTACCACCTGAGGGGGGCCGAGGCGAAAAGCCCGTCGAGGAGGATGGGGCGGTAACCCGGGAACCTGACGGGAAGGATGTCCGTCTCCCAGAGCTGGGCCTGGGCCGGGTAGCCCGAAAGCCGCTCGAGGCTTTCCTCGAGGGCGGAGGCTGTTCCCCCGCCGATCCCCGAAAAAACGGCGAGGAAATCCTGGAGCTCATCGACCGGGCGGATCGGGAGGGAGGGCCGGTTCCTCTTCCTTGAGAGGCGGAGAAGTATCCTGTAATTGCCCCTGTCGCAGTAGACCGTACCCGGCTCGCTGGAGCCTGCGACGAGGTTTCCCGAGACGACCTTGCCCTCCGCCACCAGGCGGGAAAGGACGGCCTCGATCGATGTTCTCGGGTAGGGCAGGAGGGCGGAGAGTTTCTCGATGGCCAGGGGTCCCCGGTAGGAGAGAAAGGAGGGGATGAATTCCCCCGCCTCAGGCATGGAACGGAGCTCCGGGGCGAGGAATCCCGCCGGATCCCCCGTCGGCGAGGAGATCGGAATGGCTACAGGAACGGCCTCCTGGCCGGGCAGGCCGGCGACGAAGAGTTTCCATTCCGCCACGGGAAGGAAGCGGAGCTCGGCGAGCCAGTCGGCAAGCTCGTCGGTGCCCCTTGGCTCGTATCCCGGATGGAGCCTCAGGGCCTTTTTCTCGAACTCGAGGACGAGGCCGGGATCGAGCAGGGGCCTCCACTCCGGGGTACGCGCCACCTCCGCGACGAGCTCGTCCGAAAGCCGGGAAGGCCCCCCCTCGCTCTGGTCCCGCTCGTACATCAGCCGGTCGGTGTCCTGCCAGAGGAGTTCGCGGGCGAATGGCGAGGGCGGCCTTCCCCCGAGGTCGGACTCGGTCGCTCCATCTTCACGCTTGGTGACGGCGACCGCTCCCGATTCGAGGTCGTCAAGGAGGGCGAGGAGGGGGGGGATGTCGAGCTCGTCGTTCAGGACCTGCCGCCAGGTTTCGAGGGTCACCGGAAAGTCGCGGTAGGACGAAACGGCATCGGCGAGGCGTTTCGATCGCTGGCGGGTGATCCAGAGCGGTACCCGTTTCCCGAACGAGGTCCTCGGGAGGAGGAGGGCCCGCCCCGCGTTCTGCCTGAAAAGCGCCCCGAAGAACCCGGATTCCTCGAGCCCTTCCCTGAGGAGGCCGAGGAGGTTGCCCGAATTGAGAAGCTCGCCGGATTTGAACGCTTCGAGAAAACGGTCGGCTTCGCCCCTATCCGTGAAGGTGAAAAGGACGGATTGGTCGTTCACCGAGAACTCGCATCGGGCGCCGATGGCGCGGGCCGCCGTCCTCGCGGCGATGGCGAGGGGGTAGTTGACCCTTCCCCCCCTGAGGGTGTGGATGATGATGCGCTGGAGGATTCCCCCCGATTCGGCGTCGACGATGCGCTCGAGGACGATGCGCCCGCGGTGGGGAAGGCCGGCCGTCCTCTCTTGGGCCTCGAGGAAGGAGACGAGGGATGACACCGAAGCCGGATCGAAGGAGGCTTCGATCCTCAAATAGCCGGCGAACTCGAACGTCCCGACCTTCCCCTCGAAGCGCTCGAGGAGCTCGAGGGTCCTCGTACAGGCGTCGAAGGGGCGATAGAGGGCGTCACCCCGCCAGAACGGGATGATGTTGATGTCCCTGTTCCACGGAACGACGTCGACGTATTGGGCGTCGATCGAGGTGATCTTCCAGGACTGGGTGCCGAGGGAAAAGGTTTCGCCAAGCTTCCTCTCCCAGACGAATTCCTCGTCCAGCTCCCCGAGCCTCGCCCCGCCTGCCCTCAGGGTGAAGTAGCCCCGGTCCGGTATGGTCCCGCCCGAGGAGTAGAGCAGCGGGAGGGTGCCCTCCCGAGACCGGATGGAGCCGTCCTCCCGGTCGATGAAGATCCTGGCGGCGAGTTCCCTGATCCGGGTGCCCGCGTAGCGTCCGGCGAGCATCTCCAGGGTCAGGTCGAATTCCTTCCGCGAAAGCTCGCGGTAGGGCCAGGAGCGCCTGACGAAGGCGAAGAGGTCGTCGGCCTTCCAGGGATCGAGGGCCGTGATCCCGGCTATCGCCTGGGCGAGGACGTCGAGGGCCCGCTCGGGTATGCGGAGGGGCTCGATGTCGCCCTCGGCGACGGCCGGCACCTGGGCCGCCGCGAAGAGGTAGTCGGCACCGTGGGTCGGGAAGAGGGTTCCCCGGCTCTCCGCTGCGAGGCGGTGGCCCGAACGGCCTACCCGCTGGACGGTCGCCGAAACCGAGGCCGGACACTGCACGAGGATAACCTCGTCGACCGATCCGATGTCGATGCCGAGCTCGAGGGAGTTCGTGGCGACGACCGCGGGAAGCTCGCCCGCCTTCATCCTTTCCTCGACGGCGTAGCGGACCTCCCGCGAAAGCGAGCCGTGGTGGGCGTAGGCGACCTCCCGCCCTGCCTCCTGATTGAGGAGGAAGGCGGCCTTTTCCGCCATGCGCCGCGAGTTGACGAAAATCAGGGTCGACCGGTTCTGGCCGATGATCCCGAGGAAGCTCCTGACGAGGGCTGGCCACTTCCCCTTTTCGTCCGCCTGGGAGGGGGCGGACACGACGGCGAGTTTGACCGGCCTTCGGACGGTGGACTTGAGGATCGTCACCGGCCTCTCCTCGAGACCTCCTTCCCCCGGGCCCGGCTTCAGCCCGCAGCCGAAGGCGGCGACGGTCCCGGCCGGGTTGACGGTGGCCGAAAGGAGGATTCTCTGGAACTCACCCGAAAGGAGGACGATCCGCTCGACCGCGAGGGCGAGGAAGCTTCCCCGTTTTCCCGGCGCGAGGGCATGGATCTCGTCGAGGATCACGGTTCTCACCCCCGAAAGCATGAACCGCGTCTTCCTCGAATTCAGGATGAGGGCGAGGCTTTCCGGCGTCGTGATAAGGATCTCGGGGGGATGCTTCGCCATCCTCGCCCGTTCGGCGGGGGGTGAGTCCCCCGACCTGACCCCGACGGAAATGCGGGGAAACGGAACTCCCGCCCTCGAGAAGGCTCCGGATATGCCGGCGAGGGGGAACCTGAGGTTCCTTTCGATATCCGCGTTGAGGGCCTTGAGGGGTGAGATGTAGAGGACCCGCGTCGTCCCGCCCTGCCAGGTTCCCGAGGCGAGGCGATCGATGGCCCAGAGAAAGGCCGCGAGGGTCTTGCCCGAACCGGTCGGCGCGGAAAGCAGGACATTCTCTCCCCTCGCGATCGCGGGCCAGGCTAGGTTCTGTATGTCGGAGGGCTCCCCGACATTCTCGGCGAACCACGATTCTATCAACGGATGGAAGGGCGGCATGGGGAAAGTATAACCGAATATTGGTGAAGGGTGAACGGTAAAAATCGGTGAACGGTGGGAATATCGGTGAACGGTGAACGGTGAGGGGTGAGGGGTGAGCGGGAAGAGCAAAGCAAAGCGCGATATCTCGGGAGTCTCCCGGGATCGAAGGAAACATTGACATCTCGGGAGTTTCCCAAAAAATCTCTTGCGACCCGTTCACCCTTCACCGCTCACTTTCTTTTCTTCCCGCTCACTCCTCACTGCTCACCCCTCACCTCTTCTTGTATTTTCCCTCCCGATACAATAGAACTGAACCAGGGGTGTACCATGGAAGCGTTGCGCAAGACCAAGATCATATGCACGATGGGGCCTGCGACCGAGGATATCGAGGTCGTGAAGGACCTGCTCCGGAACGGGATGAACATAGCCCGGTTCAATTTCTCCCATGGCGATCACGCCTATCACGAGGCCATGGTCGAGCGGGTGAGGCTGGCGAGCGAAAAGACCGCGATTCCCGTCGCCCTCATGCTCGATACCAAGGGGCCGGAGATCCGGACCGGCATCGTGCCCGACGGCGGCAAGATCCTCCTCAAGGAAGGGAGCCCCATCGTCGTCACCACCGACGACGTTCCCTGCACCGCCGAACGGATCTCGATCAGCTACCAGGCCCTTCCCGGCGAGATTTCGGTCGGCGGCCACATCCTGATCGCGGACGGACTTTTCGACCTCGAGGTGGCGGAGGTGTCGGGGAGCGACATCCGCTGCATCGTCAGGGCGGGCGGCGAGATCGGCTCCCGGAAGAACGTGAACGTCCCCGGCATAAAGACGAGCCTTCCCGCCGTGACCGAGAAGGACGTCTCGGACCTCCTGTTCGGCATCGAACAGGGCTTCGACCTGATATCGGCCTCCTTTATCCGCAAGGCGACCGACGTCACGACCATCTACCGAATCCTGGACGAGCATGACGACAAGATGATCGTGCTGGCCAAGATCGAGGACCAGGAAGGGCTCGACAATATCGACGAGATCATTCGCGTCTCCGGCGGGATCATGGTCGCCCGAGGCGATCTCGGCGTCCAAATCCCGGTGACCGAGATACCGCTCATCCAGAAACGGATCATCGAGAAGTGCAACCGGGCGAACAAGCCGGTGATCACCGCCACCCAGATGATGGATTCGATGATCCACAACCCGAAGCCGACCCGGGCCGAATGCACGGACGTGGCGAACGCGATCATGGACGGGACGGACGCCATCATGCTCTCCGGCGAAACCGCCAACGGCGCCTATCCGATCGAGGCCGTCCGCATGATGCACCGGATCGCGATGGATATCGAGCGGTCGCCCGAATACATCGAGCGGACGAGGCGGTATTTTTCCATCCAGTCCCAGTCCACCGACATCGCCCACGCGGTCGCCAAGGCCGCCTACCTCGTCGCGACCGACATCAGGGCGAGGGCCATCCTCACCCCGACCCTGAGCGGCAACACCCCCCGCCTCATCAGCGTGTACCGGCCCGAGGAGACGATCATCGCCGCGACTCCCAATCTCCAGGTCATGAGGCAGCTTCTCCTGAACTGGGGCGTCTATCCGATCCACAGCCTCATGGTGAACGATTCGGACGAGATGATCCAGAACGCGATGAAGGCCGCCCTGCAGCGGGGCTACATCGACCGCTTCGACAAGGTCGTCGTCACCGCGGGGATTCCCATCAACTCGCCCATCATGACGAACACGATCAAGGTCCTTTTCCTGGGGAACATCCTGAATCGCGGCGCCCGCGGTTTCGGCGAGACGGTGACCGGGAAGATCGTCAAGGCCGAGGATTTCTCCCAGGCTGTCGCCACCCTGAAGAAGACGGGGGGCGAGATCCTCTTGACGCGGAACCTGAACGAATCCTTCATTCCCGTGCTGAGGGCCGTCGCGGGCATCATCCTCGAGGGGGTGTCGGAGATGCCGATAGACCGCATCAAGATGATCAATCCCGACATCGTCTGCGTCGCCGGGGTCGGCAACGCGATGGAGATGTTCGAGAACAACATCACCGTCACCCTCGACGGCAAGGAAAAGATCATCTACGAGGGCGTCATATAGACGGTGTGGCGGAAGGGTATCGGAATTCGGGCTTAAGTCTTTACATTTTTTTCCGCATCCGGTATAATATCGTTTGCGTCCATATTAGGAAGATTCAGGGAAGGTGTATCATGTCACGAAAATGCGATTTATGCGGCAAACATACGGTCTTCGGCAATAAGGTCAGCCATGCGAAGAACCACTCCCGCCGATCCTGGCGGCCCAATCTGGTGAACGTGAAGACCAAGCTCGACGGCACCGTCCAGACCATCAAGGTCTGCACCCGCTGCCTGAAGGGCGGAAAGGTCCTGAAACACATCGCCTAAGCCCGACTTCAGCCGAGGTCGAATGAGAGCCCGTCAAACGCGGGCTCTATTTTTTTCCCCTTCAGGTATGAATTCAGTTCCTCGTGTCCGACGGCGTGGCAGATGTGGGTCAGGTACGCCCGGGCCGGGTTGATTCTCTCTATGGCCTCTATCGCCTCGTCCACCGAAAAATGGGTCTCGTGGGTCGTGAACCGGAGCGCATCGATGACGACGACCTCGGTCCCCTCGAGGAGGGCGTACGAGGCCTCCGGAATGGCGTTGCAGTCGGTCAGGTAGGCGAGGTTGCCGATCCGGTAGCCCGAGGTCTCGAGCCTGCCGTGCATGAGGGGAATCGGCGTGACCTCGAGGTCTCCCACGGCGAATTTTCCCTTCCCCGCATCGAGGAAATCCACGAGGGGCTTTCCCCCTCCCATCTGCGTATGCCTGAATATGTAGGAAAACCGTTCGCGGGCCTCCTCGATCTGGCCGGCGTTGCCGTAGACCGGGATGGACCGGTGATGGCAGAGGGGCCTCACGTCGTCGAGGCCGTGAAGGTGGTCGGCGTGGGCGTGGGTCAGGAGGACGGCGTCGAGCCGGTCGATGCCCGCCCGCAGCGCCTGGAGCCTGAACTCGGGGCCGGTATCGATGACGATCGAGGTCGACTCGTCCCGGACCCAGAGCGAGGCCCGGTAGCGCCTGTCGCGGGCGTCTGAAGAAGTGCAGACCCGGCAATCGCATCCGATCACGGGCACGCCGTGGGAGGTTCCCGAGCCGAGGACGACGACATTCATGCGGGTTCCCGTCAATCGGTTTCCGGGTAGAGCTGTCTGATTCTCTCGATGTTCGGAAGCACCTGGAAGAAGATGTCGACGAGTTCCGGATCGAATTTCGTGCCAGAACTGTTGCGGATCTCCTCGAGTACCTTCTCGGATTCCCATTTTTCCTTGTACACGCGCTTGGAGACGAGGGCGTCGTAGACGTCGGCTATCGAAACGATGCGGCCCGCAAAGGGGATTTCCTCCCCCTTCCGCTTGACGACCTTGCCCTCGGAATCGGTCTTGAGGGGAGCCCCGGTATCCGCGTCGACGTAGCCCGGGTAGCCGGTGCCGTCCCAGTTTTCATGGTGGGTCATCGCCACGTCCTTGGCCATGAGATCGAAGTCCGACTGGGGATCGCCGAAGAGCTTGGCCCCGAAATAGGTGTGGCCCTGCATGATCTTGTACTCGTCTTCCGTGAAGCGGGAGGGTTTCTTGAGAATGAGGTCGGATATCGCGACCTTGCCGACGTCGTGGAGCATGGCCGCGATTTTCAGGATATCCCTCGTCTTCTCGAGCTGGGTGTGCTCCACCTGGTGGAGGTAGGCCCACCGCTCGTAGATCTCGAGGGCGTAACCGGCGACGCGGTTGACGTGGGGTCCCGTTTCCTTGGGATCGCGGAGCTCCGACATCCTGATCATGCGCAGGATCATGGCCCTGTTCATCCAGGCGCGCTGGAGGGTCACCGCGGCATTGGCGGCGAAATGGGTCACGTAGAGCTCGTCGTCCGCGTCGAAGGGAATGATGTTTCCCGACTCGTCCTTCGCATTGATGATCTGGATCACGCCGAGGATGGTGCCCGAGGCGGTCTTGAGCGGAATGGTAAGGTTGGAAACCGAACGATACCCAGAAATCTTGTCGTAGCTCGTCGGCGGGGTGTAGGGGACGCCCTGCGGCAGATGGTAGACGTCCGGTATGTTCACGAGGTTTCCGGTGAGGGCGACGTAGCCGGACACCGTTTTATCGCTGATTTCGATGGAGAAAATATTGTAGATGAGCTTTTCCCCGGGCTTGAGCTCCTTCTGCTTCGTGTCATTCTGAGAATACTTAATGGCGAGCTTGTCGCCTTCCTTGACGTAAATCGAGCCGGCGTCAGCGTTCACGACGCGTCGCGTCTCGAAGAGGATGCGCTCGAGGAGAATGTCGACGTCCTGGATCGTATTGAGCTCGGAGTCGATCTCGATAATTCCGCGGAGTGAGTTTTTATCTATGACCATTGTCGCTCCATTCGTGTAGCGCAGTTCGTCATGCCCTCACGGGACCCTTTATTAATTGTATCATTTAATTTAAAGATTAGTACACTATTTCAATGAAAAAGTATCGGGGTGATGCCGATGAGTACGAAAATCAACAATGTCGAGAAGCAGTACATCCTGCAAACCGTCATGGAGGGCCGCCAGACCCTGCATGTGAATAAACCAAAGCTCGAGGCTGAGGTTTGGCTCGTCAAGATCGAGTCCGAGCTGCTCTGCCTCGAACTCCCCGAGGATAACCCCGGGGCCTTCGCGCAGTGGGATAAGGTATCGGTGATGTTCGATTTCCGGGGAACCGTCGTGACCTTCAAAACCGTCGTAAAAAAATACGAGGGAAGGAAGATCTTCATCGCCAATCCGGGAGAGATGTACCGGGGGCTCGCCAGGCGCTACCTCCGCATTTCGCCGCCGAAGGATCTCGCCGTTTCCTTCCTCGCCCAGGACGACGAGTACAACCTGGATTATCCGCTCTGCGAGGAGTACTGCGCGGTCGAGGTTCCCATGCTGAGCGATACCTTCGACATCACGAGCCTCGCGGGATTGCTTACCTCGTTCCGGGAACGGGCGAGGTCGGTCGCCTCCGAAAACGGGATCGTCATGTTCCGCAACAGGAAGCCCGAGAGCTTCGAGGAAAGGATGATCGCGGCGACGGGAAAGATCCTCTACCTGCCCTCGACGCGCACCGGCCTGCCCCATGTCGATCCCTATCCCGAGGGCCGTCTCATCACGCGGAAGCTCGAGGAGGAATTCGAGTCGAACGAACCCGAAGCCTTCGACGGCGGGCTTGCCAGGATACTGAAGGAGAAGACGAAGCAGGGCATTCACGCCGAGATCTACTGCCCCATCCTCTACTACCAGTACGTGGTCGGCTACGTGTACCTCGCGAACCGGGATTCCCACAGCGTTTCCTTCGACATGTTTTCCGTGGACTTCGCCTTCGACTTTTCGCGGATCCTCGCGTACAGCCTGAAAACCAGCGGCTATTTCCGGTCCTGCGCCGGAGACGGGGAGCCTAAGGCCAGGGAGGCCGAGCTCATCGACGTTTCGGTGGGCGGCATGCTCTTCGCGGCTCCTGACAAGCGGAAGCTTCCCCCGTTCAAGATGAAGTCGGTCATCATCGTGAAGCTCAGGTTCGGCGGAAGGGAGATCAGGGTCAAGAGCCGGGTGGTGAGGTGCCTCAAGGATGGGGACGGGGTCTTCTACGGCGTATTCTTCGATTTCCCCGATGGCGATGACCTCCACGATTTCTACTCCTACCTCTACGGCAAGCCCTACGAGAACTCGGAAGCCAAGTGGGAGGGGGCCGTCGCCGAGGCTTCTGGCGGTTTCGGCGGGGTATGAGCAAAGACGAGGTTCTTTTTTTTCGAATTATGGGCTACACTTCGTTCCAGCGATGAACGAGTCCGAGACTTCCCGTCATGCCCTGATCGACGCGATCAACAACAGTGCCTGGGAATCCATGCTCGCCGAACCCGAGCGCGCCCTCGCCGCAAGCCGGGATGCGCTCGAATGCTCGAGAGGCTGCGGCTACGAAGCGGGGAGGGCCAACGCCCTTCTCAACATCGGCTGGTGCCTTTTCTACCTTTCCCGCTATCCGGAAGCCATCTCCTCCTACGCCGAGGCATTGGACTCGTTCAGGGCCCTCGGCTTTCAGGACGGGGTGATGAAGACGCTGAACGCCTCGGGAGTCGTCTACTACACCCTCGGCCGGTACGATACGGCGGTCGACTACTACATGCAGAGCCTCGAGATAAGCCGCGAAACGGGGAATCCCGAGCGCGAGGCCGCGGCCCTCAACAACCTCGGGGAGCTTTTCCGCGAATGCGGCAACGAGGAGGAGGCGATCCGCTACCTGCTCGCCGCGATGGAGGTCCTGAGCCGGTTCGAGGACAAGGAGCTTTCGGCCGACGTCTACGCGAACATCGGTTCATCCTTCATGACGATGGGGAACCTGCCCCTCGCCCTGGAATATCTCGAGACGGCGCTGAGCATTTCCTCGGAGATCAGGAACCGGATCAACGAGGTGCGTTGCCTGGATTATCTCGGGAAGGTCAGCGTCGCGAGGGGGAATCTCGCCGAGGCGGACGAGTATTATCTCCGCTCGATCGCGATCTGCGAGGAATCCAAGAACGCCCTCGGGCGCATTCCCGCGCTCCTGGACCTCGGCGACCTGAGAATCCTCCAAAATCGGGGAGAAGAAGCCCTCGTCTGCTACGAAAAAAGCCTCGATCAGGCTCGGGCGATGAACGCACCTCGTTATGTGGTGACGGCACTGAGGAGCATCGCCCTTTTTCACGAAAAGAACGGGGATCCCGCCCTCGCCCTCGAGTATTTCAGGGAATTCTACCGGGAAGAGCGGGAGAGCCTGAATGAGGACACGAAGAACAAGGTCAGGAACATCTCGATCCAGTACGAGATCGAGAAATCCCAGCGTGAGGCCGAGATATTCAGGCTGAAGAACGTCGAACTCAAGGAAAAGTCCCATCAGCTGGAGGACCGGAACAGACAGATCCTGTCGATAGCCAGGATCGGACAGAGGATCACCTCGAGCCTGGACATGAGCCAGGTGATGGAAACCGTCTACGAGAGCATACGGGAGCTTCTGGACGTGAACGGGTTCGGGATCGCCCTGTACGACGAGGCGGCCGGCGTCATCAACTACAAGCTTTTCATCGAGGACGGAAAACGCGTGGAGCCCTTCGTGTACCCGGTTTCCTCCGATTCGAGCTACGCGGCCTGGTGCATCCGGAACGGACGCGAGGTCCTGATCAACGACAAGGAAAAGGAGAAAGCGGCCTACGTGAAGCCGACCTCCCTCGCCGTCGGCATGTCGGCCCAGTCCCTGATCTACCTTCCCCTCATGATGGAAAACCGCACGATCGGCGTGATGACCGTCCAGAGCCTGAAAAAGAACGCCTATGGCGACCAGGACCTCCAGCTGCTCAAGGCCCTGTCCATCTACGTCGGCATCGCCCTCGAGAATTCGAAGAACCACGACCGGGTAAACCGGCTCAACGAGCTCCTGACCGCGGAGAAGACCAAGCTCGAACGGGCCGCCCGCCGGATCGTCCACCTCGCCAATCACGACAACCTGACGGGTCTGCCGAACCGGAGGCTCCTGATGGACCTTCTGAGGGCGGCCCTTCCTCAGGCCGACCGGATGGGCACGAAGGTGGCCGTGCTGTTCATCGACCTGGACGATTTCAAGCCGATCAACGACCGGTTCGGCCACAACGTCGGAGACGCCGCGCTGATCGCCTTCGCCGAACGCCTCCTGAAGCTGCTTCGCGCCTCGGATACCGTCGCCCGGATCGGAGGGGACGAGTTCATCGCCCTGCTGCCGAACGTAAAACAGAAGGAAGATGTGAGAATCGTGCTGGACAAGCTCTACGAGGAGTACCAGTCACCCCTGGAGGTGAAGGGAAGCGGGTACAATCTCAGTTTCTCCATCGGCGCCGCCATGTATCCCGACGACGAAAAGACGGTCGACGGGCTTATTTCGAAGGCCGATGAAGCGATGTATTCCGTCAAGAGGCGACAAAAACACGGGTATGCGTTTTTCGACGAGGCTCACGGGGAAGGGGCGCTTCCGGAATAAGCGCCCGAGTCCTTATTTTGAAAGAATGGAAACGATCCGTTCCAGAACCTTCTTCCTGTCCAAGGGCTTCACGATATAGCTTTTCGCGCCGATCAGCAGGGATTTCTTTACCACGTCCTCTTTTCCGAGGGCGCTGACCATCACGACGACGGCGTTCTTGTCGAATTCCATGATTTTTTCGAGGGACGTAACCCCATCCATCTTCGGCATGGTGATATCCATGGTCACCAGATCGACGTTCGGGTAGAATTCCTTATACTTTTCCAATCCCTGCAGGCCGTCAGATGCTGTTCCTATGACATCGAAGCCTTCGGATGTCAGGATCTGAGAGAGCTGCTTGGCGATGAACATGGAATCGTCGACGATCAGTACTCTATATCCGCTACCGTCTTCCTTTATTCCCTCTGGCAATTTCTCGTTGATGTTCGGCATGTCGTTCTTCGCGATCATCGCGGCCGCCTCCTTCCTTCTACTTGTTTATAATGAATCCCAGTTAGGAAATCAAGGGAGTCCTTGCTTGCTGGCCTTTCCTTTGTATATAATCGCGCCATGACAAAACGGATGGCATTAATTCTGGCTGTCGCCGCGTCAATGGCATCCCTGGCCTATGCCGACCTCTTCGACCCGCCGCGGCCGCTTTTCGAGGTTTCGACCGAATTCTTCGATATTGTCTATCCCGGTGAGCTTCGACAGGATGCCTCCTACCTCTCCTCAATCGCCGACGGGGTCTACCGGGATATTGCGGCCGACCTCGGCTTTACCCGGAAAATGAGGATGCCCGTCGTCCTGACGCCCGACAGCGAGATCATGAACGGCTACACCATCCTCTATCCCTACACGAGAATCGTGCTCTACGTCGTTCCCGCCGAACAGGAGGGGGAGGTCGGCGGCCTGAACCGGGAACTCCGCAAGGTTTTCATGCACGAACTGACCCATGCGATCTCCCTCAACACCCAGGGGCCGTTCTGGCAGGCCCTGTCCTCGGCCTTCGGCGACATCTACTCTCCGAACGCGACCTGGCGCATGCAGGAGGACATGGTCGAGGGGGGCTCGGTCGCGTTCGAAAGCCTGGACGGCTATGGCCGCGTCGAGGATCCCATGGTTCGGGAGCTCGTTCGTCAGGACATCCTCGAGGGAGGCTTCAAGGGCTTCGACCAGTGCTCGGGCGCCTGGGATACCTACCCCGAAGGCTCCGTCTACTACGATTACGGGGGACTTTTCTCGGACTACCTGATCAGGACCTACGGCATGGAACGCTATGCGGCACTCTGGAAGAAAGCCGGGGAGGGAAATCCCCTCGCGAGTTTTCGGTCGGTTTTCAAGAAGACCTACGGTCTCCCCCTGGACGATGTCTGGAAAGACTTCGGCCGTTCCCTCGCCCTGTCGGTGCCCGTCGTCCAGCCTGAAACCCCGCTCCCCGTCCCGAAGGGGATTTTCGCCGCGAGGGCGGCTTCAGGCGACACCCTGTACTATGTCGACACGGCGAGATCGGCCGCCTTCTCCTATTCGACCCGGACGGGTAGGGAACGCTTCCTCTTCGAGGCCGACGGCCTCGTCGATTCCCTCGCCGTTTCGCCGGACGGGGAGAACCTTCTCGTGTCCTGGGCCATCTTCACGAACGGATTTCCGCGGCTCACGGTCCGCGAATTCTCCCTCGCCTCGGGCAAATTCCTTCCCGGCGGCGTGCGGAAACTCAGGGAAGCGATCTACTTCAGGGACGGCTATGTCGGAATCGAGCCCGACGGCTCGGCGGGGAACCTCGTTTTCGTGAGGGGTTCCGACCGCAGGGTACTGGTGAAGGGGAGGGAAGGATTCGCCCTCGGCTCCCCCGCCGTTTTCGACGATGACTCGATCGTTTTCCTTCTGAACGACGGGGGCTCGAGAAAGATAGCCCGGTATTCCTTTTCGGACGGAACCGTTTCGATTCTCGAGACCCCGATCCCGACCGTCGGGCTCCGGGGGATCTCCGTCACCGATGGCGTCATCCATTTCGCGATGAACGGCGACGAAACCCTCTACCGCCTCGCCCGGATCTCGGATGGAAGGCTCTACCTGCAATCCTCGCCGGCGAGCGGCGGGGTTTTCCTTCCCGTCGCGCTGAAAGGTGCCGGGGTATACTACGTCGCCAGGTTTTCATCGGGAGAGCGCCTCGAGTCCTTTCCCGAGGGCAGGCCAGGCTTCACGATGGAGGACTCCGGGGCGGTCCGATGGGTGGCTCTGGGCGACGGCGCCGAAAACCAGGTCGCTGCGGGAGCCGTTTCCGCTGCCCCGTTCCGGGAGATGCCCTATTCGCCCTTCCCCTACGCCCTGAGGTTTACCCTTTTCCCCAACGCGGGAACGGCCGGAAGCTCTTCGTCGACCTATCTCGGCTTCCTGGCCTTGGGCCAGGATCCCGTCGAACGGAGAGCCTACTCCCTCGGCGCCGCCTGGGACTGGGCGGACCGCTTCGCTCCCGTCTCCGCGACCCTCTCCACCGTATCGGTTCCCGTTTCCCTCGCCTTCTCGGCGAGCGACTCGCTGGGATCGGGGGGACGGACGACGTCGGCGGGAATTTCGGCCTCGTACACCCTGCCGGTCCAGCCCGACATCTACGGGGTCGTGTTCGGGACGAGCCTCGGCTCGGACTGGATAGCATCCACGGCCTCGGGTTCTCCCTACTCCTGGAACTACGCCCCTCCCATGGTTCAGACGGGGGCCTCGGTTTCCCTCGACCGGCTTACCGCCAGCCCCTTCAATCCCTCCAATGTGGAGGGCTATTCCCTTTCCCTCGCCGGGGACTGGGGCTACCGGATAGCGACGGCGGAACGCTTCGCCGATTCCATCGTCTCGGCCAGGGTGTCGCTTCCCGTCGTGCCGCTCACCCTTTCCTGTTCGGCCGCCGCGGCGAGCTCGGCCATTCTCTCGGCTTCGGGCAACGACGTTTTCCGCACCGTCTACCAGACTCCGCCCGAGCTCGCCGATTCGATCGGCGGCTCGGTTTCCTTCGACCGGATGGCCACGGGCGAGGCCTACCTCGTCTCCCCGAGCCTCGAGATCCAGCGCTCGGGCCTCGGCCTCCACGCGAACCGCATCTACGCGACGGGAGGGGGACGGTTCTTCGCCGCCCCCGACACCTTCGTGAAGTCGGCCTTCCTCAGGGGCAACCTGACCCTTTCCCCTCTCCTCGGGTTTCTTTCGGTCGCCCATCTGACGAGTTTCATCGAATTGAACTATGCTGTCGACACCCGGAGATTCGGGGTCAACGCGAGCGGCTTCGTCCAGATCCCGCTCGACCGATAGGCGCCGAACGGCCCGGGAAGGGCCCGAGGCGAACGCAATTACACCAAGGGGGAACCCATGAAGGAAAATTTCGGCGAACGGATCGGGATCGCGGCGGCGTCGATTCCGAAGGAATTCAGGGCGGCGAAGGGACCCCGAACGGCCATCGTGCTCGGCTCGGGGCTTTCGGGAATCGCGAAGGGCATGGGACTCAAGGAGCTCCCCTACGCCTCCATAGCGGGCTACCCCAAGCCGACGGTGGCGGGACACGCGGGGGTGATGTACCTCTCGGAAAAGACCATCGTCTGCGCGGGACGCTTCCATTACTACGAGGGATTTCCGATGGACGATGTCGTCTTCCCGGTTTTCCTCCTCAGGGAGCTCGGGGTGACGAACCTCGTGCTGACCAACGCAGCCGGAGCGGTGAACGAAAAGTACTCGCCCGGCGACCTCGTGCTCATCAAGGATCATCTCAACCTCCTGGGCACGAATCCCTTCATCGGCCCGAACCCCTCGAAGGCCGACGGCACGGCCCTGGGAGAGCGGTTCTTCGACATGAGCGCCGTCTGGGACCGCGACCTGAGAAGGCTCGCCCGGGAATCCTCGCCGAAAAAGATGAGGTCCGGGGTTTACGCGGCCATGACCGGCCCCTCCTACGAAACCCCCGCCGAGATCGGGATGCTGAGGACCCTCGGCGCCGACCTCGTCGGCATGTCGACCGTCCCCGAGGCGATCGCCGCCTCCTACCTCGGCATGAGGCTCCTGGGGATATCCTGCGTGACGAACATGGCCGCCGGCATTTCGAAACGCCCGCTCAACCATGTCGAGGTGACCGAGGCGGGCAAGCGTGCCGAGTCCGAGCTCCGCGACCTGTTGCTCGGCATCCTCAAGAGACTCTAGGACCCGATGACGATCGGCAAGCGATTCACGAAAGAAGCGGCTTCTGTTTTCCGCGCCGCCGTCGCCGAGGCGGGGGGGCGCGAGGTCTTCGCCGTCGGCACCCTGGACGAGGACGGCCTGGTCTGCGGCATCACCGTCGGCGCCAGGGGGAGCAGGAACGCCGTTCCCGCCCTCCAGCCCTTCATTGAGGCGGGCGGAGCCATCATCCACAACCATCCCTCGGGGGAACTCGAGCCGAGCGAGGCCGACCTTTCCGTCGCCTCCCGGTACGGAAACGAGGGCATCGCCTTCTACATCGTCGACAACGAGGTCGCCTCGGTCTACGTCGTCGCCGAGCCGACGAGGAAGAAAAGGAAGCTTCCGCTCGAGATCGATGCCCTCGCGGCCATCCTCGAGGAGGGCGGGAAACTTTCGGAGCGGATTCCGGGCTACGAGAGCAGGCCGAGCCAGGTCGAGCTCCTGCGCTCCATCGCGAGATCCTTCAACGAGGACCTCGTCCTTGCCGCCGAGGCCGGCACGGGGGTCGGCAAGTCCTTCGCCTACCTGATCCCGGCCTTCGCCTGGGCCGAGCGCAACCAGGGCAGGGTCGTCGTCTCGACCGGGACGATCAACCTCCAGCAGCAGCTGGTCGAAAAGGACATCCCGGTGGTTCGTGAGCTTCTCGGTTCGACGGTTCCCTACATGCTGGTGAAGGGCAGGGGGAACTACCTCTGCCTCAACCGCCTCGACGAGACCTTGAGCGAGGACCCGATGTTCCTGGACGGGGGGGAGGAGCTCAGGCGGATTCTCGAGTGGTCGGCCTCCACCGAAACCGGGGACAGGGCCGAGCTGAGCTTTCTCCCGGAGGAGGCCCTCTGGTCCAGGGTCTGCTCGGAGGCCGATACCTGCCTCAACCTCAAGTGCCCGCGGCGAGACGGCTGCTTCGCCCTCGCGGTGAGGCGGCGCGCCGCCGAATGCCGTCTCCTCGTCGTCAACCATCACCTCCTTTTCTCCGACCTCGAGGCGAGGCTCGGCGGCGCCGGATTCGACGCCTCGGCCGTCCTGCCCCCGTTCAAGCGCCTCGTGATCGACGAGGCCCACGCGATCGAGGCGAGCGCCACGAGCTTTTTCTCGGAATCCATGAGCCGGTTCGGCATCGCGAAGCAGGTCGGCCGCCTCCTCAGGTCGAGGAAGAACCATCGCTTCGGGCTCCTGATCAGGCTGGAAAGGCTCCGGGGCCCCGACAAGTCGCTCTTTCGCGAGGTCCCCGCCGACATCCAGGCGGTCAAGGAAGCCTCGGAGAGCCTCGACTCGGCCCTGCTCGCCCTCTTCGCCGCCAAGGGCAGCACCCTCCGCGTCACCGGCGAGAGGACGCAGAACCTCGAGGTCGCCCTGTTCAACCCGATTACCGAGCTCCAGTCCCGGCTCCTGTCCCTCCACGACCATGTGATGCGCATCCTCGAGGCGGTCGAGGAGGACGACGGCGATGCCGCCGAGGTCTACGAAACCAAGCAGGTGCTCCGCCGCGTGGAGTCGATGTCGGCCTTCATCGAGAAGTACCGCCGGTACGACGAGAATCCGGATACCGTGTTCTGGATGGAAAAGGTGAGGGCGAGCTCGACACGGGGAAAATCGAGCGAATTCTACTGTCGGCTCATGGAAACCCCGATCTCCATAGCCCCCGTGATGAGGAAGGCGGTTTTCGAACCCTTCGGCACGGTGGCCATGACCTCGGCGACCCTCACCGTCGACGATTCCTTCGGCTTCTGGGCCTCGAGGATCGGCTTCGATCCGGGGGACGAGGGGCGTTCGATCACCGGCATCTATCCCTCGCCCTTTCCGTACCGGAAAAACGTTCTCCTTTGCGTCCCCGCGGATGCCCCGCCGCCCGAATCGGGTGAGTATCCGACTTTTCTCGCGAGGGCGATCGGGAGTATACTCGCGGTTTCGAACGGCCGGGCTCTGGTGCTTTTCACGTCCTACGAATCCCTCCGGTTCACCTACGATACGGTGAAGCCGGGACTCGACCGTCTCGGGATACCGATTCTCAGGCAGGGCGACGACGATCGCTCCCGCCTGCTGACGAGGTTCAAGACCGATGTCGCGAGCGTGCTCTTCGCGACGGATTCGTTCTGGGAGGGAGTCGACGTCCCGGGGGAATCCCTCTCCGTCCTGGTCATCTGTCGGCTGCCTTTTCGCGTTCCGACGGATCCGGTTCTCCTGGCGAGGACGGAGGCGATCCGGGCGTCGGGCAGGGATCCCTTTTCGCAGCTTTCGCTGCCCGACTCGGTCGTCCGGTTCAAGCAGGGATTCGGGCGGCTTATCCGGAGTTCGACGGACCGCGGCGTCGTCGTGGTTCTCGATTCGCGCATCATCAGCAAGGGCTACGGGGATCTTTTTCTGCGCAGCCTGCCCGAGACCCGCCGAAGCATGAAACCCCTGGAGGGAATGCTTCGGGACATTGAATCGTTTCTGTTCGGTTCTTGAGGGCTTGTCGTAGCGGTTTTCCGTATCCGATGATAGGTCCGGGAATAAATACATAATAGCGGGGGAGCCATGAAGCACACGAAACGCCAGAAGGATATCCTTGATACGGTCATGAAGATCATCCAGCAGGAAGGTCCCGACGGGGTTACCATCCACGCCATCGCTTCCGCCCTGTCGTTGACCGATCCCGCCATCTACCGGCATTTCAAAAGCAAGGACGACATCTTCGTCTATCTCTTCCAGGATATGGTCGAGGCGACGGAAACGATTTCCCTTTTCTACACCCAGCCCGGAAAGCGGGGCATCGAGATACTCGAGGCCATCTTTCTCCAGGCCGCCCGCATCGATTCGGAGAATGCCTTCCTGAGCTACACGATCATGAATTTCGAGATGGTCTTCAAGAAATATCCCGAAATGAACCAAAAAATCCGCGAGCTTCGGATGGGCGATACGAGAAACGGCATGGCGGCCATCGAGCGTGCGATAGCCGAGGGCGACATCCGCTCCGATATCGCGATAACTAGCATCGCCGCCATCGTGTTCGGCTCGTACCAGGGGCTTTTTTCCACCTGGTCGACCCAGAATTTCGCCTTCAATCTCGAGGAGGCCGCGAAGGGCCTTTGGCCCGACATTCTAAAAACCCTGAAGCCCTGAGCGACCCTGGTTCGATGGAGAAGACCTTCCGCCCAAAGGGGGTGAAATGAAAAAGCTTACGATTTTTTTCCTTGTCGTCATGGTAGCCTTCGGCGCGGCCGGCGCCTTCCTCGTCGGCCGTTACCGCGAGGCTCGTCCCTCCGGGCTTCTTTCCGGCCCCGGCATCGTCATGCCCCAGAGGGCCGAGATGCACGAAGCGAGGGTTGATGTGGCCAAGCCCGCGGCCACCCCGGTCACCGAGACGATCCGCTTCGGCGCGGGGAGGCTCACCCTCGCTTCCGCCGACCAGGACCTCCTGATATCGGGAACCGCCCGGTACCGGGCGGAATCGCAGAAGCCCATCATTTCCTCGGAAGGCGATTCGGTCACCCTCCGCTCAGGCGGCGACGGGCTTTCCCTCCCGTTCCCCGGGAGGGGCAGGATCGGGAGCGAGTGGAACCTCGTCCTCGCCAGGGGCATCCCGACGAACCTCGATCTCGAGGCTGGCGCCGTCGATTCGAGGATCGATCTCGGCGGGCTCGACCTGAGGACGGTCAGGATCAGGCAGGGAGCGGCGAACCTGAGGCTCTCGGTTTCCTCTCCCCTTGCGGGAAACCTCGACAGCTTCGATTTCGAAGGAGGGGCTTCGGATTCCCGCATCGACGGGCTCGGCAACACGGGAGCCCGGAACCTTCACCTCAAATCGAGCGCCGGAAACTTCGAACTCGACTTTTCGGGCTCGAAGCCGGGGGCGATGGACGTCAGGATAGAAAGCGGCGTCGGGAACCTCACCGTGATCGTGCCCCGGGGGAGGGCGGCGACCCTCGTTCCGACCGTCGGGGTGTCCAGCGTCAGTTCCCACGGCTCATGGTCCAAAAACGGCGACACCTACTCGACCGGTGGGAAGGGCGACCCGATCACCATCAGGCTCTCCCTCGGCGCAGGGAACGTCGAGCTCCGCAACTGACCGGTGCGGACGGTTCCGCACCCAAGCCTCATGGCACGAAGGTTTCATTGACATTTCGGGGATTAAAGGGTACAAAAAGCTATGTTCGACAAGCTCTCACGGACCTTCACCGACATCGCCCGCAACGTTTCGGGCAAATCGGCCATAACGGAAAAGAATATCGACGACGCGGTCGAGCAGATCAAGCTCGCCCTCCTGGAGGCCGACGTCAACCTCAGGGTCGTCCGCCGGTTCGTCAACGCCACGATTGAAGAGGCGAAGGGCGAGAAGGTGCTGAGGTCGGTGTCGCCCGGGCAGATGTTCATCAAGATCGTCTACGACCGGATGGTCGCCCTCCTCGGCGACACGAAGCAGGACCTCGCCCTCAAGGGTCCCGACACCACCTCCGTCATCCTCCTCCTCGGTCTCCAGGGCTCGGGCAAGACGACGACGGCGGCCAAGCTCGCCTACCGCCTCAAGAAGCAGGGGAGGAAGCCCCTCCTCGTGGCGGCCGATCTCGTGCGTCCCGCGGCCATCGAGCAGCTCCGCGTCCTCGGCAGCCAGATCGGGGTTCCCGTTCACATCGAGGATTCCAAGGACCCCGTCCGGGTGGCCAGGAACGGCGTCAAGCGCGGCCGGGAGGAGCTTTTCGACACGGTGATCGTCGATACGACGGGCCGCATGCAGATCGACGACGAGATGATGAAGCAGATCGTCGAGATTCGGGACGCCGTGAAGCCGGACGAATCCCTCCTCGTCGCCGATTCCATGACGGGCCAGAACGCCGTCGACATCGCCAAGACCTTCGACGAACGGGTGGGGCTCTCGGGCGTCATCCTTTCGAAATTCGATTCCGATACCAGGGGCGGCGCGGCCCTTTCGCTCAAGTCGATCACCGGAAAGCCGATCAAATTCGTCGGCTCGGGTGAAAAACCCGAGGACCTCGAGCCCTTCTACCCGGACCGCATCGCCTCCCGAATCCTCGGGATGGGCGACGTCGTGTCCCTGGTCGAGAAGGCTCAGGAGACGATCGACGCCGAGGAGGCCGACGACCTCCAGGACAAGCTCGAATCCTCGACCTTCGACCTCCAGGACTACCTCGACCAGATGAAGCGGATGAAGAAGATGGGCTCGATCGGAAAGATCCTCGAAATGGTGCCCGGGCTCGCGGGGCAGGTTTCCGAGGACGATATCGACCAGGCCCAGCTCAAGCATTCCGAGGCCATCATCACCTCGATGACGATGAAGGAGAGGCGGAACTACCACATCGTCGGTCCCGGAAGGCGCCGGCGGATCGCGAAGGGCTCGGGAACCTCGGTTTCCGACGTCAACCGCCTCATCAAGCAGTTCGAGAAGATGAAGCTGATGATGAAAAAGGTCTCGAAGAACAAGAAATACCAGGAGCAGCTGCTCGGCGGCGGCCCCGGCAGGTAAAAGACCGCAACTCCTTTCCTTGACTCGTTTCATCGAAATGGTGTATAACTGTGCTTCATGACTAGACCGTCACGAGTATGATTTGGATATGCAGGAGGAAGGTGTGAGCGTCAAGATCAGGATGAAAAGGTTCGGAACCACGAAAAAGCCGTATTATCGGGTTGTCATTATGGATACCCTCAAGCCGCGCGACGGCGAAGCCCTCGAAGAGGTCGGCCTGTATCACCCGACCGACAAGGAAGAGACCCAGTTCACCTTCAACGAGGAGCGCATCCGCGAGTGGATCAACAAGGGAGCCGTTCCCAGCGATACCGTCCGCAGACTTCTGAACAAGAAGAACTTTCGGATCAAATAGGGTTTCGCTTCCGTTTTTCTCAAGGAGAATGTGTTGGAAAAGGATCTCGTCGAATATATCGCGAAGTCGTTGGTAGACGACCCTTCCGGGGTTTCCATAAACGTTATCGAGGAAGATTCGTCGACCATCCTCGAGCTTAGGGTAGCCCAGGACGATATCGGCAAGGTGATCGGCAAGCACGGCCGCATCGCGAAAGCCGTGCGGACCATCCTGAGCGCCTCGTCGAACAAATCCGGAAAAAGGGTCGTGCTTGAAATTCTCGATTGAAGGATAGACTGACCGTCGCCCTCATCGGCGCCCCGAGCGGTTTGGGCGGGTATCTCAGGCTGTTGAGCCATTCAGGCGAGTACGGACACCTGAAGGCGCTGAAGGTCGTCACGCTCGTTCGCGACGACGAACGGAAGACTGCGACGGTCGAGGGGTTTCGCCTCGTGGATGGCGGCGCCCTGATCAAGTTTGCCGGTGCGGACGACATGGAGAAAGCCAAGGCCTTCTCCTCGTGGGAGATCGAGGTGCCTCGCGAAGAGGCCTGCCCCCTTTCCGAGGGGGAGTTCTACGTCAGCGATCTTTGTCAATGCAGTATGCTGTTCGGCGGCGAGGCCGTCGGAACGGTACGCTCGGTATGCGAATCCGGGGCTTCCGACCTCCTCGAGGTGGAAACCGTGGACGGGAAGATGGTGCTCGTTCCCTTCGTGGGAAGGCTGATCGGGGCCGTCGATCTGGATGCGCGTACGGTCGAGCTTCTGGAGAGATGGCCGGTCGAATGAACTTTACGATCCTGACCCTGTTTCCGGAAATCCTGGAGGGGTATTTTAAGAGTTCGATCATGGCGAAGTCCATCGAAAAGGGGCTTGTTTCCTATCGGCTCGTGAATATCCGCGACTATGCGACCGACAGGCACCATAAGTGCGACGACGCCCCGTTCGGAGGCGGCGCCGGCATGCTGATGCTTCCCGAGCCGCTTTCCCTCGCCCTCGATTCTGTCGGGGTCGCGGGTGCACGGACGGTTTTCGTGACGCCGTCGGGCCGGCCCTTCGATCAGCCCCTGGCTCGCGAGTTCGCCGCCGAGACCGATCTGGTGATCGTGTGCGGCCGCTACGAGGGGATAGACCAGCGGGTCATCGACCGCTACGTGGACGACGAGGTGTCCGTGGGTGACTACGTCCTCTCTTCGGGAGAGGTCGCCGCCCTCGCGGTCGTGGATGCCACCTATCGCCTCCTCGAGGGGGTGATCAACGGCGAATCCCTCGTGAGCGAGAGTTTCGAGGACGGGTTGCTCGAGTACCCGCAGTACACGAGGCCCGAGGTTTTCAGGGATGCGAAGGTTCCGGAGATCCTGCTTTCCGGTCACCACGAGAACATCAGGAAGTGGCGGCTGAGGGAGCGATTGAAGAAAACGCTGAAGGTGAGGCCCGACCTGATGGAAGGGCTGGAGTTGAACGACGAGGCAAGAAAGTTGCTTAAAGATATAGTTTCCGAAGGGGGATACCATGGATTTTATACGGACGGTGGAAGCGTCCCAGAAAAAAGCTGACCTTCCCGATTTCAAGGCGGGTGATACGGTTCGGGTTTATTTCAAGATCGTCGAGGGCAAGACCGAGCGGATCCAGCTCTACGAAGGACTCGTGATCTGCATGAAGAACTCGAGCGTCCGCAGGACCTTTACGGTCCGGAAGAATTCCTATGGAGTCGGCGTCGAGCGCGTTTTCCCGCTCTCCTCTCCCCGCATCCAGAAGATCGAGATCGTGCGCCCCGGCCGCGTCAGAAGGGCGAAGCTCTACTACATCCGCGGAAAGATCGGCAAGGCAGCCAAGATCAAGGAACTCATCAAGAGGAAGGGGATCATCGTTCCCTCCACCGGTTCCGAAGAGACCACGGCAGCCACCTGATCGCGGCATGACCGAAGCGTTTCGGACGGCTTGAGCTGGACAAAGCTTTCGTCGCCCGGAAGGTTTTCAGCCGAGGTCATTCTGTTTTTCGCCTGAAAATGAACGCCGTATTTCGGTGGCCAATGGTCGCCGGGATGCGGCGTTTTTCGTACCTTCGCCGTCCGCCCCTGTGCCCGGCGGCGTCGAGGTTGCATTCACGTCGGTTTTACGACTATTATTGGTCCAGGGGGAAGTCGGACGACCCGTTGCTGTACAGATGAGCCGAACGTGATATAGTGGTACGAGGGATCCGTGCGGCGGACGGGTCCTGCCGGTACGGGGCTGGGCTTCCCGCCCCGCGAACGGCGAAGCGATGGCGGAAATTCACGCGTTTATCGCGAAGAGGAAATATCCTCCAGCTGGAGGGTTGATTTTAATGGTTGAAGTTGCGGCAATGTTTACGGGCGGCGAGGGTATTTCTGCTTATACCTGTACGCGGCAACATACCCCGTAGCTTGCTACGGGGTATGTTGAACCTGAAGGTAAGGGAACGGTTATGAAAAAACTGCAATTGTCGAGCCTCGTATCCGGAATGAAATTTACCCAGGATGTTTTCATTGACGGAAAGAACCTTCTCGTTCCCGCCGGCATCCCGATCAAGCAGAAGGATCTCGACCAGCTCGCGAAATGGGGGGTCACCGAGGTTACGACGGAGGGCGAGGCCGTCAAGGCGGAAGCGCCGCCCGCAGCCGCCCCCGCGCCTGAGCAGGAAGGCTCGGTCCTGATTCTGCCCGCCGTGCAGGAAAACAAGGAACTCTACCGGCTCTACACCGACATGATCGACAAGCTGAACGTGTTCTTCCAGCAGATCGCGAACGAGGAAGAGGTCCAGCTCAAGCCAATCGAGGCCATCGTCAACGCGATCCTGACCGCCATCAGGGCCTCGTCGAACGATATGATCGGCTTCGTGCTCGGGGGCGAGGTCTCCGGCTACGGCATGCCGAAAAGCTCGATCAATACCGCCATCCTTTCGGCCATCATCGGCATCAACATGAAGATGCCGAACCACAAGCTCTACAACCTCGTGCTCGGGGCCCTGCTTCACGACGCGGGCATGCTGATGGTCCCCGAGGGCATCGTCAAGAAAACCGGCAACCTCTCCGAGGAGGAGGCCCAGAAGATCAAGGCCCATCCCGTCTACTCGTACCGGATCATATCGCGCGATCTGAAGCTTCCCGACGAGGTCGGCACCATCGCCCTGCAGCACCACGAGCGATGGGACGGCGAGGGCTATCCGCGCCGCCTCGCCGGGAGCCAGATCGAGCTCCTCTCGAGGATCGTTTCCGTCGCGGACGCCTTCGAGGCCATGGTGAGCGAAAAGCCCTACCGGAATTCCATGATCGGCTATACAGCCATGAAATTCCTGCTGAGCGACAACTCCCGGCGCTTCGACCCGGAGGTCCTGCACGTGTTCATCAAGAGCATGGGCATCTACCCGATCGGTTCCGTCGTCCTTTTGAACAACGCCGCGATCGCCCGGGTGACTGACGTCCATCCCGACGCACCCCTCCGCCCCCGAGTCCGTATCCTGATCGACGAATTCGGCAAGGAGTTCAGGCAGGACGAGGGGGAGGAAACCGACCTGCTCGCCGAGAAGACCCTTTTCATCGCCAGGGCGATCGACCCGAAACAGTACAAGGAGAAGTGAAAAGCACCCATGAACGGGGGCGGGAAGGCGAGGACGCCGCCTGCCGCTGGCTGGAAAGCCAGGGACTCGTCATCGTCGAGCGGAACTTCAGGTCGACGGCCGGCGAGGTCGATATCGTGGCGAGGGATGGCGAAACCCTCGCGTTCGTCGAAGTGAAATTCTGGCGCTCGCTTCCCGCTTCGGAACTCGGGTACGCGATCGGCGCCTCCAAACGGAGACGGATTATCGAAACGTCTAAGTTTTTCCTCCTACTCCATCGAGAATATTACTGTTGGAGAGTCCGCTATGACGTGCTGCTGATCCGCGGCGATAACGGGATCACGCATTTGAGGGATGCTTTCACGGAGACTTTATGACCAATAGCGCCGGAACGCCGGAAGAAATCCGGCGTATCGCAGAACTGCGGAAAAAGATAAACGATCGGGACTATGTCGCCTTCGCCATACAGCGGATAGCGCAGGTGTTGAGCAACGAACTGATCGAAAGGAACGAGATATCACATGAACGGACAAAATAGGGACTCCAGGCGCGAAGGGCGGCAAAACCAGCCTCGCGAGGCCCAGAAGAATACGAACCAGCCGAATTTCGATCCGAAACCGGCTCCCCAGCCGACGAGGCCGGCACCGGATTGCCCCATTTGCGGGAAGCCGGTGACCGACCTTTTTTCCGCCATCGCCTACAAGGAAAACTCGGAGCCGGCGCATTTCGAATGCATCGTGAAATGGCTCACCGACGCCGAAAAGCTGGCGGAGGACGAGAAGCTCGTGTACCTGGGGGGAGGGGTCTTCGGGGTCGTTCCTGCCAACTTCGTCCAGGGCCAGAAGCTGGCCGTGAAGCGGATGATCCAGTACGAAAACAAGGAAAAAAAGCCGGATTGGCGGAAGGAGCTTTCCAGCCGCTACGCGAGCCGGTAGCTCCCCCCCGAACAATCCAGAACTCTCGGAACGAACGATGCCTCGCAGCATGCTGCGGGGCATTCATTATTTTCTCGGCTTGATCACGTCGAAGCCCGTGTAGGGGACGAGGGCTTTGGGCATCACGACCGAGCCGTCTTCCCGCTGGAAGTTCTCGATCACCGAGATCAGTCCCCGCGAGAGGGCGATGGCCGTGCCGTTCAGGGTATGGGCGTACTGGGGCTTTCCGTTCTCGTCCCGGTACTTGATGTTGAGCCGTCTGGCCTGGTAGTCGGTGCAGTTCGACGTCGAGGTGATCTCGCCCCAGTCTCCCGGGTCCCCCCGGCCGGGCATCCAGGCCTCGAGGTCCCACTTCCGGTAGGCGGGCGCTCCGAGGTCGCCGGTGCAGGTGTCGACGACGCGGAACGGTATCTCGAGGGTCGAGAAAATTTCTTCCTCGATCGTTCTCAGGTACTCGTGCATGGCGTCGGACTCGCCGGGCTTCGTGAAGGCGAACATCTCGACCTTGGTGAACTGGTGAACCCGGTAGAGTCCCTTGGAAAACTGGCCCGCGGAGCCCGCCTCGCGGCGGAAGCAGTGGGAAAGCCCTGCCATCTTGATCGGGAGCTCTCCGGCATCCAGGATCTGCCCGGCATAGTAGCCGCCCAGGGTGATCTCGGCGGTGCCGACGAGGCAGGTGCCGGTTCCCTCGACCGTGTAGATGTTGCTCTCCTCGCCGCGGGGGTTGAACCCGATGCCCTCGACGATCTCTTCCTTGGCGACGTCCGGGGTCGTATAGAGCGTGAAGCCGTGCTTCTGGAGGATGTCCAGGGCGAACCGGACCAGGGCGAGCTCGAGGATGACGCCCTCGTTCTTGAGGTAGTAGAACTTCGTGCCGGATACCCGGGTTGCCGTGTCGAAGTCGATGATGTCCAGGATCTGGCCGAGTTCGACATGATCCCTGGGCTTGAAGGCGAACGTCGGGACCTTTCCGACGCGCTTGACCTCGAGGTT
>DBTK01000027.1 GCA_002307015.1 Spirochaetaceae bacterium UBA1318
ACATCAGGGTTTTCGATAAAAAAGCGGGCAGTCCCTGATGGAACGGCCCGGCACATCAAGGTTTTCGATAAAAAAGCGGGCAGTTCCTGATGGAACGGCCCGGCACATTAGGGTTTTCGAAAAAAAAGCGGGCCGTTCCATAGGGATCGGCCCGCTTCGTTTTTCTAGGAATAGTCGACGGTCTTCGGTCTCATCTGATTCAGCGTGGACCAGCCCGCTTCGCCACCCCTCCCGCTTAGAACTGGAGTCTCAGGCCCGCGTTCGCCGAAACCCCGTCGATCTTTCCGTCGCCCGCGTTGAGCTGCCCGAGGTTCGCTGAGACTCCCGAGTGCAGTACCATGGGGCCGAGGGCGATCTCGAGTCCGCCCGAAAGGTAGGTCTGGAAGCTTTGGGCCGAATACTTTGGATGGGTCTTGATGGTCGTCACGCTGGTGCCGCCGGCCGTCGGGTAGATCGTGGCGATGAGGTTGACGTTCCCGTCGTAGGAGGCATCCTGATAGTACTCGGAGAGCCTCACGAAGGGGATGAAAATGCCGGCCAGACGCTTGGAGAGGTTGAGGTCCAGGCCGAAGCTCTGCACCTGGGTCTTGACCTCGACGACTCCGTTGGTCAGGTTCATCGTACCGATGCCGTTGAGGTCGAACAGCTTGTCGTTGTTCATCTTGGAAAGGTCGTCGACCTTCGCGCCAACGTCGACGGACGAGTAATCGTAGCCGACCCCGAGTGATATCGCCGGGAAGGGACCCGAATCGCGGAGCAGGACCTTCCGGACCTTTCCGTTCACGTTCAGGATGGAAAACTTGGGGGTTATGCCGTTGATGGACTTGCTCGCCGTATCGGTGAGGGCCTGGGGCATGTAGAATCCATTGGCCAGGAACTCGAAGCCCGCCGTGATGGGGAAACCGAGCCCGAGCTTGATGGACGGATAATAAAAGGTATTCTGGGTGGCGTCGTAGATCGTGTGGCCTATCCCGCTCGATGGAACGACATCGTTCAGGAGATCGGGGAGGGCGAGGACGAACTTCCAGGTGCTCTTGTCGGCGCCGAGGATCGAGAAAGGACCGGGACCGAAGGTCGCGCCGGCGCCGATCAAGGAAAAACTGAAACCGTGCAGTTCCGCCTGACCGACGATGTCACCGGAAAGGGCAATCTGCTGAAGCTGGGGAAGGGTCGAACGACCGATGCCCGAAACGAGGGTCGCGAAGTCATCCACCAAGGGCTGGGTCTGAATGATCGATTGCGCCCAGGCGCCGTTTCCCAGGGAGAGGATGGCGGCAACGGCAAATATCTGAATTGTCCGTTTGTTCATTTCTGCTCCTTTAGTCCGCAAGTTTCTATAAATGTAGTCGGCTTTCCGGTTTTTTGCAAATTCGGCATTCCCGCGATGTATTGGCTTCGACCGCGGGACCGTCGTCATGATGCCATCTCGTGCGGAATGTCGTCCCCTTGTCGGTCAAGTCCCCGATGGATACTATGGCAGGACATCATGAAAATCGCAACCGTGAACCTCGGTTTTCGCAGGACTTTTCCCGCTTTGTACCATCGTAATTTCCGCCTGTTCTGGTGCGGGCAATGCGTCTCGCTGATCGGTACCTGGATGCAGAACATCGGGCAGGCGTGGCTCGTCCTCAAGCTGACGGGGAGCCCGATGAAGCTCGGCATGGTGACGGCCGTTCAGTACCTGCCGGTGATGCTGCTCTCCTTCGCCGCCGGTCCTTTCGTTGATCGCTACCCCAAGCGGAGAATGCTCCTCGCCACCCAAACGGCACTCATGATTCTCGCCTTAGTCCTCGCGCTGCTCGCCTGGACGGGAACCGTCAGGTACTGGAATGTTCTGGTGCTTGCCCTGCTTCTCGGCCTGGTCAACACCCTGGACGTGCCGACGAGGCAATCCTTTTTCATCGAGCTCGTCGGCCGCGACGATCTCATGAACGCGATCTCGCTCAATTCGACGGTGTTCAATATCGCCAGGATCGTCGGACCGGCGGTCGCCGGTCTCCTGATAGGCGCCATCGGGATCGCACCCTGCTTTCTGATCAACGGGATCAGTTTTCTCGCGGTATTGTGGGCTCTTTCCAGGATCGAGATGCCGTCGGGCATCGTGGCTCGACGCCAGGAATCGAGGTCGGACGGGCTGGGTAGGAGCATTCTCGAGGGGGTGCGCTATATTCGGGACCGTCCGGTCATACTTTGGCCGATCGTCCTCGTCGCCATGATGAGCACCTTCGTGATCAATTTCAACATCGTCATTCCGATATTCGCCCAAAGGGAACTCGCGGGGGACGCGAAGGAATTCGGCTTTCTCATGACGGCCATGGGCATCGGATCCCTGGTCGGGGCGCTCGCCCTCACCGCGAGGAGCGCGGCGGGACCCAAGATTTCAAAGCTCCTGCTCGGTGCCTTCGGGATGTCGGTATTCAGCATGGCCGTCGGCTTCCAGCACAACTTCTACGTTTCCTGCGTCCTGCTCGCCCTCACGGGCTTCTGTACGATCACCTGCACCGCCCAGATCAACGCGACGATCCAGATCAATTCCGAGGATCGGATGCGCGGACGGGTGATGAGCGTGTACGCCCTCGCCTTCGGCGGGGTGACCCCGATCGGAAGCCTCTACGCAGGTCGGCTGATGGATTCGCACGGAGCCTCGGCCTGTCTCGTGGTCTCGGGTCTCGTGGGGATCGTATCGGCGGCTACCTGCGCCTTCATGGTCGTGCGATCGAGGCGGGCTGCCCTGTAGCCCGTTTTCTAGGCGCCGCCGTGTTTCCTAGAGCCCGTTACGCCGGGGTCTCCTTGTAGTCGTCGTACTCGAAGATGTCCTCGATCGTGCGGTTGAAGATCCTGGCGATCCGGTAGGCCAGCTCGAGGGATGGGGCCGAGCGGTTGTGCTCGAGGTAGTTGATGGTCTGCCGCGTTACTCCCGCCCTCAGCGCGAGCTCCTTCTGAGAGATGTCCAGTTCGCTGCGATACAGATGAATCCGGTTTGTCATTGCTTTGCCTTTATGGGAATCCTTACGCTGAATATGCTCCCCTTGTTGACGGTGGAGCGTACATCGATCGTCCATCCGTGGGAGGTGATGATTGATTTTACCGTTGCCAGTCCCAGGCCGGTGCCCTGCTCCCGCCTCGAATTCGTTCCGCGGAAAAAGGGGTCGAAAATCGCGTCGAGCTCGGTTTCCGGAATGCCGATGCCGGTATCCGATACGGAAACGACGTAGAAGCCGTCCGATTTCCGGGCTTCGAAGGCGATCCTGCCCTCCTCCGGGGTATACCGGAGGGCGTTGCCGACGATGTTCTCGAACGCGCGATAGGCGAGCCTTTCGTCCATGCGAACCATGGTCCCCGTCGGGATTTCGATGTTCGAGGAAAATTCCCGGTGGAGGAGGGCCGCGTCCTCGGTGAACCGCCTGGCGATATCCTCCAGAAAGCCGAAGAGGTCGACGTCCCGGTGCGTCGCCTTCCATTCCCCCGTTTCCATTTTCTCGAAATCGATGAGGTCCGTGATCATTCCGTCGAGGGACTGGGCCTTCTCGTCGATGATTTCGAGGTAATTTTTCCGGACCTCGGGCTCGTCGGCGTAGCCGTCGATGATGGCTGCCACGTAACCCTCGATCAGGGCGATCGGCGTCTTGAGATCGTGGGATATTCCCATGACGAACCGGGCCCGTTTGGCGTAGACCTCCTTGAGGGCTCCGCGCATGTGGTCGAAGGAGCGCGTCAGCTCGGCGATCTCTCCCGAACCCGAAACGATCACCTCGGAATCCAGGTCTCCCGCGGCGACCCGCCTTGTCGCCTCCTCGAGCGTCGTGATCGACTGGTTGAGGGAGCGAAGGATGACCGACGAGCCGAGGACGGAGAAGGCGAACAGGGCGAGGGACAGATAGATGAAGTACTGCACCATCTTGTTCCAAACGTCGACGCGGGGATTGATCCGGGTGAGCTTCAGGAGGATGAGGATGCCGGTGGACTTGAGAGCCCGCGGGGTCTCGAACTGGAAGTGAGCCGTCGTCGAATTGTCGCTGATGTACTTGAAGAGGGCTCCTTCGTCGATTTCGTTTCCTTCAGCGAATTCCGGGATGGTCGAGTGAATGATGCGGAAATTTCGGTCGATGATGATGGATTCCACCCCTTCCGGTCTTCGGTTGACGAAGTCGGCGAGTTCTCGCCTGGCCGCGGCCGATATCTTGACGCCGGAGAGCCAGCTGGTGATCTGTCGGTAGTTGGGGAGGGGAGCCTGCCGGTCGGCGTCCAGGGCCTGCATGGCGAAAAGGGTTCCTACGACCAGGAAGGGTACGAGCACGATGCCGGTTATGAGCAGCAGGAACTGGGTCTTGAGTCTCACGCGATTCTCCCTGCGCCCGCCTCGAGAAAGTCCGGGTTGAAGCGGTATCCCATGCCGTGGATGGTCTGGATGTAGCGCGGATCGGCCGGATCGGTCTCGATTTTCTTTCTCAGCCGCTGGATATACACGGCGACTACCGTCAGGTCGCCATACTGATTCTTCCAGACGGCGTTGTAGATGGTCTCGGGGGAAAGGGCCTTTCCCGCTTCCTCGACCAGGAAGGAAAGGACATCGAATTCCTTCGAGGAAAGGGAGACCTTTTCATCCTCCTTCCGGAGGGAATAGCCGGCCAGGTCGAGGTTGAACGGGCCAAAACGGACGAGGTTTTTCGGGGCTGAAGAATCGACGGCCCTGCGCAGCTGGGCCCGAACGCGGGCGACGAGGACCTTCGGCGAGAACGGCTTGGTGACAAACTCGTCGGCGCCGATGCCGAGGCCCATGATGATGTCCTCGTCCGCTTCGCGCGCCGAGACGATGATGACGGGGATGGCGTTCGTCTTCCGGAATTTTTGCAGAAATTCGAAGCCGTCCATGCCGGGGAGGTTGATGTCGAGCAGAACCAAGTCGTACCTGTCGACCCTGACGGACTCGAGGGCAGCCTCTCCCGTCTCGCAGATCACGGTATCGATGCCGTCCTTGCCGAGGTAGAGGGCGATGAGCTCGGCCATCTCCCGGATGTCTTCGATTATCAGCACCTTCGCTTTCATTCAGTTTCCACCTATCCGCCCCGGCCTGAGGAGCGCCCATCAACCTTCCGTTTAAACCTATCGAAAGCCTCTCATCGAGGCTATAAACATGACTTAAAAATTCCATAAATTTTTGTTATATGGGAAGAATCAGGATCCTCTCGATTCATACCCCCTGGTATTCCGTCGCCCGGCAGATTGCCATAAAAACTTTCTGTAAAAAATACCTTCCAGCTCAAGAAAAGACTGGCGCGTTTTTTGAAAGAAACCTATAATATATCTAATATATGGGATATTTCGTTTTTCCTTTAATGATGGCCGCCGTTTCCTTGACCGTTGCCGTCTATGAGCTCATGATTTGGGCCCACCGAAGGGGCAACACGGCCGAACTGGCATTCGTGGTAACCTGCCTCGTCATCGCCTGCTACAACATGGTTGTCGCAGGCCTCTACTCGGTCGATTCACCCGCGGCTTCGATCGTGTGGCTGCGGGCTCAGGCGGTCACGCTCAACCTGCTTGCGCTCTCCTTCCTTTGGTATATCGCGGGCCGGACGAAACTGGTACCGCGACCCGTATTGCTGGCTTTCTGCGTGATTTTCATCCTGAACGCGGCGATCCAGATCATCGGGTTCGGGGACCTTACCTGGATCGGCACCGAGCCGATCGTACGGCGGGTCGCCCTCCCGTTCGGCGTCACGGTCGTCTACCATGAGGTTGCCACGGGGATACTCACCGATCTGGAGAACGTTTTCGGGATGATCCTGCTCGCGGTGGCCGTAGCCGCCGTCATCCGCTACTACCTCGCAAAGCGTGGACGGGATGCCTTCAGCCTGATGATCGTGGTGATCGTCCTGATGCTCGGCTTCGCGAACGATCTCGCCGTCGCCTATGGACTCTACTCCTTCCCCTACCTTGTCGAATATTCGTGGCTCGCGGCTCTTTTACTCATGGGCGTCGAGCGGTCGAATCAGATCCTGGATGCCGTCGAGACGGCGAAAGCCCTGACCGAGAGCGAGAGGCAATTCAAGACGATATTCGAGTCCCTCCAGGACGTTTACTATAAAACGAACGGCGAGGGGATCATCCAGATGGTCAGCCCTTCGATCCGGTCCCTGGCTGGCTGCGAATCCGCCGATGTCGTGGGGAAGCCTTTCATGGACTTTCTGATGGATCCGCGGGATCGCATCGTGATCGCCGGAATACTGGAAACCATGAAATCGGTGACCGATTATGAACTCATGATACGCAGGCCCGACGGCAAGGCGATGAACGCCTCGCTGAATGCCCATGCCCTGTTCGACGGGAACGGGCTTCCTGTCGGGACCGAGGGAACGCTCAGGGATATCGGCGACAGGATAGAGTCGCAGGACCGGATCCTCAGGTCCCTCCATGAAAAGGAGGTCCTTCTCAAGGAGGTTCACCATCGGGTCAAGAACAACCTGCAGATCATTTCAAGCCTGCTGAATCTCCAAGGGGGACGCATCGTCAATCCCGTCGATTTTTCGGTCATCGAGGACTGCAAGAATCAGATACTGTCGATGGCCCTCATCCACGAGGACCTGTACAACGCCCAGGATCTCGCGAGGGTCGAATTCGGCAATTACCTGAATACCCTCGTCAGCCGGATGCTGGCCTCCCACCGCAAGGTCGCCATGATCAGCTTCGTTCCGGATCTGGAAAGCGTCCTGTTGAGCATCGATACCGCCATTCCCTGCGGCCTCATCGTCAACGAGCTTTGCACGAATGTTCTCAAGCACGCCTTCCCCGCGGGATTCAGCGAACGCCCGAAAGAAATTCACATCACCTTGGACCGGCCGAATAATGGCCCCGTTCGCCTCGTCGTCGCCGACACCGGCGTCGGCTTTCCACCCGGATTCGACATCGAATCGGGAGACAGCCTGGGGCTGAAGATCGTTTCCACGCTGGTCAGCCAGATCGACGGTACGCTTCGCTTCGAACGGAACGAGGGCAGCCGTTTCATCATAGAGTTTCCCGCTTGAAGAGGTGAGGAGTGAGGGGTGAACGGAATTTAAGCGGTGAGCGGTGAAGAGTGAAGGGTGAACGGGGCGTTCGCGAAATCCAGGGATTCTTTCATGAAATCGACGCGATTCTCGAAAATATCCCTTGACATCGAAATTCAACGTGCTATCTTTTCCCCTCACCCCTCACCCCTCACCCCTCACCCCTCACCCCTCACCCCTCACCGTTTTCCACCTCTTCCTTCGCCCTGTCGAGCAGGAGCTTGATGCGGTTGAGCTGGTTCACCC
>DBTK01000021.1:0-8157 GCA_002307015.1 Spirochaetaceae bacterium UBA1318
AAAAGAAAGAGCAACCACGAACGCGCGAAAACACGAAAAGATTAGAGGGTCTTTCCCCATTCGTGGCTTCGCGATTTCGTGGTAAATTCTTCTCTTGGAAAAAGAAAGAGCAACCACGAACGCGCGAAAACACGAAAAGATCAGAGGGTCTTTCCCCTTTCGTGGCTTCGCGATTTCGTGGTAAATTCTTCTCTTGGAAAAAGAAAGAGCAACCACGAACGCGCGAAAACACGAAAAGATCAGAGGGTTTTTCCCCTTTCGTGGCTTCGCGATTTCGTGATAAATTCTTCTCTTGGAATAAGAAAGAGCAACCACCAAGAGACGGCTCCGTGTCGACCGCTCAATACCCGTTGATGAAGAACTGCAGGCTCGGCGTCGAGATCAGGATGTTTCCCGTGTCCTTGTTGCCGAGGTAGTCGCAGGGTGAGATCTTGAGCTCGAGGGCGGGTTTCGTCGTATCGGTGATCTGGAGATTGTTGTTTTCCGGAAAGTCGATGGTCAGCTGGGTCCACGAGGCCCATCCCGCGGTGGGCCTCGCGATCGAAACGGGGGTCGTCGATCCCTGGGCGTCCGTCACCGGGTTCGTCATCTCGAGATAGACGTACTGTGCCCGGTAGGGTTCGGCCACGTCCGATGCGGCGTCGTCGTCCTTGACCCATACGGAAAAGCGGTAGTAGCCGCTCCCCAGAGAAGGGGAGGTGTCCGTCGTCATGAGGGACAGCTTGAGCGAAAGGTCGAGGTCGCTCCGTATCGCCCTGACGTCGTCGAGGTAGAGGTCTGCCGAGGCGGCCTGCTGGCCGACGATCAATTTGGTCCGATCACCAGCGGCTCGCTGAAACGAGTAGGCCTCCGTCGCGAAGGTCCCGTGGGCGAGGCCGGTGCCGGTTATGTAGGGGGTGTTGGAATCCGCGACACTCGAAACCGGATCGTTCGGGCTCACGTAGAAATGGACGGGTTCGACGTTGTTCTGCCAGTTGAAGAGGATGCTGTACAGGGCCGGAAAATCCGCCGTGGTTCCGGACCAGGATAAGTCCGAAAGGTCCGACACCCCCGAGGTGAGGGGAAGGACGGCATACTCGTAGGGATTCGCCGACCCGACTCCCTGAGGCAGGTGCACGTGAAGGGTCTTTCCGTGGATGACCTCGGCTTTGGAATCTCCGCTGACAAGGTCCAGGACCGCAGCATTCGTGGCGCCCGCCACCGTGTTCGCCGCCGGAACGGGAGCGCTCCATCCCGAATCGACCGGGGTCGGGCTCGGGACTGAGGTGGTCGGCTCGAAATCCCCCGCCTTCAGCAGGTTCGCGATCCGGAGGCGGTAGGTTTTCGCCGTCGTCGCGAGGCCGGTGGGAGCGCCCGAACCGACGGTGCCGACCTCCTCGAGCGTCATGTAGGGGTAGGTCGTCGCGAGGCTCGTGTTGTTCAGGTAGGAAAAGGTCCATTTGCCGTTGGCGCTTCCCGTCGTGTCGAAGGTATCGAGGGTGATGCCGGCGATGAAATTTACGCTCGTGTCGTAGTAGGCTGAGCTGTACGGGCTCGGAAGCCGGCAGCCGAAGAGGCTCGCGGCCAGGGCAAGTCCACCGACGAGCGGGGCGATCCGCGAAAGGGCACGGGGACGTCGAATTTCCCGGGATTTCCCCGTTCCGCGAGACGACGAGATTCCATTCCTGTCCATCATTCCGGGCATGCTCATGCTTCCAGTATACCTCACCTTGATCCTCACGACAGCCCCAGGATGCGCCCCGTCGCGGTGTCGATGTCGATGCCCATGAAGGCCGGTTTCGCCGGGAGTCCCGGCATGGTCGAGATCTCGCCCGAGATCGGGTAGACGAATCCTGCGCCCGCGGCGAGCCTCACGTCATGGACGGGGAGGATGAATCCCTTCGGCCTGCCCTTGAGGCTGGGGTCGTGCGAGAGCGAGAGGTGGGTTTTCGCCGAGCAGATCGGGAGTCCGCCGAATCCGGCCTCCTCGCAGCGTCCGATCGCCTCCTCCGCCTCGGGCAGGTACTCCACGCCCTCGGCCCCGTAGACGTCCCGCGCAATCACGGCGATTTTCTCCTTAAGCGAAAGCTCGAGGGGGTAGAAATACCGGAAACCGTTGCCGGGAGAATCGCAGGCCCTTTCCACGGCCCGGGCGAGATCGACGGCTCCCTCTCCCCCAAGGGCCCAATTCCTCGCGACGACGGCGTCGGCCGCTCCCGAGGCGATCGCCGTTTCCCTGATCGCCTCCCATTCACGCTCGGTGTCGGTGGGGAAGGCGTTGATGGCGACGACGATCGGTATTCCGGACTTTCTCACGATCCCGATATGGGCTTCGAGGTTGCAGAGGCCGGCCTTGAGCAGTTCGAGGTTTTCGCTCCGGTAGGCGTCGGCGAGGGGTTTTCCGGGAATCACCTTCGGTCCGCCCCCGTGCATCTTGAGCGCCCTGACCGTCGCGACGATCACCGCCGCGTCCGGGCCCAGTCCCGATGTTCTGCACTTGATGTCGCAGAATTTCTCGAAGCCCATGTCGGCCCCGAAGCCGCTTTCGGTGACGACGTAATCTGCGGCGGGAAGGGCCGCGAGGTCGGCGAGGATGCTCGAGTTTCCCTGGGCGATGTTGGCGAAGGGGCCGGTGTGGACGAATGCGGCCTGGCCTTCGAGGGTCTGAAGGAGGTTCGGGTCGAGTGCGTCCCTGAGGAGGACGGTCATCGCCCCGGCCACCCCGATGTCCTCGGTGGTGACGGGTTTCCTGTCCCGGCCGTAGGCGACGATGATGCGCCCTATCCTCGCCCTCAGGTCGGCGAGGCCGAGAGAGAGGCCGAGGATGGCCATGACCTCGCTCGCGACGGCGATGTCGAAGCCGGACTCGCGGACCGGTCCGTTTTCGCTTCCGCCGAGTCCCGTGACCACCCGCCTCAGCGTTCTGTCGCTGATGTCGAGGACTCGGTTCCAGACGGGACGGCCCGAATCGATGCCGATTTTCGCGAGACCGATCTTGGCGAAGTAGTCGTCGCTCCATCGGTTCTCGTGGTAGATCCTCGCGTCGATCGCGGCGGCGCAGAGGTTGTGGGCCGCCGATACGGCGTGGATGTCCCCGGTCAGGTGGAGGTTGAGGGCCTCCATGGGAATAATCTGGCTGTATCCTCCCCCCGCGGCCCCGCCCTTTATCCCGAAGGTCGGCCCCATCGAGGGCTGCCTGATCGTGCAGACCGCCTTCTTCCCGATGAGGGCGAGGCCCTGGGTGAGGCCGATGGTCGTCGTCGTCTTGCCCTCCCCGAGGGGGGTGGGGGTGATGGCGGTCACGTCGATGTAACGAACCTTCCTCTCCCGGACGGATCCTTTTTCCCCGCCCCCTCCGGCCTCGAGGGCGCGTTCGGCGATTCTCGAGGCTTTGACCTTCGCGATGACCGGACCGTAGTGGATCAGGTCCTCGCCCTTCCAGCCGAGGCCGGCTGCGATTGCGTCAATCGGCTCGGGAGCCGAGCCCTGAGCGATTTCGATGTCCGGCGGAACCGGTGCCGTCCGTTTTACCATGTGCCCCCCTTGGGATCATTGAAGTCTCTTCGCCCTGATTCCGATATGGTTCGCGACCGGCCTCTCGATGCCGGGAATCGTCCCTTGGACCGGTACGTTGAGAAGCGCGGCTCTGCCGTCGGGGCCTTCGACGGCGAGGCTCGCGGAGCCTCCCCCGTCGAGCATGAGCCCTTCATCGGCGCCGAAAAACCTGAGCCAGAGGGCCGTTTCGTAGGCCGTTGCCCCGACCCCGCGGGCCGCGTTCTTGCCGTCGATCACGAGGAGGTAGAGTATCCTTCCCCGGTCCGAGAGGCCCGCCGCGCTGCGTGGGGCGCGGGAGAAGCCCCGGGGCGGATCATCCTGGCCCTCGACCGGAATTCCTCCGTCGCGGATCAGGAGACGGAATCCCGCCGCAGCCTCCCTGGCTCCCTCGAGGGGAGCCAGAGCCGATTCCGGTTCGTGGCCTGCCGGCCCGGTGACGGTTCCTGGAAGCTCGAGTATCCTCGCCCTTCCGTTCGCGTAAAAAACGATCACCGCATCACCGGGCTCGGCAGGAGAGACGGTTACCCCGTCGGAGATGGACAATCCGTGGATGTCCATCGGCGTGCCCTCCCAGGGCTCGACGGGCGAGAAGGGCGTCGCGTTGATGGCCGCCTGGAGTCGGTAGCGTTCGAGGAAGGTCCCGGTCGTGAGCCCCCGTGCCTCGGGAACGCCAGCGGTCCGGGGCGTTACGAGGACCGAAATTCCGTCGGCGGCGAGGTCAACCCTGAGGCAGGTGGCCGTGAAGACGGGGTTTTCGAGGCGGATCCGGGATTCTTCGACTCCGGAAAAAATGGGTTTCCAATCGGGGGATAAGCCGGGAACGGGAGCCAATGTCAGATCATGGTAGGAACCGCGGAAGGTGGAACAGGAGGAGAGGCAAAGCGCTGCAAGCAATAAAAAGATTCCCGGTTTCATGCAATTAAGTATCGGAATTCGTCGGGAGAAATTTGCATTTTGTGGCATCCGGTCGTACATTATTAATAGATAGGAGGTCGTCCGATACAACCGGGTTTTTTAAGGAGGTTGCGATGAACGATCCACCGGACAGCTCTGAGGCCGGTATAATGGCCGGCATGAGGACTTCTGCAGTGAAATCAGGCGAGAAAATCGCCACCGAAAGACTAGAACGCGCCGCTCCAGGAGAGTAATCCCGAGAGAGCCTCCGTTCAGCTTCTTGAAAAGCCGGCCGCATTGGCCGGCTTTTTTCGTGGCGGCGTCGGGTCATCGGCACCCTGTCCCCCGCGCCGCATTTGTTGTTTTTTTGAAGCCAAACGGCTATCATGCCGGCATGAATCCCTATGGGCAGTGTTTCCTCTGCGGCCGGAATTGCGGCGTCGACCGAACCTCGGGCGAATTGGGTTTTTGCGGCGAAACGGCCGAGCTGAGGATCTCCTCGGCATCGATACATCGAGGAGAAGAGCCGCCGATCACCGGCAGGGGCGGTTCCGGCACGATCTTTTTTACCGGCTGCACCCTGCATTGCGGTTTTTGCCAGAACTGGCAGATTTCCCGGGAGGGGATGGGCCGGGTGGTATCCGTCTCCGAATTCGCCGACATCTGCCTGGACCTCGCCTCGCGCGGGGCCGAGAACATCAACCTCGTCACGGGAACCCAGTTCATTCCTTCGATAGCGGCGGGGCTCGAGGAGGCGCGGAGCCGGGGGCTTTCCATCCCGGCTCTCTGGAATTCCTCGGGCTACGACAAGGCCGAAAGCCTCAGCCTCCTCTCGTCCTCCGTCGATGTCTGGCTTCCCGACCTCAAGACACTCGACTCGAGCCTCGCGAAACGCCGCTTCCATGCGGCCGACTACCCCGTGCTCGCCCAGAAATCCATCCTCTCCATGGCCGGCCGCCGCCCCGTTTCGATCGTCGACGGGGTCATGAAGTCGGGACTGATGGTCCGCCATCTCGTGCTCCCCGGCCTGCTCGGGAATACCCGCGAGGTCCTGGAATGGTTCGCGGATCACCTTGCGGGTCGCGCCCTGATTTCGGTCATGATGCAGTACACCCCAATTTCCGAGGCCGAGGCGCGGAACGCACAAACGGGCGGTTTCATCGGGACCCCGGAAGCCCCCGGCGCCACCGTGGCCTGCGTCGAAGGAGAGGAGCCCGAGCGTTTTCTCACCGTGGAGGAGTACGAGGCTGTCCTCGCCATGATGGACGAATTCGGCATCGAGGACGGGTACTACCAGGAACTCGAGCCCGACGACGAATGGCTGCCGGATTTCAGGAAGCCGAATCCCTTTCCCTCGAGCCTCTCGACCCCGGTTTGGCACTGGAAAACCGGAAAAGTCGGGTGAAAATGGACGAGTCCCCATTTTTATTTCTTGACTTTTAATTGGCCCCGACTTATGATGAGGCTATGAATTTGAAGACTGTGCTGACCAAAGATACGATTTCCTTGAATATCCCCGGCGATACCAAGGAAGAGATAATCAACAATCTGCTGGATATGTTGGTAAAAGCCGGGAAAATCAAGGACAGGAAGGCCGCCTTCGAAGCCGTCATGGATCGCGAGAAAAAGATGTCGACGGGCATGAAGCACGGCATCGCGATTCCCCACGGAAAAACGGATACGGTTACCGACCTCGTCGCCTGCATCGGGGTTTCGGAAAAGCCGGTGGATTTCGACTCCCTCGACCACGAACCCTGCCGTATTTTCATCATGACGCTTTCCCCGACCGACAAGACGGGACCCCACCTCCAGTTCCTCGCCGAGGTGAGCCTCCTCTTCAAGAGCGCGGACAAGCGTGACCAGATTCTCGCCACGAAGAGTCCCGAGGCCATCCTCGAGATTCTGACGACCGACAACCGCGCCGTCTGATTTCTTTCGCCTCGTCCATGGCGCCCCGCAAGGGCGCTTTTTTTTTGCCCGGTGGTTTCAGACAGCTTGACCGCTGTGTCCCGGCCGGCCTGTTTCGGGTTCAGCCGATCTTTTCGCGTCTCGCGAGGAAGGGGATGCAGAGCAGGGCGAGGGCGAGCACCGAAAAGGCGTTGATGAAGGCGGCCCACGGAACCGAAGCCGCCGCGAACCCCGGAAAGGCCGCGATGACCGTCGGGACGGCCGAGTTGAAGACTCCGTGGAGCAGGAAGGTCGCCGCCACGCTGCCCTTCGCCATGACGAGAACCGCCGTGAAGATCACCGAAAGGCCGACCGTGGTCAAGACGTAGGACGACAGCTTCACGATGGTGAAATGCTCCTCGGGGCCCATGACGATGCCTGGAAGGGCGAAGAGGGGCAGATGCCAGAGACCCCACCAGAAACCGAGCCAGAGGCTCGCCGTCAATGCCGAACGATGTTCCATCAGGCGGGGGACCGCGAAGCCGCGCCAGCCGAGCTCCTCGCAGAGCGGCCCGAAGGGAAGGACCATCAGGAATCGGGGCAGGAAGGCTATCGCGGCCCGGGCGGGGGAGAAGCTCGGCGCCCTTCCTCCGAAGATCACGTTGAGGCCGATAAAGCCGAATCCCGCAGCCAGGGGAAGGACGACCGCCGCGATGAAGGCCCACGGCGAGGTTCCCTTGCGAATAATCTTTCCGACAAGGGTCCTGATACCTCTTTTCCTTCCAAGGAACCAGGAGACGGCGATCGCGGAGATGGTGGGGCCCAAACCGCCCAGGAATACCAGGACGATGGGCAGGACCCCCAATCCCCCCTCGATCCGGAGAAGAATGACCGCGGGAACCCAGAAAAGCCAGGACCACAGGTAGGCTCCGCAGAAAAACGTCGATACCGTGTACCGTTCGGCTAACCGTGTCATGCAATACTCCCGCTGATCTGCCGTTTTATATGGAAAAACCCATGGTACTACGGAATCGAGAAAAGGGCAAAAAAAACCCGGCCGAAGCCGGGTTTCGTCGATGGTTTCGTTCTAGAGCTTGAAGAGAAGGTCGGCGTAGGTCGGGAAGGGCCAGAGCTCTTTCGGGGTGATCTTCTCGAGCTCGTCGGCGACCGACCTGAGCGCGGCCATCTGCGGCACGATCACGTCACGGACGTGGCGCGCGTGCTTGTAGGTGTCGCTCTCGCGGTGGGCGAGTTCCTTCTCGAGCTTGTCGGTCTCGGCATCGATCTTGCCGAGCAGATCCTGGACGTGGACGAGGATTTTTTCCTGGGAGGCGGTGTTCGCCTTCGGCGCGGCCGTTTTCACCGAGGTGATGGTGTCGGCGAGCTCGGTGGCGAATTCGCTTCCGGTGGGGTAGATCTCCTTGCGGGCCATGTCGACCATGGTCGCCGCCTCGATGGAGGTCTGCTTCGAGTAGTGCTCGAGGTAGATCTCGTAGCGGCTTTCCATCTCGACCTTGGACAGGACCTTGTGCCGTTCGAAGAGCTTGATGTTTTCGGGTTTGATCATTTCCGGCAGGGCGTCGACGAGGGAGGCGAGGTTCGGGAGCTTGCGCTTGGCTGCCTCGGCGAGCCATTCCTCGGAATAGCCGTTTCCGTTGAAGACGACCTTGGCGTGCAGGTTCCAGGTATCGGCAACGATCCGGTGGATCGCGACGTACTTGTCGCTCGCCTTCTCCAGCATGTCGGCGAAATTGGACAGGACGTCGGCAACCGAGGTGTTCAGTATGACGTTGGCACCGGCGACGGAGTCGCTCGACGGAACCATGCGGAACTCGAACTTGT
>DBTK01000021.1:8432-24237 GCA_002307015.1 Spirochaetaceae bacterium UBA1318
TGCCGGTGAAGGCGAACGGGCTCGTCCGGTTGCGGTCGGTGAGGTCCTTCGGGAGGCTCGGCATCGTGGTGACGCCCAGCTTGAGCATGCCGCCTTCCTTCGCCGTGACCTTCTCGCCCTTGGAGAGCTTCTCGAGCACCTCGGAGAGGGGGTCGCCCAGGAATACGGAGACGATGGCGGGAGGCGCCTCGTTCGCGCCGAGCCTGAGGTCGTTGCCGGTGTTGGAGGCGCCGACCCGGAGGATCGTGGCGTGGTCGTCGACGGCGGTGAGGACGGCGCAGAGGAAGACGAGGAACCGGGCGTTGCCGGCCGGGTCGGAACCCGGATCGAGCAGGTTGATGCCGTCGTCGGTGGCCATGGACCAGTTGTTGTGCTTGCCCGAGCCGTTGACGCCGGCGAAGGGCTTTTCGTGCAGCAGGGCCTCCAGGCCGTGGCGCTGGGCGACCCGGTGCATGGTGTCCATGACCAGCTGGTTCCAGTCGACGGCGACGTTCGAGGTGGTGAAGATCGTGGCGAGCTCGAACTGGTTCGGGGCGACCTCGTTATGCTGGGTTTTGGCGGAGACGCCGATCTTCCAGAGCTCGACGTTGAGTTCGCGCATGAAATCGGCGACCGACTCCTGGATGGAGCCGAAATAGTGGTCCTCCATCTCCTGGCCCTTGGGCGGATTGGCGCCGAAAAGGGTCCGTCCGGTCAGCTGGAGGTCGATCCTCTGGTCGAAGAGTTCCTTGTTGACCAGGAAGTACTCCTGCTCGGGTCCCACGGTGGTGATGACGCGCTTGGAATTCGCGTTTCCGAGGGCCCTCAGCACGCGCAAGGCCTGTTTGTTGATCGCTTCCATGGAGCGGAGCAGCGGGACCTTCTTGTCCAGGGCCTCCCCGGTGTAGGAAACGAAGGCCGTCGGGATGTAGAGGGTGATGCCGGTCGCGTCTTCCTTCAGGAAGGCGGGACTCGTGGCGTCCCAGGCCGTGTAGCCGCGGGCCTCGAAGGTCGCGCGGATGCCGCCGGAGGGAAAGGAGGAGGCGTCGGGCTCGCCCTTGACAAGTTCCTTACCGGAGAACTCCATCAGGACGCCGCCTTCCGCGGTCGGGGAGATGAAGGAATCGTGCTTTTCGGCGGTGATTCCGGTCAGGGGCTGGAACCAGTGCGTGTAGTGGGTCGCACCCTTCTCGATGGCCCAATCCTTCATGGCGTTGGCAACAACCTCGGCCACCTCGAGGGTCAGCTCGGCCTCGCCGGCCTGTACCTTCTTGAGAGCCTGGTAGATGCTTTTCGGCAGGCGTTCACGCATGATGCCGTCGTTGAAGGAATTCTGTCCATAAAACTCCGTGAGCGGAGTTTCCGTGAAATCGATGGGTTGTTTCATAGCCCTTCCTCTATGTCTCTCGGTGTGAGGATGCGGCTTCGGGGGAAGCCTTGAGTATCTTGTACTTCTTCACGAAGCCGCTGGGCCTATACGTCATCTTGGCCTGCCTAAGGCCAGGGTCCCCGAGGTCCTGTTCGCGGTTCACGTGGAGATAGTAACGGGGCAACGCCATCGCGAATGCCTGGTTCATGAACTGGTAGATGCCCTTATACTCATCAAGCGCCTTTTCGAAATGGACGGCGAACATCCGGCCCTTGGCGAGGGATTCGCCGAGAACCCAGCCGGCGGGTTTCCCGTCGACGTAATAGACGCTGCCGCGCATGGAAAGGCGCTTGAAAAGTTCGAGGGCCTCATGGGCCGCACGGTAATCGCCTTCGAATCCCTTCGCGTCCCGCCAGCCGTCGAGAATGCCGAAGGCGTCGGACACGTTGTCCTCGGTCATCGGCTTTTCCTCGTAGGTGTAGGAGTTGATGAAGGCGTTCACCAGATTCCGTTTCTTGTGGTAATCCTTTCCCTCGAGTTTCGCAAGGTCTTCCCGAAGGTAGAGGTAGTCGAAATTGTCCCGATCCTCGACCGCCTCGTAGCCCCACTGCTCGAGCTCGATGCGGTATTTCAGGGTGTTGGTCTCGGAAAGGTTCTTGAGATAGTCGTGGCTCCTGAAAAGGTCGTCGATGTGCTCCCTGGAGGGGACGCCGCATGGAAATTCGAAGAACCTCAACCCGTTCCGTTCCCCCGAGATCACGAGGGTGGAGCCTGAAATCCGCGAGACCCGATAATTATAGGTGTGCCTAAAGAGAAAGAGGTTCGAAAAGGTGAACTCCGAGATGCCGTCGCGGATGAGATTCAGCGAGGGGTACATTTCGGGGCGCATCTCTTCGGAGATGGCGAGGAATTCTGGATATTCCGGAATAATCATGCAATTTATATTACAAAAATGTATAAATATGAGCAAGAGGGTAAGCGTCAAATCGTGACCCCAATTCACCCCCGGTGAAAGCTTTTCGGAAAAATACCCCCTTTTCGGAATGGCCCAAGTCTCGACTTTTTTATTCAAACGGATCATAATCCCCCCCATTATGACGACCAACACATCGGCATTGCAGAATACCTTCCTGAAGGATCAGATACTCACCCGGTTCCTCCGCTATGCGAAGATGGAAACCACTTCCGATAGGCATGTTGAAGCCATACCGTCTACTCCCTGCCAGCTCGACCTGGCCCGGCTTCTCGTCAAAGAGCTCGGCGAGATCGGCGTCCCCGAGGTCGAGATGGACGAGCACGGCTACATCATCGCCCGGCTTCCGGCGAACTCGCCCTCGGCCGCCCTCGCCCCGTCCATCGGATTCATGGCCCACATGGATACCGCCTCCGACGTTTCCGGCAAGGACGTGAAGCCCTCCGTTCACGAAAACTATTCCGGCGGCGACATCGTCCTCTCGAAGGGCTATACCCTGTCCCCGGCCGATTTTCCCGAACTTTCCGACCGTATCGGCGATACCATCATCACGTCCGACGGCACGACCCTTCTCGGCGCCGACGACAAGGCCGGCGTTTCCGAGATCATGGCCGCGATGGCCTACCTGATCCAGCATCCCGAGATCGAACGCGGCCCCCTCGAGATCATATTCACCCCGGACGAGGAAACGGGAAAGGGAATGGATCTCTTCCCGCTCGGCAAGCTGGCCTCGAAGGCCTGCTACACGGTCGACGGGGGCGGACTCGAAGGCGAGCTCGAGGCCGAGTGCTTCTACGCCTATTCGGTCAAGGCCAGCTTCCGCGGCCGCGTGATCCACATCGGCTCGGCGAGGGGCAAGCTCGCGAACGCCGTCTCCATGGCCGCGAGCTTCGTCACGATGATTCCCCGGAGCGAAAGCCCCGAATCGACCGACAACCGCTACGGCTACTATTGCCCGCTCGAGATGCACGGAGACCTCGAGAACGCCCTCGTCGAGGTTTTCCTGCGGGATTTCGAGATGGCGGAGATCGAACGCCGGATCGAGGCCCTGAAAGCCCTCGCCAAGGCCGTCGAGGCCCAGTTCCCCGGCGGATCGGTCGAGATCAAGGCCGAAAAGCAGTACCTGAACATGAGGGAGAAGATGGAGGAGCGTCCCGAGGTGATGGAGCTCCTCAAGAAGGCCGTCCAGGACGCGGGGATCGAACCGACCATCAAAGCCATCCGAGGCGGCACCGACGGTTCCAGGCTCACCGAGCTCGGTGTTCCGACGCCGAACATCTTCACGGGAGGCTACAACTACCATTCGCGGTACGAGTGGGCGTCGCTTTCATCCATGATCACCTCTTCCCAGGTCATCATCAACCTGGTTCGCCATTGGGCGGCCAGAAGGGCGTAAATCGGCGGGGCAGGTTTACAGATCGCTTTTTAGGGTTTAGAATTCGTTCAGGAAAACCGAAGTATCGAATGAAAGGAGATCTTTTCGATGGATAAGTCTTTCCTCCGGATCGTGTATCGCGTCAGCGCGATTACCCATCGCCTTCGCGAAGTGCTTCGGGAGCGAAAGAAAACCGCCATCGTCGTGTTTTCGGTTTTCGCCCTTGCCGCGGGCGGCTTTTCGGCCGCCGCTATCCTGTCGAGCGCAAAGGTTCCCCGGGCGATCGGGGGCAGCGCGGACATGACCAGGATAGAGAACCTGCCCGAGGTCCAGCAGACCGAGGCCCGGGACTGGCTTCCCCTCTTCTACACCGCGAGCCGCATCGAGAAGGGCGAGACCATCTCGCAGATAGCCGAGCATTTCGGCGTCACCGTCGATTCCATCATCAGTTTCAACGGCATCCAGAACACCAGGACCATACGGCCCGGGATGCCGCTCAAGATACCGAACCAGGACGGCATCCTCTACCGGGTAAGGTCTTCCGACACCCTCGATTCCATCGCGAAGAGGTTCAGCCTCGATGCCGAGCGCCTGAAATGGCTCAACGCCGTCGGCGACGACGGCATCGTGGCCGGCCGCACGGTCTTTCTTCCCCAGGTGAAGATGGACGACCAGGATCTCAAGCGGATCAACGGCGACCTGTTCATCTGGCCGGTGGCGGGCTACATCTCCTCGCCCTTCGGTTTCCGCATCGACCCGTTTTCTGGCGAGCGCGGCTTCCACAACGGCCTGGACATCGCCGTACCGTGGGGAACCCCCGTGAAGGCCGCGATGGCCGGGACCGTGACCGTGACCGGCTACGACACGAGCAACGGGAACTTCGTGATGCTTTCCCACCATGGCGGCTACCGGACCCTTTACCTTCACCTGAGCTCGATCGGGGTCAAGGAGGGGCAGTACGTCGACCAGGGCCAGATCATCGCCCGGGCCGGGAACACCGGCCATTCGACGGGAAGCCACGTCCATTTCTCGGTTTCCCAGTATGGAACCTACATCAACCCGCGGTCGGTGCTCTTCCACTACTAGCTCGCATCCGGCGGGTTCTGACGCCGCGGTTTGACGCGGGTCGGAAATCGGGGTGAAAAAGGCCGCTTCGCGCGGCCTTCCGCTTTTTAAAGCCAGACGATTCTCGCTTTCGTGAGCAGAACGGGTCCCGACTCGGTCACGATGACGTCGTTTTCGAGGCGGACCCCGCCGGCCTCGTCCTCGTAGAGCCCCGGTTCGATCGCGAGGACCATGCCTTGGGTGAGCTTCCATTCGTTGTCCTCGCGCGCGCGGAGGAAGGGTGCCTCATGGTCTTCGAGCCCGATTCCGTGGCCGAGGGCGTGGGGCATCGCCCGTCCCTTTTCGGCGAAGACGGCGTCCACCGCCTTCGAGACCGCCTTCGCCTCGACGCCGGGCCGGATCGCCTCGAGGGCGACGCCGTAGGCTTTTTCGACGAGGGCGATCATCTCCTCCTGGACGGGGGAGAGGGGGCCTCGCGCGAAGGTCAGCGTGACGTCGGAGCCGTACCCCGCGTATTTGACCCCGAAATCTATGATGGTGAGTCCCTGGCCGCCGACGGGGCCGGGGCCGAAGGGCGGGAAGGCGTGGATGCCGAAGCTCCGGTTGGGGCCTGCGGCCAGGGTCTCGAACGAGGTTCCCTCCGCGCCCCTGGCCCGGCTCTCGCGCTCGATGGCCATGGCGACGTCGAGCTCAGTCTTCAGGCTCCCGTCCCTGATCCCGGCCTCGAGGATGGCCGAAATCTCGTCCGTTATGCCCGCGGCCTTTCGGATGGCCTCGAGTTCGGCCTCGTCCTTCACCGCGCGCATCGCGGCGACCGCCTCCTCCGAGCCGTCATCCCTGCAGGTGAGGTCCCAGTCCCCGAGGGCCTCCACCAGGTCGACGAAGCGGGGGTAGGGCGTGGCCGAGGAAACCTCGATGCGGGCCCCGGCCGGGAGGGTGTTCTTGAATACGCTCCCGGCGGCCGTCGCGGCGTCGCGTCCGAAATCCGTGTACGCCAGGATCTCGTCCGCGTCGGCGAGACGCCTCGCCATGTTGACGTCCCAGGAGACGAGGGTCGATTTCGCCTCGCCCTTTACGTTGACGAGGAAGAGGAGGGAGTCGCCGGGCTGGCCCGAAAGATAGCGGACGGCGGTGCTTCTCTGCCCCTCGCGGTCCTCGAACACGACCGCGGAAATTCCCTCGGATTCCATCCAGCGATAGAATCTCTGCCGTCTGGCGGCGTACGTTGAACTGCTCATGGGTTGCTCCTTGAAGAGGTGAAAGGTGAGCGGATCTTTGGAGATGACACGGGAGATTCCCAGGCCGTTTCGGCATGCTGCGCTCTTTCCGTTCACCGTTCACCCGCCTTGAAACTTAGCCGGCCTTCTGGCGGCCTATGGGGCCCTAGTCCCGTATCTGACCGGATCCGTAGCCGACGTACTTTACGGTCACGAGTTCGGCCAGCCCCACCGGGCCCCGCGCGTGGAGCTTCTGGGTGCTGATCCCCATCTCGGCCCCGAAGCCGTATTCGCCCCCGTCGGTGAAGCGGGTCGAGGCGTTCACGTAGACGGCCGCCGCATCGACGCTCCTGATGAAACGCTGGGCGTTCGAGTAGTCCTCGGTGAGTATCGATTCGGTATGCATCGTTCCGTACCGGGCGATGTGGTCGATGGCCTCGTCGAGGCTGTCGACGACCTTGATCGCGAGGATGTAGTCGAGGTACTCGGTTTCCCAGTCCTCCTCGACGGCCTCCCTGGCCTGGATGATGGCCCTGGTCCTCTCGCAGCCCCGCAGTTCGCAGCGGCTCCCGATGCGAGCCTGGAGTTTCGGGAGGAATTCCGCCGCTATCCGCGAATGGACGAGGACGGTCTCGCAGGCGTTGCAGGTTCCGGGGCGCTGGAGTTTCGCGTTCTCGACGATGGCGAGGGCCTTTTCCTGATCGGCGGAGGCGTCGACGAAGATGTGGCAGTTTCCCGTCCCCGTCTCGAGGGTGGGCACCGTCGCGTCACGGACCACGGACTCGATCAGGCTCCTGCCGCCCCGGGGGATGATGAGGTCGAGGTATCGCCTCAGGCCGAGCATCTCCGTCACCAGGGACCTGTCCTCCGAATCGACGAAGCCGACGACGTCGGCCGGGATCGGGCTTTTTTCGAGTCCCGCGCGGATGGCTGCGACGAGAGCCCGGTTCGAGCGGAGGGCGTTCGAGCTTCCCCTGAGCATGATGCAGTTGCCGCTCTTGAGGGCGAGCGCGAAGGCGTCGACGGTGACGTTGGGCCTCGATTCGTAGACGATGCCGATGACCCCGAGGGGAACGGTCATCTTCGAGACGGCGAGGCCGTTCTCGAGGGTCCAGGCGGCGGAACTTCTCCAGACGGGATCCGGCAATTCGACCACCGCGCCGATGCCGGCGATCATCCCGGCGATACGGTCGTGGTTGAGGGCGAGCCGATCGACGAGGCTTTCCTTCATGCCGCCCGAGCGAGCCGCGGCCACGTCCTCACCGTTCGCGGCGAGGATGGCGGCCTCCCGAGCCCCGATTTCGTCGGCGGCAGCCGAGAGCGCGGCGTTTTTCCGCGCCGTCGTTTCCGAGGAAAGAATCCGCGAGGCGGCCTTGAGCCGCTCGCCGAGGCGTTCTAGTTCGGTCATGGTTCGAACGTAGCGTAAAACGCGGAGAGAGGCAAGCTGAAGACGGCGTCACGAAGCTCGAAAATCGCCAGCGCCGGTATCCGATCGGATTCTGCTATTCGTCGTCATCCTCGTCGTCGTCATCATCATCGTCATCCAGGGCGCCCGGGGAGCCATCCAGGGCTCCCTTGGCGAGGAGAACCCCCATCACCGCGGTGAGGATGTCCATGTCCATGTCCTCGGCCGAGGCCGACACCGATTCGCCGATGGCGGACCAGGTTTCCTCGTTGAAGGGATCGGGGGCGTCGAGGTCGAACTCCCCGTTGAAAAGGGCGCAGAGGGAGGTGAGGCGGTCGGCTCCGCCGAAAAGTGCCTCTCCCGGTTCCTCGGCGCCGGGAAGGACGCTGGCGACGTAGATCCCGAAGAGCTCGTCGGCGAGGGCCGGAGGAACTCCCTGGGGAAGAGAAGCGACGAAGAGGGACCTGAGGGCCTTTTCCCGACTGGCCGCCGATTCCGCCGTCGTCCTTTTGCCGCATCGATCGATATCGGCCGAAAAATGATCGCTTCTGTTCACGGAAACTCCTATTGAGGCAGTCTCGTACCGTAAGGGAGTTATGAGACTGCTACCAAACTTATTGTATCAGGTTTTGCTTGGCCCAGGCCTCGAGACGCTTCGAAAGGGAGTCGATCTGGGGTTTCCCCGACGCGTCGGTCGGCGTCGTGACCGCTTCTCCGAGCCAGGGGAGGATAACGTTTTCCTTGATGTCGGTCCATCGCCAGGGCAGGATGCGGGGTGCTTTGATGTATTCCTGGGGCGGCAGGTGGCCGACGAGGGTCGGGTAGTAGCCGGGGAAGACGTGATCGTTGACCCCCCTGAGGGCCGAGAATCCCCCGGCGATGCCGAAGCTGTCGTTCACCTGGAGCTGCCGGGATTCCTCGAGCATCTTCTTCTGGCTGTTCTCGTTGTAGAACCACTGGACGAAGGAATCCGCCGCCTGGCGCCCCTTTCCCCGTTTGCAGATGCCGAGGTAGAGGATGTTCTCGAGAACCGGCACCGAATTGCCCCGGGAGACCCATCTGAAGTCGAGCGAGGATCTTTTGTCCTCGGGAATGATGAAGAATTGCGAGGATTCGGTATAGGCGAAGAGTATCCGGCCGTCCATGACCGACTTGTATTCCGGGTTGTAGAGGTACTTGAACTGGAAATCGTCCTCGGTGCCCGAGTTCTCGTTCGCGTCCCTGACCCAGTTTCGGGTGAAATCGACGGCCCTGTCCAGGTCTCCCTGGTTCCACGAGAGGGGCTTGTCTTCCCTGAAGGAGGCGCCGTAAAGCTCGGCTACGATGAAGAGGAAGTCGCTCTTCCATCGCGGGGAGAAGCCCATGCGGACGTACTGGTCGTTCTGCTTCTTGTTGTAGGTCTTGCCGAGGGTCTCGAGCTCGTCGAGGCTGACGTCGAAGGCGGACTTGAGATCGGCCGTTCCCCTGCGGTAGATGATGGTCGGCAGGTTGAACGACACGGGGAGCAGGAACTGCTTTCCCCCGAGATTGCCGAGTTCGAGGAGCGAGGAATAGAAGGCCCCCGGGGTTATCCTCAGGGTCGAGAAGAGGTAATCGAGGGGAAGGAAGAGGGAACGGGTCGAGCTGCTTTTCAGCGAATCCCCGATGACGATATCGGGCGAGGCCCCTCCCTCGGCGAGGGCCTGGGCGGGGGCTTCCTTGTACTGGACCTCGATGCGGTAATCCGATTGCTCGGCGTTGAATATCTCGGCGTAGCGGACGATTTCTGGCCTGTCCGTCCAGAGAACGGCGGTCGATCCGCCCCTGACCTGAAGCGTGGTGACGACGCCGAGGGCGACGACGAACAGGACGGCTCCTCCCGCGATGAGCCATTTCTTTTTCATACCGGCCGATCCTAGAGGACTGTCCTCCGCTTGTCAATCCGGGCCCGCGTCGCTACTGTTGCCTGGCGGCCGCCGATCCACCGGATACATCCGGACGGCAGGCGGGGGAATCATGGGCGTTCGGGACGAGCCTTTCAGATGCTACTCGCGGTACCTTCGGGACCGATACAACGCGACGGTCTTCCGCGTGGGGATCGACGGAGGCTTCACCTGCCCCAACCGGTCGCCCGACAGGCTCTCGGGCGGCTGCTCGTACTGCGCCGCCTCCGGGGCCAGGGCGACCTACCTCGACAAGGCCGCGTCGATCGCCGATCAGGCAAGGCGGGGCGTGGCCTTCGCCCGCAAGCGATACAAGGCGAGCGTCTTTATCCTTTACTTCCAGGCCTTCTCGTCGACCAATGCATCACCGGCCGAGCTCCGGAGGAGGTACGACGCCGGCCTCTCGGCGGGGGACTTCCGGGAGCTCGTCGTGTCGACCCGTCCCGACTGCATCGACCGGGAAAAGGCTGCACTGCTGGCTTCCTACCTCGGCCCCAGGCGCGATGTCTGGGTGGAGCTCGGGCTCCAGAGCGCGAACGACGAAACCCTCGCGCGGATAGGGCGGGGCCACGACGCGGCTTCCTTTTTCACCGCCTTCTCGATCCTGAAGAAAGCCGGGATCAAGGTGGCCGTCCACCTCGTCTTCGGCCTGCCCGGCGAAACCCGCGACGACATGATGCGCACCGTCGACCGGGTCGCGGAGATCGGAGCCGACGGGGTGAAGCTCCACAACCTCACGGTTTCCTCATCCTCGCGGCTCTGGAAGCCCTTCGTGTCGGGCGAGCTTACCGTTCCCTGCGAGGCCCGCCACCGGTCCTACGTGATCGAGGCTCTCCAGAGGCTCCCGCCCGAAACCGTGATCATGAGGCTCACCTGCGATCGGGTGAAGGGCGAACCCGGCGGACCGCGGAAATTCCCCTCCAAGCAGGGCTTCTACGCCGCCCTTCGCGCCGAGATGATCGACCGAAATATTCGCCAGGGTAGTCGATTCGCCGGACGAATCGGGATATAATTGAACCGATATCGGGTCGATCGTTACTGGAACGATAATTCGAAAAGTTGCGCCTTCGTGGACCGTGGTTCCGCAGGGCTTGAGGAGCTTCCATGCAGATCAAGGATCCTGAAATATTTGCGCTGATCGACCGTATCGGCGAGAACTACCGGACGAACATCGCGAACCGCTACGTTCGCATCGTCCTCAATTCCGTCATGCTGGACGCCAACACCCGGGAGCAGCTCGAGGCCCTGACCGAAAAGGTCGACAATTTCCGGTTCCAGGGCTACTATTTCGACGAGCTCTACCAGCAGATCCTGGCGGCCGCCCGCTTCATCTACCAGACCAGGAAGCAGATCCTGCCGAACATCAGGACCCTGGCCTCGACCTCCCTCGACCCGAGGACAGGCCTCCGCGACACCGACAAGGTGCTTCGGGACATGGCCTTCGCGAACCTCGGCCCGAACCTGAAGGTCCTGGCCGACCAGGTGAACGAGCTCTACGTGAAGACGATCGCCTTCGACAAGCAGTACATGGGAGAGGCCGAAGCGGTCTATCGGCGCCTTCCCGAGCTCGGCGAGATCGGACGCTACCTCATCGGCTAGGTGATCGGGTGAGCGAAACACCGATCAGGACGCCGGGGAAGAGGGCCGTCATGGTCCTCGGCTGCACGAGCGACGCCGGAAAATCCTTCCTTGCCGCTGCCCTCTGCCGGTGGTTCGTACGGCGGGGTGAGCGCGTCGTACCCTTCAAGGCCCAGAACATGTCCAACAACGCCGCCGTCTGTCCCGACGGGGGAGAAATCGGGCGGGCGCAGTGGCTCCAGGCGAAGGCTGCGCGCCTCAAACCGGAGCCCCGCATGAACCCGATCCTCCTGAAGCCCGAGGCCGAATCGCGGAGCCAGATCGTCGTCATGGGCCGGTACGATCCCGAGCTCACGCGCATGCCCTGGCTCGAACGGAGGGCCAGGCTCTGGCCCCTCATCACCAGGGCCCTGGACGAGCTCGGCGGGGAATACGACCGCATCGTCGCCGAGGGGGCGGGGAGCCCGGCCGAACCCAACCTCATGGCCTACGATCTGGTCAACCTGGCCGTAGCCCGCCACCTCGGAGCGGCTTCCTACCTCGTCGCCGACATCGATCGGGGCGGGGCTTTCGCCCATCTCCTGGGCACCTACGAGACGCTGGCCCCCGAGGATCGGCCCCTCGTCAGGGGATTCATCCTCAACAAGTTCCGCGGGGATCCGGCCCTCCTCCACGACGCCCGGGAGTGGCTCGAGAAGAGGACGGGCGTCCCCACGGTGGCCCTGGTCCCCTTCCGCCAATCCGTCCTCCCCGAGGAGGACAACTTCATCCATCGGGCCGGCGACGGTTCCGGCGCGGTCCGGATAGCCCTCGTGCTTTACCCTTACGCCTCGAACCTGGACGAGTTCGATCCCCTGGTCTACGAGGCGGGGGTGTCCGTCGTGCCGGCGCGCGGCGTCGCCGATCTCGACGGCGTGGCGGCCATCATCCTGCCGGGAAGCAAGAACACGGGGGAGAGCCTGGCCTCCCTCAGGGAAACAGGACTCGCTGGCGGGATAGGCAGGGCGGCGAGGGAGGGCATCCCGGTCTACGGCGTCTGCGGCGGGCTGCAGATGCTCGGCAGGGAGATCCTGGATCCCTACGCAGTCGAGGGACGCGACACCGAGGGGCTGGGACTGCTCGGCGTCACCACGACCCTCGCGCAGGAAAAGACCGTCCGCCTCAGGAGCGTGGACTGCGAGGAGGGAGGCCGGGTGAGCGGCTACGAGATCCACCACGGCGTCACCACCGCGCTTCCCGGGGCGCGGCCCCATCTGGGCGAGGGCCTGGGCTGGCGCGAGGGCAACGTCACCGGCGTCTACCTTCACGGAATTTTCGAGAATACGGATTATCGGCAGCGCTTCCTCGAATCGCTCGGCTGGCGGGGCGAGACCATGGACTGGCAGGTTCGCCTCGAATCCTCGCTGGATTCGGTGGCGGACCTCGTGGACGAGTCGGGCTGGGCGAGCGACCTGGAGAGCCTGGACTGAACGGGCCCGGGGGAAGGCGGCCGGCCTTCGTTTCCGGCTAGCCCGAGATCTGGGGCGGACTTTCCAGGCTGAACCGGCAGATTCGGCCGGTGCGGAACTCCGCGAGCAGGGTCTGGTAGACCCGGTCCCAGGCGACGAGTCCGCCCTTGACCAGCATTCCCCGCTTCCGTCCCCACCGCTCGAGGCAGTCGACGGTGCCCTCGTCCGGTTGGGTCTGATCCATCCTGAAGTACTCGGCGGCCATGGCGGGGTAATCCCTGCGCAGGAAGTCCGTGATCCGCTCGCAGAGGTCCGAGGTCTCGAGGATCTCGTCCTTCACCGCCCCGAGCATGGCGAGGCGCACCCCGACCTCGGGATCCTCGAATTTGTGCCAGAGGATGCCGGGGGTATCCAGCAGCGCGAGGCGCTCGCCGCAGTTGATCCGCTGGATGCCCTTCGTGTGTCCGGGTTTCGGGGCGACCGAGGCCTTCCGTCCGCCGGAGAGGGCGTTGATCAGGCTGGATTTCCCGACGTTCGGAACCCCGACGATCATCGCCTGGATCTTCCTCTCGCCGAACCACCGCTTGTGCCTGAAGAACTCCTCGGCTTCCTTCATGATGGTCGGAAGGTTCTTCCGTTCCTTGCACGAGATGAGGGCGACCCGCGTTTCCGGCTTCGATTCGTACCATCGCTTCCACTCGGCGGTGATCCAGGGGTCGGCGAGATCCACCTTGTTGAGAACGACGACCCGGGGCCGTGAGCCGAGGAGCTTGTCCAGAAGGGGGTTGGAGGTGGAAAGCGGCGCGCGGGCGTCCACCACCTCGAAGAACACGTCGACCTTGTCTCGGTATTCTTCGATGAGCTTCTGGGTCTTGAGCATATGCCCGGGAAACCATTGGACCTGCATCGACCTAATATAGCAGATTTCGCATCCTTCGTCTCGTGAACCGGCCTAGGCTCTGTTTGACTCGAATGCCGGGTTTCGGGCATACTGTCCGGACTTATGACCGAAGCAGCCTCCCAGGTTTTTTCCCGCGTGGCGGACGTCTACGACGAGATCCGGCCCGGCTACCCCGCCGCGATGTACGACGCGATAGCCGGCACCTGCGCGATCGGGGAGGATTCCAGGATCCTCGAGATCGGCGCGGGGACGGGGGTCGCGACCGACGAGATGAGGGAAAGGTGGAATCCCTACATCACCGCGGTCGAACCGGGAATCAGGCTCTATGAAAAATTGATCGCCCGTTTCGGTGATAGTGGCAAAATCACGCTCGAGAATACCGATTTCGAGCGGTACGCGCCGACCGAACGGTTCGACTTTGTCGTCGCGGCGACAGCCTTCCATTGGGTAGACCGGAAGGTCAGGTTTGTCCGCTCGTACGAGATCCTTAAGGACAATGGCGCCCTCATCCTATTCTGGAACAACTACTCGCGCGACGACGATCCGATCTTTGACGGGATCCAGGAAGTCTACAAGAAATTCTACCCCATCAAGACCTGGAGCAACGATGTCAGAATCATACAGAGGAAATCGATAGAGGATCGCAAGATTGAACTGAAAAGGACGGGGCTTTTCACCCTGTCGCATCATGAGGAGTTCACCACCTATCACCGCTTTACCGCTGCGACCTACGTGAAACTCCTGAAAACCTTCTCGAAAAACGCGAAACAGCCCGAATCCTCCATGATCCCGTTCTATGAGAACATGGAGGAGCTGATTCTGGGCAACGGGGACAGCTTGGATCTTCCCGTTCTGGTCGACCTGAGCATCGCCCGCAAAATTTGCTAAAGCTCCCCGGCCGCCGCGTAGATCTCGCCGTAGAGTTCCTCGATCCCGGCCGCATCGACGCTCGAGTAGGCGACCCTCAGGAACCTGTCCTGGAGGGATATCGTGCCGATTCCCTTCTCCTTCAGGAGCTTGAGCCTCAAGGCCTCGGCGCTTATCCCGACGCACTCGAAGCTCATGAAATAGCCCGAGTTGAAGGGGAGAAGTTTCAGCCTCGAGGGCGGGGGAACGCGGTCGACGAAGGCCTTGGCCTTCCGGTAGCGTTCGGCGAGCTGGGCCTTGAGGTTCGCCTTGTCGGCTTCATAGTCCGGATCGTCCATCGCCTTGAGCATGATGCTCTGGGCGGGGGTGCTGCAGCAGCTGACCGACGACCTGATGGCGCCGAGGAATTTCCCGTCGAGGGCCTCGTAGGCGTCGGCCGTCATGCCCTTTCCGCCCGGGGTGACGAAACCGGTTCGGAAACCCCACACGAAGTCTTCTTTGGTGGAACCGTCGATCTTGAGCGCGAGGATGTTCTCGTGGGCCGAGGCGAGGCTGGCGAAGAGGGATTCGGTGTTCGTGCCCGGCTCGTAGAAAAGGCCGAAGTAGGCGTCGTCGACGAGAGCGAGGACGGGCTTTCCGGATTTCGCCACGGAAACGAGGGCTTGGATGATCTTCGAAGCCTCCTCCCTGTTCGGGGAATAGCCGGTCGGGTTGTTGGGGAAGTTCAGGATGACGATGGCCTTTCCCTTCGGGGAGGATTTCAGGGCCTTTTCGAGGCCGTCGATGTTGAAACCGCCCGAGGCGTCGAAGTAGGGGTAGGTGAGGAGCTTGGCTCCCTTCCTGTCCTCGACGATGAGGCTGTAGTTGTCCCAGCAGGGGTCGGCGGCGATGACGGCGTCAGCCGGATCGAGGAAGAGGTCGAGGGAAAGCCAGATCCCGGCCGTGAGGCCGGGGACGACGACGGGCTGGCCGATTGGGGCGCTGCCCAGCGAGGGATTCTTCCGGAGGATTTCCGCCTTCCACCGCTTGCGGAGGGCCGGATCGCCGCCGGTCGGGGCGTAGGCGACGGCCTCGCCCGGCGTGAGGCCGGGGAGCTGTTTCTTGACGCCCGAGAGCATCAGGGGCACGCCGCCCGAGGTCGCCATGCCGATGGTCGCATTGAAACGTTTGCCGAGCTGCTTCGCCTCGGCCGATTGGGAGATGATTCCCTTGGGAAAATAAAGCCGCTTGCCGAGCTCGGACAAGAGCTTTTCGGCCGTGCTTCCCGCGAGGCGGGTGTTCAGTTCTTCTGCGAGCTTGTTCATGGGCGGAATGATACCGATGGAGGTGTCCCGTGTCAATGCATAAATATACAGAAAATATGCAATAAGGGGTCTCGTGCTTGTAAATTTCGGGGAGAATCGGTACTCTTTCCCTGCTGCCCGGATGCCCCGTGCGAGGGGTTCGGGGGAAAGGAAAAAGTATGTCGACCGTTCCAGAACCACCGAGGGAGGGCTTCGAGAGGGCCCGGGAGATCATCGACCGCTGCAGGACGGAGATAGCCCGCGCCGTCGTCGGCCAGACCGACCTCGTTTCCGGGCTCCTGACCGGCATCATAGCCGGAGGCCACGTGCTGCTCGAGGGGGTGCCCGGTCTCGCCAAGACCCTCACCGTCAAGACCATTGCGGACTGCACCGGCCTCCAGTTCAAGCGCATCCAGTTCACCC
>DBTK01000021.1:24499-37860 GCA_002307015.1 Spirochaetaceae bacterium UBA1318
CCAGTTCACCCCCGACCTCCTGCCGGCCGACCTTCTCGGGACGCTGATGTACCGCCAGGCCTCGGGGGATTTCGTCGCCCGCAAGGGCCCGATATTCGCCAACGTGATCCTGGCCGACGAGATCAACCGCGCGCCCGCCAAGGTCCAGTCCGCCCTGCTCGAGGCGATGGAGGAGAGGCAGGTGACGATCGGGGACACGAGCTACCGCCTGCCCGATCCCTTCTTCGTCCTCGCGACGGAAAACCCGATCGAGCACGAGGGAACCTACCCCCTGCCCGAGGCCGAGCTCGACCGCTTCCTGCTGAAGGTCCGCGTCCCCTACCCGACGAAGGAGGAGGAGGCCGAAATCGTGCTCAGGGCCGGGAACGGAAAGCCCGAGCGAGCCGGTGCGAGCCTCTCGGTCGACGCCATCGCCGCCCTCCAGCGCGTCGCCGAACAGGTCAAGGTCGACGGGCGCATCGTGCAGTACGCCGTCTCCGTCGTCGCCGCCTCCCGTCCCGATCGCGAGGACCGCAAGGGTTCCCGCGAAGGCTACCGCCACTACATCCAGTTCGGCGCCTCCCCCCGGGCCTCGATCGCCCTCTACCGGTGTTCCCGGGTGCTCGCCCTCATGGACGGGAGGTCCTACGTGATTCCGGAGGACGTGAAGGCCGTCGCCTATCCGGCCCTCCGCCACCGTCTCGTGCTTTCCTACGAGGCCGAGGCCGAACAGCTCGATGCGGACGATATCATCGACCGCATCCTTTCGTTCGTGCCGGTTCCCTAAGGGTTCCGGACAGAATCCCATGAACACGGAAGAACTCGTCGATCGGATCAAACGACTCCGCCTCGCCTCGCGACGGCTCCTCGACACGATGCTGTCGGGCGAGTATCGCTCCGTGTTCCGCGGCCAGGGCATCGAGTTCAACGACGTCCGCGAGTACGTCGTCGGCGACGACGCGAGGACGATAGACTGGAACGTGACGAGCCGATTCGGCGCCCCCTACGTGAAGACCTTTTCCGAGGAGAGGGAGCTCACCCTCTTCCTCCTCCTCGACGTGTCGCGCTCCATGTACTCCGGGTCCGGCGAGATCGGCAAGCGGGATTACGCGGCCATGCTGTTCGCCCTCTGCGCCTTCGCCGCCGAGTTCAACAACGACCGGGTCGGGGCCGCTTTTTTCTCCCAGGGCATCGACAAGTGGGTTTCCCCCCGGACGGGCTCGAGGCACACGATGGCCCTCATCCACGACGCCGTCGGTTTCCCCTGCACGACGAGGGCCTCGAACCTGGACGTTCCCCTGCGCGCCGCCGCCGAATCCCTCAAGCGGCGCGGGCTTTTCGTGATCATCTCCGATTTCAAGACCGACGGCTATTGGTCCGAGCTCTCCGTTCTTGCGAGGAAGCACGACGTCATCGCTGTCCGGATCTGGTCGCCCGACGACAGGATCCTGCCGGCCCGGCCCCTGCTGAGGCTCGAGGACCCCGAAACGGGGGCCATCCTTTTCATGAAGGGAAAGTCTGCCGGCGAGGCCTATGCCAGACGCTTCGACGAGGAGTGCGCCGCCTGGAAACACGAATGCTACAGGCGGGGAGTCTCGCCCCTCGTCACCTCGACGACCGAGGACCCGGCGACTGTCCTGATCAGGCACTTCAGCGGGGAGGGCCGATCATGAACTACGCAACCGCCCAGGGCCAGTCGGCGACTGTCCTGATCAGGTTCAGCGGGGAGGGCAGGTCGTGAAGCGCCGTATAGTCGCCGCGTTCGGCCTCGGTCTCGTCCTCGCGTTCTCGGCCTTCGCGGCGAACCTGCCCCCGCCCAAGTCCTCCCGGGTGCCCGAGCCGACCGCGCCGCTTCAGGCCGGGGTGCTTCAGAAGGCCCTCGTCCCGACCGTCTTCTACGTCGGCGACACGGTCGAACTCTACCTCCGCATCGCCCGGCCAGCGGGGACCAAGCCCGATTCGCCCATCATGCTCACCGAGCCCCAGAAGCTCCCCTCGAACGACTCGGTCAAGGTCGTTTCTCTTACCGTGACCCCGCGCGAGGGCTACGACGAGGCCCGGATCCGCTTCATCCCCTTCGAGCCGGGGGACATCAGCCTCCCCGAGATCGACGCCGGTCCCTTCAGGCTTCCCCCCGTGGCCGTCACCGTCGGCTCCATCCTCGAAGGCCGGTCCGCCACCCTCGTCCCCATCAGGGGCCAGCTCGAGCTGCCCGGAACGAAGCTCTTCCTCTACGGCCTGGCCGGCCTCATCCTCCTCGCCCTGCTCTCGGTCTTCCTCTTCGTGAAGTACGGACTCTCCTTTTTCGCCGCCCTCATCGAGTCCTACCGCGAGAACCAGCCCTACAAGATCATGCAGCGGACCCTGAAGAAGCTGCGCGACGAGCTCGACTCCCTGGATTCGGCCTCGTTCTACGACGTCCTGCTTTCGTCCCTCCGGGGCTATCTCGGCTTCAGGCTCAGGGCGAACTGCGTATCCCTGACCTCGAGCGAAATCCAGCGGTTCTTCGTCGAGCGGGAGCTGGACGCGAACCTTTCGGCCCGGCTCTCCCGGATCTTTTCCGACGGCGACCTGGTGAAGTTCGCCTCCCGCCCCGCGACCCGGGAACGCAAGGCCGAGGAGCTGGACGACGTCGAGGCCGTGCTGGTGAGCCTCGAGACGAGGGAGGCCGAGCATGCTTAGCTTCGAGGAACCGGGCTGGCTCATCCTGCTCGCCGTCGTGCCGATCCTGATCTACCTGAGGCATTTCTCGAAGGGCACGAGAAACTACCTGCCCGAACCCTTCGCGAACTGGCGGGGCTCCTTCTTCGTCGTCTCGGGGCGGTGGTACGCCTGGCTCCAGACGGCCGGCGCCGTCCTCTCCTACGTCGGCCTTACCCTGCTCATCGTGGCGATCGCGAGGCCGGTCGCGGTCACCCAGCGCCCGGTCTATCTGACCCACGGCTCGGACATCGTGATCGCCCTGGACGTCTCTCCCTCGATGTCGGCCCGCGACCTCGGCGCCGACAACCGCTTCGAAACCGCCATCGCCGTGATCGACCGGTTCCTCGCCACGAGGAAGAACGAGGCCGTCGGCATCGTCGCTTTCGGCCGCGACGCCGCCCTGATCGTTCCGCCGACCCCGGACTACCGGACCGTCGAGAAAAGGCTCCGCGAGATCAAGGTGGCCCAGTACGGGGACGGGACGGCCATCGGCATGGGACTGGCGGTCGCGTGCCTTCACCTGAGGGATTCGACCGCTCCCCGGAAATCCATCATCCTGCTGACCGACGGCGAGAACAACTCGGGCGAGATCTCCCCCGAGACGGCCTCGGACATCGCCCTCGGTCTCGGAATCCCGATCTACGTCATCGGCGTCGGGACCAGGGGCGAGGTGCCCCTCGAGTACGTCGACCCCCAGAGCGGGAAGCGCTATTCCGGTATGTACCGTTCCGATTTCGACGAAGGGGCCCTGCGCGACATCGCCGAGCGGACGGGCGGGCGTTACTTTTCGGTCCAGTCCGCAGACGCCCTCGTCCAGGTATTCTCGAGGCTCGGCGAGGAGCAGTCGGCCGAGGTGAGGGTGCGCACGATGCTGACGACCCGCCAGCTCTACGAGGCCTTCCTCGCCCTGGGCCTCGTCGCCTCCTCCCTCGGCTTCGCCCTCGAAACCATCTTCCTGGGGGCCCTGCCATGAACGTCGCCCGGCCCGCCTTCCTCGCCCTGCTGGTGCTGCTCGTGCCCCTGACGGGCTTCTTCATCCTCCGCTATCGCCGCGCCCGCTCGGAGACCGCCGCCGTCCTCGGTTCCTGGCGGGAGGATGAGTACCTGACGCGGTGGCAGGCCGTCTACTTCTTCAGATCCCTGAGCTTTTCCCTCGCGTACTGCTGCCTCGTGTTCGCCCTTTCGGGCTTTTCCTGGGGCGTGAGGCCCGTCCTGGAGCGGCATTCCGGCCTCGAGATCGCCTGCGCCATCGACGTCTCGAGGAGCATGGAGATTCGCGACGTCGAGCCTTCCAGGCTCGGCCGATCGATCGAGCTCTGCCAGCAGCTGGTTTCCTCCCTGCCGGGGACGAGGTTCAGCCTGACGGTGTTCAAGGGCGACGCGACGGTCGAGATCCCCGCGACCGAGGATGCCGAGTCGATCGCCCAGTTCCTGCCCCACGCGAAACCGACCCTGCTGAGTTCGCGCGGGACCGATCTCGAGCGGGGCATCGACGTCGCCATCGATTCCTTCCGCACGAGCGACGCGAGCATGAAGCTCCTCGTCCTCTTTTCCGACGGGGAGAGCCTCGCCGGGAACCCCCTGGTCGCGGCCAGGGCCGCGAAGGCGAAGGGGATCAGGATCTTCTCGATCGGTGCGGGAACGGACGAGGGGGCCCTCGTCTCTACGGGAAGCGGAACGAATGCGATTCGCTCCCGGCTGAAGCCCGACATCCTGAAGGCTGTCGCCGACCTCTCGGACGGGGCCTACTACCCGATCTCCGATCCTCGGGCCCTCCGCGAGGTCATCGACCTCGCCCAGAAGGCGGGTGTCGGCGCGCTGACCGAAAGCTACCGCTACGAACCGATCGACCATTACCAGCTTTTCATCATCGCCGCGGTCATCCTCCTCATCGTCTACCTCGGGGTGGGCGCCCTGCCGTGGGTGGAAAAATGAGGAAGCCGATCCTTTCGGATTCGAAGCCGAGCCCGCTGAGAACCGGCCGGCGCGTCCTCGCCATGATTTCCATTCTCGCCCTCGGACTTTCGGCATCCTCATGCGGTGGGGCTTCCTATTTCGACGTGATCAAGGCGAATTCCCTTTTTTCGCAGGGCCGTTACCAGGAGGCCATGGTCGGGTACTTCCACGCCGAGAAGCGGGGGAGGTCCACCGAATGGCTCGTCTACGACCTCGGCAACGTCTACTACCGCCTCGGGGAGGAGGGCGTGGCCGGCACGAACTGGACGAAGGCCGCGGAATCGAGGAATGCCGAGGTCCAGTTCCGTTCCTGGTTCAACCGCGGGGTTCTCGCCTACGAGGGCGGGGATTTCGACGCGGCCTCCGGCGACTTCAGGAAGGCGCTCGAGATCAGGGGATCGTCCATCGAGGCGAAGATCAATCTCGAGCTCAGCCTCAGGAGCAAGAACAAGCAGAAGGCCCACTCGTCCCAGCAGCCCTCGCCGGTGGAACGGAAGTATTCTCCCCAGTCATCCGAAAATCTCCTCGAATTTCTTTCCCGGAAGGAGCACGACCAATGGAAAAGCCAGGTCGATCGGCAGAACGATACGAGCGCCGATTACTGAGGATTGGGCTCGCCGCAGCCTTCCTCGTCGCGGCTTTCATTCCCGCGCTGCCCCTCTGGGCCGAGGACAGGCCGGAGGTTTCCCTGTCCGTCGACCCGGCGTCGCCCAGGACGGGTGAGCCGTTCAGCCTCGTCCTTTCCATCGACGCACCCCCCGATTCCGTGGCGATCGAGGGCCCGAAACTGCCCGAGGGCCTCGCCATGCAGGGTGCGGAAAAGCGGGACTGGAGCGGCCCCGATGGCGGGGATGCCGCTTCCGGAAAGTCCGCCCGCGGGACGAGGATCACCATGACCATCGTCGCCGTTTCCGACGGCGAATACATCATCCCCCCGATCCTGGTTCACACCGACCGTTTCGAGACGAAGACCGGGGAAATCGTCCTCGCTTTCAATTCGGGCCTTCCCCAGGCCGAATCCCTGTCCGCGCGGTGGATAGCGCCCGCCTCGGGCGTCTACATGGGCCAGCCCTTCGGCGTCTCCATCGCCCTCCAGGGCCAGGCGAGGACGGCCGTCCCCGATTCGGTCACCGTTCCCGACGGGGCCTTCCTCGAAAAGCTCCCGGCGACGCCCGGGGGTCTCGTCGCCTCCTACCTTCTCACCGCGGTCAAGCCGGGCCAGCTCGAGCTGGGGGCCGTCAGGCTCGTGCTCGGGACGAGGACTGTCGTGGTCCCGCCGGTCAGGATCAGGATACTGCCGCTTCCCGCCTCCGCGGCCGAAACGGGGGCCGTCGGAAGCTTCACCGCCTCGACCAGGGTTCAGCGGTCGACGGTTCCCTCGGGCGGGACAGCCGAGGTTTCCTATACGATCAGCGGTACGGGAAGCCTCCTGTCTCTCGCGATGCCGAGGCCCCTCCTCTCGAGGAACGGCCTGAAGGCGGCGGACGAGGATGCGGAATTGAGCTCCCGGGAGGATTCGTCGGTCGAGGCGGGACCAGGAGGCTACAGCGGCTCCCGCCGCGTGGTCTGGCAGGTCCTGCCCCGGAAAAGCGGGCGGTTCGAGGCGAGCTTCAGGCCCTATGCCGTGTTTTCGCCCGAATCGGGGTCGGTATCCTATCTCGTTCCCCCGGCCGTCGCGTTCACCGTCGCGGATCCCACGCCTTCAGGAGTCGCTGCCCGGGGCAAGGGACCCGGCGGAACCGGGCCTCTGGCGAAGGGAGGCGGCTATGCGGATATCCGGGACCTCCCCCTCGAAACCGATTTTGGAGCCGTCCTTCGCTCGACGCCGTTCACGGGCTACCGGGATCCGGTCTGGTACATCCTCATGGTGCTCCCCGGCTGCGCCCTCCTTTTTCTCGTCGTGAGGAAGATCTCGGGCCGGCGTCCCCGAGCCTCGGGGAAGGCTCTGGCCGTGCTCCTCCTCATGTCCCTCATCCTTTCCGCATCCGCTGCCCGGGACGGAAGGGCCGACCGATTTTCGCAGGCCGTCGCGGCCTACGGCAGGGGAGACTGGGTCGCGGCATCTTCCGGTTTCGGCGCCCTGCTCAATAAGCTTCCGGACAACCCGATCCTGCTCTACGACCGGTCCCTCACGCTCTATCATGCCGGCTTTTTCGCCCAGGCTGTCCGTGATGCGGAACGCCTCGAACGTTTCAAGGGCCGGCTCGCCGCCCTTCCCCGCGAACTCGCTTTCCTCGAACCCCTGCTCATGCAGTCGGGGGGGATGGGCCGGACGACGTCGGTTCGCGTGACGGCATATCCCGGCATCTTTTTCTGGACGGCCGCGATCTTCCTGTGGGTGCTGGTGTTTTCGGCGTTCTTCTACGAGAAAAAGAAGAGGGGGCTGGTCCTGATCATCGTCGTTTCGGCTTCCGTCCTGAGCCTTGCCTCGTTCGCCTGTCTCGCGTCGAGCGCGGCCGTCCTTTCGACGCCCTACGCGGTCGCCGCGGCCCCGACCGGGACGGGCGCCAAGAAATCCAAGACCGCTGCCGTGGTCGAGGCCTTCGTCGTGCCCGATCCCGCATCGAGAGCCGCGTTCAGCCTTGCCGAAGGAACGACGGTCGGCGTTCAGGATATCCTGGATGATTTCATTCTAGTCGAGACGACGGAACGGCGAAGCGGATGGGTTCCCCGGTCTGATTTGCTGCTTTTTTAGAATGCCGCAACCGGCGGTTGGGGATGGCCGACCGGTCGGGGGAGTTATTTCTCGCGGTAAATGATCCTGCCGCGGTTCAGGTCGTAGGGCGAAAGCGCGACTTTGACAATGTCGCCCGGGACGATCCGGATATAGTGCTTGCGCATTTTTCCTGAAAGGTGAGCGAGTATCAGATGTCCGTTCTGGAGCTCAACGCGGAACATGGTATTGGGCAGAGACTCTTTGACGACGCCCTGTACCTCGATCGCTTCTTCTTTAGCCAACGGATCCTCCTTCGGGATTCGAACAAAACCGGAAAACAAAATTATTTGCTTTTTACATTTTCGGATCGTATAATTGTAGAGGTATTTACGCCGGTTTGTCAACCTGTTGACATTTTTAATCAAATCGGCAAGAGTGCCCGGTCAAAAGACCGGCCGGGAACCGGAACGGCAGCCGTCGTTCCGACGGGGGCAAGACAGGTGGGGGTACCGCGATGGATGACAAGGAATTCGCAACATCGATGCACGATTCTCTCTTGGAGCTGAAGAAGCAGATCATCAACAACCTCGTCGCCTCGAATGCCGATTTCCGGAGCATCGTTGAGGATATGGATCCCAAGGATTTCGCCGACATCGCCTCCGATGACATGGACCGCAAGATGATCGAATCGATCGGAACCCAGGACATGAAGCGGCTCCGTCAGATCGACGCCGCGATTTCCCGCATCCAGCAGGGGAAATACGGCCTGTGCATGAAATGCGGGAAACGCATACCCCGCGCCCGCCTCGAAGCCATTCCCTACGCGATGCTCTGCGTCGAGTGCAAGAACGAGGACGAGCGCCGGAACAGGTAGCGACGACGGACTGTTCCCCGAACCGTCGCCCAGGCCATCGAGCCGCCTGAGCGGTCGTTCTTCCTCAATCGATCGCCATTTCCTTCCACCTTCCGCCGACGAGTTGCATCGTCGTCCGGTATCCGCTCGATCTCATCAACTCGAGGGTTTCGCGAAAGGCGAAATCGAGATGTTCGGGACGGTGCGCGTCGGCGTTCAGCGTTACCGGGATGCCCGACGCGTGCATGTCGCGCAGGATCCGGTCGTCGGGGTAGGGGACCGTGATCTTGCCCCTCGCCATCCCGCCCGTGTTCACCTCCACGATGCATCCGTTTCTCTTCGCGAGCTCGAGGCTCCCCCTGACGCGCTCGCGGTACCACGCCGAATCCTCGTCGAAAAAGCGGAGAAGGGGGTTGTTCTTTTTCAGGAGGTCGATGTGGCCAAGGATGTCGAAGCGCGACTTCTCGAGCATCGAGTCCAGGGCGTCGAAATAGGCCTCCGCGAGGGCCCTGCCGTTTCCCTCGTAATCCGAGGCGAGAATGGCGCCGACGGCATCCGCCTGCTCGTCGATCGTGAAAAGCCTGCCTCGCGGCGACCTGAGGTAGTGAACCGACCCGATCACGTAGTCCAGGCCGAAGGATGAAATCCTCCCGTCATCGGGGGCTGCCATCCCCGCGAGGTAATCGGCTTCGATGCCGAGGTAGACCTCGAGGCTGCCCTCGTGCGCCTTTTTCGCCGCGGCGACGAGGCTCCGGTACTCGCCGATGCGACCGGCTTCCATGTGCCAGTCCGTCTCGATCGGGAAGGGCGCGTGGGAGGAAAAGCCGAGCGAGGAGAAGCCGAGAAGCCGTGCCCTGGCGCAGTAATCGTCGATCGATCCCAAACCGTCGCAGAAATCGCTGTGGGTGTGGTAGTTGGAGAAACGCATGGAAAGGAGTATACGGATCGCCGGATCGATTGGGAAGTGACTTGCCCCATCCCTCAGGCGGCGATATCATTCCCCCATGATCATCATCGAGGCCGATGTTCTCGGCTACTGCATGGGCGTGAGGCGTGCCGTGGAGATCGCCGAGGCGACGGCCCGGTCCACCGCCGAAGGGACGGTTCATACCATCGGTCCCCTCATCCACAACCGCCACGCCCTCGATTCCCTCGCCGCCCTCGGCGTCACCGTTCTCGACGAGGGCGACCTCCCCGGCTCTCTCGAGGGCCGGACGGTCGTCATACGAGCCCACGGGATATCCCCGGTTCTGAAGGCGACTCTCGAAGGCCTGGGCGCACGCCTTGTGGACGCAAGCTGTCCCCGCGTCCTCGCCTCCCAGCAGCGGGCGAAAAGGGCGTCCGAAGCCGGCCGCCAGGTGATCCTCGTCGGGGACCGGGAGCACGCCGAAATCATCGGGATAGCCGGCCACGCCCCCGGCTGTTCGATCGTGAGCTCCGCGGCCGAGGCGAGGGCCCTCGAGGTCAGGAAGGGCGCGGTCGTGATCGCCCAGACGACGGTCAAGGATGACGAGTACGCCGAGATCTGCGATGAGCTCCGATCGAAGGGCTTCGAGATCGAAACCGTCAACTCGATCTGCGGGGCGACGACCGAGAGGCAGGGTGCCCTGCGCGAGCTCGCCTCTCGGGTGGACGCCATCATCGTCGTGGGTGGAAGGAGCAGCGCCAACGCAAGGCGACTTCTCGCGACGGCCCTCGAAAGCGGCAAGCCGGCCTGGCTCATCGAAGACGAGACGGAGCTCCCTGCGGGAATCGAGCGGTTCGAACGGGTGGGCATCTCGGCCGGAGCCTCGACGCCCGACGACCTCGTCGCCGCCGTCAAGGGAAGGCTTGGTCGTTTCTGAATTTATTCTTGTCCGCTCGATGACGCCGGGCTATAGTTAGGACGGGATATCGTATCTCGCCGCGGATTGGGAGCGCCATGAAGATCCGTCCAGCCCTGAAAATCACCCTGATATACGCCGTCTTCGGTCTCGCCTGGATTCTCTTCACGGATCGGATCGTCACCACCTTCTTGAAGGATATCGGAACCATCGACATCGTGATGACCGCGAAGGGTTGGGCCTATGTCGCGGTTACCGCGCTTCTCGTCTATATCCTCGTCGACAGGCAGGTCAAGCGGGAAACCGACCTGCGCGATACCCTCAGGGAGAGCCGGGCCATGTACCGCATGATCGTCGAGACGACCCGCGAGGGCGTGGTGATCATCGATCCCGAGGGGTGGATCACGTTCGCGAATCCCCGGATTTCCCAGCTGCTCGACATTCCCGTGAACGAAATCGAAGGCCTCTCCTTCGTCATGCTGATCGCCGAGGAGGACCGTGAACGCGCCCGTCGTTGTTTCGAGGAATCGCGGGATGCAAGCGTCGAACCCATGGAGTATTACCTGCCCGTCCGGAATCGGACGATACTCACCGTTCAGATCTGTTTCACCTCGATACGATCCCCTTCGGGAAATTTTTCCGGATGCCTCGCGACGATTCTCGACGTGTCCGAATTGAAACGGAAGGAGAACGACCTGATCCGTTCGATGGGAGAGCGGGAGATCCTGCTCCGCGAGGTCCATCACCGCGTGAAGAACAGCCTCCAGCTCGTCGCGAGCCTCCTCAACCTTCATATCGACAAGGTTCCCGATCCCCGTGTCGTCGACCTCATGCGCCGGGGCCAGGTGAGGGTCCAGTCCATGGCCCTCGTCTACGAGCACCTCTATTCCTCGAGCGATTTTACCCGGATCAACGTGGCCGAGTACCTCAACGATCTCCTGAAGAACATCATGGTCTCCTTCCAGGGCGGGCTGCGGGGCGTCAACCTGGTGGTCGATTCGGCCGGGATCGAACTGGACATCGACCGGGTCGTCGTCCTCGGCCTCATCGTCGACGAGCTGGTGGTGAACGCCCTGACCCACGCCTTTCCCGCCGGATCGGATTCCACGGAAAGAAGGGAGATTCGCGTGAGGTTCATCCCGGCCGAGGATGTCTGTACCCTCGAGGTATCCGACAACGGGAGGGGATTCTCGGGTTCTCCCGATTCCCTCCATGGCGGCCTCGGCTTCGAGCTGATCGAGAGTTTGGTGCAGCAACTGGAGGGTAGCTTCGAGATCCGGGGCGACGCCGGTTTCCTCTTTTCGATAAAATTCCGGCTTGACAACGCTTTATAATTATGCAAAATCCTAGGCAGGAGATGCATAAATATGTTGAAAGAGGAGTTGGAGATTACCGCCTCGCTCGCGTACCTGCATTTGAGCGAAACGGAAATGGGCCGGTTCTCCGAATCGGTCGAGCGAATGCTCGGATATTTTGAAACGATGGACCGTATGGACGTGGATGGGCTCGAGCCGACGATCCATGCCCTTCTCGCCGAGAACAAGATCAGAACCGACAATCCCGCTCCTTTCAATAATTGCAACAATAATAATTTCAATAATAACGAGAACTCCAACGCCGAACTCCTGAATAACGTCCCCGAATCCGAGGGACGCCTTATCAGTATTCCCAATATCCTTTAATCCTGCGAGGCTCATATGCTGTCGGAACTTGAACGCTGGAGCGGCGTCCTCGACGAGGGCGTGCGCCGAACGTCATATGCCCGTTACCTGTCTTCGTGGGAGGACCGCATCGGGGCTTTTCTCGAATTGAAGCCCGACTCCCGCCTGCCTCCGGCCGACGACGGGAAGACGGCGCGGGGCGACGAAAGCCTCTCCGCCGTCCCTTTCGCGGTGAAGGACAACATCGCCGTGAAGGGCTTCGGATTGACCTGCGGATCGAAGATCCTCGAGGGCTTCCGTTCACCCTATTCGGCGACCTGCGTCGACCGGCTCCTGAAAAAAGGGGCCGTCGTCGTCGGGAAGACCAACCTTGACGAATTCGGCATGGGTTCCTCCACGGACAATTCGGCCTATAAAAGGACGTCCAATCCCTGGGATACGACGCGGGTCGCGGGCGGATCCTCGGGAGGTTCCGCGGCGGCCGTCGCGGCCGGGATGGTTCCCTTCGCCCTCGGCACCGATACGGGGGGCTCGGTCCGCCAGCCGGCCTCGTTCTGCGGCGTCTACGGACTCAAACCCACCTATGGGGCGATTTCTCGGTACGGCCTGACGGCCTACGCCTCGTCCCTTGAAACACCCGGGATCCTCGCCGCGAGCCTCAACGTCGTGGAGGCCGTCTTCGGGGCGGCCCATGGGGTCGATCCGATGGATCAGACCTCCCTCGAGCCGGATGCGGAAACCCTTTCGCGGGCCGAGGCCGCCCAGCCTCGGAAGGTCGCCGTCCTTCGCGGACTCTCCGGCCTCGATCCCGAGATCGCGTCGGCCTACGCCAGGACGGCGGAAAAGCTGTCCGCCCTCGGCCTCGAGGTCGTCGAGGTGGACATGCCGACCCTCGAGTACGTCGTCCCCTCCTACTACGTCATCGCGACCGCTGAGGCGAGCGCCAACCTCGCCCGTTTCACCGGGATCGGCTACGGCCGGCGGTCTTCCTCGGCCGAGACTCCGGATGAGCTCGTCCGCGCCTCGCGGAGCGAGGGTTTCGGCGAGGAGGTCAAGCTCCGCATCCTCCTCGGGACCTACGTGCTCAGGTCCGGTTTCCAGTCCCGCTACTACCTCAAGGCCCAGCGGGTGAGGACGGCGATCCGGAACGATTTCACCCGGATCTTCGGGACGGCGAGCCTCCTCATGATGCCGGTCTTCCCGGTGAAGGCCTTTCCCCACGGCGACGCCGGCATGGACGCCTTCCAGCAGAAACTCGCCGACCGCTTCACCTGCGCGGCCAACCTCGCCGGGGTTCCCGCCCTCGCGTTTCCGGCCGGCACCGCCGGAGGGCTTCCCGTCGGGCTTCAGTTCATGGCGCCAGCCTTCCACGAGTCCCTGCTGTTCAGGGCCGCACGGCTCGCGGCCGGGATCTTCCCGGTCGAGCATCCCGCGGGCTATTCCGAGGAGTTCCTTTCATGAACTATCAAACCTTCATCGGTCTCGAGATCCACATCCACCTGCTCACGAAGAGCAAGGCCTTCTGTTCCTGCCCGGCCCATTTCGGCGACGAACCGAACACGAACGTCTGCCCCGTCTGCATGGGTTATCCGGGCGCCCTGCCCGCGCTGAACGGCGAGGCACTGCACATGGGGTACCGAGTCGCCCACGCCATCGGCTGCACCCTATCCAGGAACACGATTTTCGAGCGCAAAAACTACTTCTATCCGGACATGCCCAAGAACTACCAG
>DBTK01000021.1:38093-40742 GCA_002307015.1 Spirochaetaceae bacterium UBA1318
GACATGCCCAAGAACTACCAGATCTCGCAGTTCGCCGCACCCCTGGGCACCGACGGGATCATGGAGTTCGAGTTCGAGGGGAAGACCAGGAAGGTTTCCATCAGGGAATGCCACCTCGAGGAGGACGCGGGGAAGCTCATCCACCAGGGCGACCGGACCCTCATCGACTACAACAGGGCCGGGGTTCCCCTGCTCGAGATCGTGAGCCAGCCCGACCTGACCACGGGCGAGGAGGCCGAGGCCTACCTCCAGGAATTCCGCCGCCTTTTCCGCCACCTCGGGGTCTGCGACGGGAACATGGAGGAGGGGAGTCTCCGCTGCGACGCGAACGTTTCCATCAACGAGGAGGGGAAGGGCCTGGGCACCAAGGTCGAGATCAAGAACATCAACTCCTTCAAGTTCGTCCGCAAGGCCCTCAACTACGAGATCGCGAGGCAGACCAGGCTCTTTTCCGAGGGCGGCCGCATCGACCAGGAAACGAGGCTCTGGAACGAGAACCGCGACGTGACCGAAACGATGCGCAAGAAGGAATCCTCGAAGGATTACCGCTACTTTCCCGAGCCCGACCTCCCGCCCTTCAGACCCGACGACGCCTTCATCGACCGGGTCGTCGGCGCGGCCATCGAAACCCCGCTCCAGCGCCGGTATCGGTACGTTTCGCTCGGGCTCACGGCCGAACAGGCCGCGATGCTCTCCGACGAAAAGCCGACGGCCGACTACTTCGAGACCGTCATCGGGAAGGGGGCGAGTCCCTCGCGGGCCGCCTCCTGGATCACGAGCGAACTCGCGGGCCAGCTCAACCGACGTGGCTCGACGATCGATACGAGTCCGGTTTCAGCCGATCGTCTCGCCTCCATCATCGCCCTCCTCGAATCGGGGAGGATCCAGTCGAGGATGGCCAAGGACCTGCTCGCCGCCGTATTCGAGGAGGACCGCGACCCTGGATTGATCGTGAAGGAACGGGGCTGGGAGCTCGTGTCCGACCCCGCCGTCCTCGCCGCTTTCGCCCGCGATGCCGTCGCTTCCTCCCCCGAAGCGGCGGCCGCCGTCCGCTCGGGAGACAGGAAACCCTACGGCTTTCTCGTGGGGGCCGCCATGAAGGCCTCGGGCGGAAGGGCAGAACCGGCCGCGCTCGGCAGGGCGATCGAAATGGCGATCAAGGACGGCGAGCTGTGAAGGGTGAACGGACCTTTGGAGATGGCTCTGGCGATTCCCGAGCCATCTCGGCCTTCATTATTCCCCCTCGCCGATCACCTCTTCAAGGAGTAAGACAATGAGAACGCTCGCTCACGATATTGCATCCGCATCTGGCACATCCGTCACGGTTCAGGGGTGGGCCCATCGCATCCGGGACCTCGGAAAGATAGCCTTCGTCGTGCTCCGAGACCGCTCGGGCACCGTCCAGGTCGTGATCGAGGGAACGCCGGATTTCACCCTCGAGTCGGTCATCGAGGTCTCGGGGCCGGTACGCGAGAACCCGAAGGCGCCCGGCGGCTTCGAGGTCGCGGCCGAGTCGGTGAAGGTGCTCGCCCGAGCCGAGGGGGACCTGCCCCTCTCCGTCAACGGCGACCTCTCCTCGGTGGCCCTCGATACCATCCTCGAGAACCGGCAGCTGAGCCTCCGCAATCCGAAGCTGCTCTCGGCCTTCAGGCTCCAGGCGGCCCTTCTCCGCTATTTCACCGAGTACCTCAACGGGCTGGGGTTCGTCGAGATCAAGACCAGCAAGATCATCGGGACGGCGTCGGAGGGAGGCACGGGGCTTTTCGAGGTCGATTACTTCGGCAAGCCGGCCTACCTCGCCCAGTCGCCCCAGTTCTTCAAGCAAGCGATGGTGGCCTCCGGCCTCGAGCAGGTGTTCGAGGTCGGTTATGCGTACCGGGCCGAGAAGCACGACACCCCTCGCCATCTGAACGAGTACGTTTCGCTCGATGTCGAAACCGGCTTCATCGAGTCCGAGCTCGACCTCATCGAGCTTGAAAAGGGGATTTTCACCGCGATTTTCGAGCGTGTCCAAAAGGATTGCGAGCCAATCCTCTCGCTCTACGGCGCGACGGTGCCGACGCCTGAATCGGTCGCCCGCTCGCCCATCATCGGCTATGCCGAGGCCCTCGATATCGCCGCGAAGGTGTCGGGGAAGCGTTCCTACGAGATCGACCCGGCCTGCGAGCGGGTCCTCTGCGAGTGGTCTGCCAAGGAGAAGGGGAGCGACATCGTCTTCGTGAACGCCTTTCCTCGAAGGGCCCGGCCCTTCTACGCCTATCCGGACGGCAAGAACACGAAAAGCTTCGACTGCCTGTTCCGGGGCCTGGAAATCACGACCGGCGGCAAGCGGATCAACGAGTACCCGATGATGCTCGAGAGCCTCGACCATTTCAACCTGAAGCCGGAGCCCATCGAGGATTACCTCTCGATATTCAAGTACGGCTGTCCGCCCCACGGCGGCTTCGCCATCGGCCTCGAGCGCCTGACCCAGAAAATACTCGGGCTCTCGAGCGTCAAGGAAGCCGCCCTGTTCCCGCGCGACAGAAAAAGAATCAAACCCTAGAAGGAGGTCGCGGCGCGACAGAAAAAGAATCAAACCCTAGAAGGAAGTCGCGGCGCGACCGCAGATATCTGAGGCCGCGCCCGGGGATCGGAAACTACGTCATG
>DBTK01000080.1:0-16980 GCA_002307015.1 Spirochaetaceae bacterium UBA1318
CCGCACGCCCCGTTCTTGCGTGCCGATCCCGGAGTGGGCCCGACGACAGCCATGGGTTGTCTCGCACATGTGGGAGACGGAAGCCGGTTTACGAGTGGACGGAAGGTATCGCATTTCGTCTGCATCACGCCGAGAGTCGACAACTCTGGCGATACCGTGCACATCGGGAGCATCACGAAACGAGGATGCACCGCTATCCGTGCGGTAATCGTGCGGGCGGCCTGGGCGGCCGTACATTCCAATACTCCCAATCCGTTCCAAGCCAAATGCCGGACAATAGCTATCCGACGAGGAAAGGGGAGGCAATTGTCGCGATCGCTCGGCGGATGCTCGAAGTCATGTGGATCGTAACCGTTCGAAAGGAACTCAATAACCAAACGACTCAAGCCGAACTTGATAAAAAGCTTTGTCGGCCTGGTCTCATAGAAAAACCAAAAAAGAAAAGAATCATGGAGCCAGCGGCTTGACTTAATACATAGGAATCTCGAAGCCACGAAAAGGATAGGAAAAAGTCTTTCCCGTTCGTGGCTTCGTGATTTCGTGGTGAATCCGTTCTATTAGGGAAGCTTACGGGCCGGCGCCAAGAAGGGGGAATAACCACGAACGCACGAAACCACTAAAAGAGGGATGGAAAATTGAAGGGTTTTTCCTTTCGTGTTTTCGCGCTTTCGTGGTGAAAATCCTTCCGACCTTACCGGGGCTTTCGCCCCGTTCTCGTTTATCGCTTGTAGTTTCCGATCGGGTTGGTATACAGTGGGGTTTCCAAGAAATTCGAGTTACCCTGCAGATCTGCCGGGCGATCTCAGCCAAAACGCGGTTTTCGTTAAGGGGATGAACATGGATATTCGTTATGGAGCGAACCCGATGGACGCGGCGGGCTACGATACGGAGACCCTTCGCGAGGAATTCCTCATCACCGAGATATTCAAGGCCGACGAACTCTGCCTCACCTATAGCCACGTCGATAGGATGGTCATCGGAAGCGCGGTTCCCGTCAAGAAGGCGATAAGGCTCGAGGCCCAGGACGAGCTCAGGGCAGACTACTTCCTCGAGCGTCGCGAGATCGGCATCATCGACATAGCGGGTAGGGGTGCGGTCACGGCGGACGGCGTCCGCTACGAGCTTTCCAAGGGCGACGGGCTCTACCTCGGACGCGGTACGCGGAGCGTGGTTTTCGAAAGCGTCGACGCCGCCCATCCGGCGAGGTTCTACTTCAACTCCTGCCCCGCGCACGTGGCCTACCCGAGCGCCAAGGTCGGGCTCGCCGACGCGGTTCACACGAAGATGGGGAGTCTGGCCGAATGCAACCAGCGGACCATCAACAAGTACTTCCACCCCGACGGTCTCAAGACCTGCCAGCTCGTGATGGGCATGACCGTTCTGGAGCCGGGGAGCGTCTGGAACACGATACCCTGCCACACCCACGAGCGCCGGATGGAGGCCTACATGTACTTCGACATCGCGAACGACGGGATCGTCTTTCATTATATGGGACAGCCAGACGAGACCCGCCATGTCGTGATGCACGGCGAGGAGGCCATCATTTCACCGAGCTGGTCGATCCACTCGGGTTGCGGGACGGGAAACTACAGCTTTATCTGGGGCATGGCCGGCGAGAATCAGGCCTTCGGCGATCAGGATGCGGTAAAGATCGCGGATTTACGGTAGGGGGAACCATGGTACTTGAAAGCTTTTCATTGAAGGGTAGGGTCGCGATCGTTACGGGCGCGGCCACCGGGCTCGGACAGGGGATGGCCGTGGCGCTCGCCGAAGCGGGGGCCGATATCCTTGGCGTCGGCGACAAGTCGATGCCCGAAACGGAAGAGGCGGTAATGGCGCTCGGAAGGAGATTCGTGAGCGTCAAGGCGGACCTTACTACGCAGGACAGGCTTCCGATGATCGTCGATTGCGCCGTATCCGAGCTCGGAAGGGTCGACATCCTCGTGAACAACGCGGGCATCATACGCCGGGCCGACGCCCTCGACTTCACCGAGAAGGACTGGGACGACGTGATGAACATCAACCTCAAGACCCTGTTTTTCCTTTCCCAGGCCGCCGCGAGGCGTTTCCGCGAGCAGGGTTCCGGCGGCAAGATCATCAACATCGCCTCGATGCTCTCGTTCCAGGGAGGCATCCGCGTTCCCTCGTACACCTCGAGCAAATCCGCCGTCATGGGACTCACCCGACAGCTCGCGAACGAGTGGGCGAAATTCGGCATCAACGTGAACGCGATCGCACCCGGCTATATGGTCACGAACAACACGAAACTCTTGCGCGAAGACGAAAAGCGATCCGCCGAGATCCTCGGTCGCATTCCCGCCGGCCGGTGGGGAAAGCCGGAGGACCTGAAGGGGCCGGTCGTGTTCCTCGCAAGCTCGGCGTCCGACTACGTGAACGGTTACACCGTGGCTGTCGACGGCGGCTGGCTCGCGCGGTAACCCGACGAACCGACCTGAGTTCCTCGAAGCCTGTTGGCGAAGGCGATGGGCTTTCGGGGAGGCTCTCGATTTCGGTTAGTGCGTCCTGCGGTATTCGTACGGGGTGCATCCGTACTTGAGCCTGAACTGTTTGATGAAATAGGCCGGCGTGTTGAAGCCCACGGCCCGCGAGATCTCCTGGACGCTGGAATCGGATGACGTGAGAAGCCGCTGGGCCTCGGCAAGACGCGAATCGGTCACGAACTCGACGAAATGTCCCCCCGTTTCATCCCGGAACACCTTGCTCATGTAGCCGGTGGAGATGCCGACGACCTCGCTCAATTTCTGGAGCGAGAGTTCGGCCGCAAGGTTCTCCTTCACGTAGGTTTTGATGCGCGCGACGAGGATGGCGTTCCGTTCATCAGACCGGATATCGACCTTCACGAACATATCCTTCGCGACGCGAGCCGCCCGGTCGATGAAATCGTCTATGTCGCGGGAGGTGTCGAGGATCGAGAGGATGTCCCCACGGGTCGGCGCTCCGCCGCCCGGAAACGCCGACTCAGCGTAGTCGGCGATCGCGCCGAGGACTCGTGAAAGCTCGCGGCGCGCCGCATCCGCCGAGGCCGCGTTCGACCTGACGAAGTTCCGCAGGGCTTGAAGCGCCGAATCGATTCCAGGGGTATTTCGCGCGACGAGGCTCTCCGAGAGCAGGTCGAGGGTCGTGCGGGCAAGGGTCGAATCGCGGCCCTCACGGGCGAGCAGGTCGGCGCGGTCGATGAGCACGGCCTCCTCGGGGAAAAAGAATCCATACGCGGCGAGAAGTCTGGCCTCGGCGAAGGAGGTCTGGAGGTCGAACGGCGAATCGACGGATGGACCGAGGTATACGGCGATGCGCCGGTCGAGCCCGTTCCTCGCGAGGTCGCCCCAGCCGGCCGCCACCGAGGCGAGGCCCTCCCTGCCATCATCGGCCCCGACGATGAGGGCGACGGCGGCTCCGGGAAGGATCGAGGCGAGAACGAAACGACCGCTCTCGCCCTCCATGCGCTCGGCGAGGCGATATTTAACGGCCCGAACGTCGAAGGATTCAGATTTTTCCTCTATTACGACGATTGCCGCGGCGGAACGCTCGGGGAAGGTGGCATGGCCGACTACGCCGAGCGAGTCCGAAAGGTCCTTGCCGTCGATCCCATCCCCGTTCAAGAGACGCTGCACGAACTCGTGCTTGATGACCGGCAGGTTCCGCTGCAGGGTGGCCGAGAGCTCGTTCATCCGGTCCGAAAGCCCGTCCAAGGCGTAGTTGAGCAGGGAATACTCGTTCGTCGCGTCTGCGGGTGGGGGTAGCTTCAGCCCGAACATGCCGCGAACCCTTCCGATCAGGCTGCCGAGCGGGCCGTACATCCTCGGGGCGAGAAAGAACACGATCACGATGCCGAGGGCTATCGTCCCGAGGCAGATGCTGAGCAGCACGAAGCGTATGCTGTCGCCCTTGCGGTACAAGACGCTGAGCGGGGTGACGTTCACGAGGGTCCAGCCGGTATCCGAAACGGCGACCGCGGATACGAGGCAGCTATTTCCTCCCATCGAGCGGACGTAGCCCGTCGTCCCCTTGCGCATCCTGGCCGCAGCCTCGCCGGCGACGGAAGCCACCGAGTCGCTCCAGCCGCCGGCGGGGGAGACGGCCACGGGGCCACCCGCACCGTCGGCGACCCAGGTGGAACCGCCCTCGATGGCCAAGGGCCCTGAGACGACGTTCCGTATGGCCTCGGCGCGAAACTCGACCGCAATGAGGACGGAGCAGGTTTCGGCATCCGACAGTATCGGAAAGCATCGAAGCGCGATTGGGTTTCCACCCGGAGCCTTTGTCCAGAGCCCCCGCGTCCCCTTCTCTGCGAGGAGCCTCAGCCAGTCACGCCCCTGGGATCGCTCGGGACGGTCATTCTGGAAAAGGAGACCGGAAGAGGATGAAACGATGAGCCCGGCCTCCCGGTAATACAGGTGGATCGCGGCTACCGTCTCGTAATACCGGCTTACGAGTGAAGAGAGATTCTGGTATGTCAGATTGATCTTGGCCGAGTTTCCTGCCGCCTTGTCCTCGGGGCCGAGGAAGCCCTCGGACGCGCTCAAGAGCTGGGTAACGCACTGCATGTAGATGGTTTTGGATGAATCGGAGAACTCGGCGCGCAGCTCCCTCTCCATGGTGGAAAGAGAGACCATGTGCAGTCGCTCGAGTTCGCCGTTGTACTTCGCCTGAAAAAAGAACCAGGCGGCGAACGCGAGAACAACGGATACGACGGATACGAGCCCGATGTACGAGACGATCAGTCGAAGAAAAAAAGACCGTTTTGTCGCCCGCGCGTGGAAGGCCGATATTCCGCGTCCGAAACGCGGGATGGAAGGAGCTCGTGCGTTCATCGAAAATCAGTATTGCATGGCGCGGGCGATCTGGCAATCTCAAGGCTCCGTTTACCGGGAACGTGAATCCGCCATGGCCTTATGCGGGATCGCTCGAGGCCGCGATGGCTTCGAGCCTTCTTTTGCAATCATCGAGGTCGGCGGGGGCCGTTTTGTCGAAAAGCACCGGTATCGCGCGGCCGGTTTCGAGAAGAAAAGAGATCACGAGCCGATAATCCAGCTCGCCGAGCCCCGCGGGAAGCTGCCGCTTCCGTCTTCCCTCCATGACGTAATCCTTCGCGTGGAGCACGTCGATGCGGTCGCCGAAAAGCTCGAAGGACTCGCTCAGGATGTTCCGAGGATCCTCGCAGCCGTCGGGGACGAGGTTCACGGGGTCGAAAACCACGCGGATGGAACGGGACCCGAGGTCGTCGATGAAGCGCCTCATGCGCCCGGGGGTGTTGAGAACGTGCGAGGCGACGGGCTCTATGCCGATCGACGCGCCCAACCCTTCAGCGGCGTCAACCAGCGGGGCGAAGGTCTCGAGCAGCGCCCCGTAGGCCTCGTCGCTCGAGTTCCAGGGGTCGGGACCGCAGTCCTCCCGCGCCGAGCCGGTTTCCGTGGCGACGAGGGGGGAACCGAGTTCCCCGGCAATTTCGAGGCCGCGGTGAAAAGCCATCGCCCCGCGTTCTCGCTCGATGGGATCCGGGTGAACGGGGTTGAAGTAGCGGCCGAGCACGACGATGCGGACATGTTCGGCCGCGAATGCCGAGCCGATCCCGCGCGCCTCGGCCATTCCCTCGGAACCGGGAAGGTCGCGATAGCCTTCGATCGCCTTGGCCGGAGCGAGCTGAGCGCAGGAAAAACCGTGCGCGGCTATCGTTCGAGCGAGAGCGGAGGCGGACATCCTGCCAAAATCGTGAGCGCGTACGCCAAACTCCATCGATACCTCCTCGACCTCTCACGTGAAAATACGCGAACGGGCGGCTTTATCCAAGGGGACCTTGTAAGGCTGAGGCTTTTCGAAGTCCCCCCGAGTCAATCCCCGAGTATCCCCCGCCCGAGGTAGGCGGAAAACCGGGGTTCGGTATCGAATCCATGTCGTTTTTGCAATATTTCTTCGTATTTATCCGATTCGTTGCATTTTAGCCAAAAGTTTTTATTGCGGGAGTGAAAAAACGATGGGATCGTGACCTTGTGAACGAGCGAGAATGCACGGGAGAAATCGATGCCAAACACTGCTACCGACAGAAGCGGAGATAACGTCCGAAGGACGAAAGCCACGGTCGGGTTGGCTAGGCGATACTGGGACAACCGCTACCTCCTCATCCTGATGCTGCCGGGTCTGATCTACTTCGTGGTATTCAAGTACGTCCCGATCTACGGGCTCATCATCGCCTTCAAGGACTACAACTTTTTCCAGGGGGTATGGAACAGCCCCTGGGTCGGCCTCGAGGTGTTCAAGGAGCTGTTCAAGACGCCAAGCTTCTGGGAGGTCTTCAGGAACACCATCATTATAAGCGGGCTCGAGTTTATCTTCGGCTTCCCAGCCCCGATCGTCTTCGCCCTTCTTCTCAACGAGGTCGTGAACGTGGGGGCGAAAAAGGCCTTCCAGACGATCAGCTATCTGCCTCACTTCGTCTCATGGGTCATCCTCGGGGGGCTTTTCCTTCAGTTTTTCTCGCCTTCCATCGGACCGATCAACATCGCACTCAAGGCCCTCGGTGCGAAGCCCATCTATTTCCTCGCCGATCCGAAGTGGTTCCGGGCGGTTCTCGTCTCGACCGACATCTGGAAGGCGATCGGCTGGGGATCGATCATCTATCTCGCGGCGCTCAGCTCGATCGACCCCGAGCTCTACGAGGCCGCGGCCCTCGACGGCGCGGGCCGGTGGGCGAGGACCCGCTACATCACCCTGCCCTCACTTTATCCGGTCATCACGATCATGCTGATCCTCGCGACGGGAAACCTCGTCAGCGACAACTTCGACCAGGTGTTCAACCTTTACAATTCGGCCGTTTACAGCGTCGGCGACGTGATGAGCACCTACATGTACCGGAAGGGCCTCGAGGGCATGGAGTATAGCTCGGCCGCCGCCGTGGGACTTTTCAACAACATCATCTCCTTCACCCTCGTGATCATGGCGAACAAGATCGTGAAGCACTTCAACGAGTACGGAATCTGGTAGGAGCCGAGGAATGAAACGCAAACCGATCGCAGCTAAGAAGCTCAAGCCCTCCGACGCGCCGTTCACGATCGTCAACTACGCGATCATGATCATGTTGAGCATCACGACGCTCTATCCCTTTATCTTTCTCATCACCTCGTCCTTCTCGGCTCTCGACATGAGCCTCGGCGGGCTTTCCATCATTCCCCGCCAGTTCACGTTTTCGAACTACGAACGGGTGTTCGCGAATCCGAACGTCGGGATAGGCTACCGGAATACGATAATCCGTACGATTCTCGGCACGAGCCTTTCGCTTCTCGTGACCTTCTGTCTCGCCTACGCCCTCTCGAAGAAGACCTTCCCGAACAGGAACCTCTGGACGGGGCTCGTCGTGTTCACGATGTTCTTTTCCGGCGGCATGATCCCGTCCTACCTCCTCGTCAAAAACCTCAAGCTCATCGATTCGATGTGGGCCCTCATACTGCCCGAACTCGTGAGCGCGTACAACTTCGTCATCGTCAGGAACTACATGCAGACCATACCCCAAAGCCTCGAGGAGTCGGCCAAGATCGACGGGGCGAACGACATCACGATCATGTTCCGAATCATCCTCCCGGTCTGCAAGCCGATACTCGCCACGATAGCCCTCTGGGTCGCGGTCTGGCACTGGAACGCGTGGTTCGACTGCATGGTCTACATCTCGAGCCAAAAGGGCCAGGTGATGCAGCTCGTGATGAGGCGCATCGTCATGCTCGGCTCGTCCGACCAGCTGACGCAGATGGAGGGCCAGTCACACGACTTTTTCACGCCCGAGGGGATAAAGGCGGCGACCATCCTCGTGGCGACGGTGCCGATCGTGTGCGTGTATCCGTTCATCCAGAAGTATTTCGTGAAGGGCGTCCTCGTCGGTTCACTCAAGGGCTGACGAACGAAAAGGGGAATTCCGGGCGCCGCGAAACGCGGACGACCCGTACCGAATAAGGAGGAATCATGAACAGGATCATGAAAGGGGCGGCGATTATCGCGATCGTCGCGTGTCTGGTGTCCGCTGCGACCGCCGCGGACAGCAAGCGCATGAAAATCACCGTCGCGAACTATCAGATGGAGCCGACCGACCCGAACGGCGAAATGCTCAAGTTCTACGGCGACAAGTTCGGTTGCGACTTCACCGTCGTCAACATCAACCACGACCAATACCACGAGCTCCTCAACATCAAGCTCTCGGCGGGCGAGATCCCCGACCTTCTCTACCTGAGGCATGCCGATACCCTCGGTACCTACGTAAAGCAGGGAGTCCTGGCGAAGCTCAGCCCCGAGCTGATACAGAAAAACGCCCCCGATCTCTGGAAGGCGATTACGGTCAACGCGAAGGGCTACATGGAAATGGGCAAGGTGAACGGGGTGCAGTACGCCATTCCGGCGGTCAACCCGACCAACATCTTCCGCCTTCCCCTCGTGTATCGCACGGATTGGATGAAGAAGCTTGGCGTCACGAAGACCCCCGAAACCCTCGCCGAGTTCGAGTCCCTCATGTACAAGTTCGCCAAGAACGACCCCGACGGGGACGGGAAGGCCGATACCTACGGCTTCTCGAAGGACGGCCTCAACGCCGTGTTCGGGGCCTTCGGCGTCGTTCCCTTCGACGCGGAAACCGATTACTGGATGCTCGAGAACGGTAAGGTCATCAACGACACCGTTTCCTCCGGCGCGAAGCAGGCCCTCGCCGTTCTCGCGAAGTACTACAAGGACGGGATCATCGATCCCGAGTTCATCACCGGGGAAAACCAGGGCGGCTACTGGGCCCTCTCCCACGCCTTCATCAAGGGGCGGATCGGCTACTCAAGCCATGGAAACTACTACCACTGGCAGACCGCCGGAGCCTACCAGAGCCCCCAGGAGGATGGATCCATGGTTCCCTGCCCCGCCTTCGCGAACGGACAGGAGCTTATCGCGGCAACCCCCACCGCCACGCTCGGGTTCGGGCTTCCCCTCAAGGGACCGACCGGCAAGCAGGGCATGAAGCAGTACAACCGCCTCTCCAACTTCTTCTGCATCGGCAAGCTCGCCGAAAGCGACCCGGCCAAGGTCGCCAAGATCCTCCAGATCCTGAACGTGAGCGCGGACCCGGATTTCGTCACGAGGAACTCGATCCACTACGGACCCAAGGACAAGTACTGGAAGCTGCTCGACGCCGACACCGAGAGCTGGCTCAACATCCCGCCCTACGACAAGGATTCCGGGTACTGGAGCCGCATCGGCGGCGAACTCTGGATGGAAGTGCCGCTCCCGCCGAAGGGACCGCGCGAGCAGTGGGCATACAGGAACAACATGGACAAGTACGGCATCGAATCCTTGATCCAGATCGGATTGCCCAAGGCGATGAAGTACAAGGCCGAGCTGATGAAGATCCGCGACGAGGCCTACCTGTCGATCATCACGGGAGACAAGCCGGCGAGCTACTTCGACGAGTTCGTGACGAAGTACATGGCCGCAGGCGGCGCCGAGGTACAGCAGGAATCGAACGAGTACTACGCGAGCCTGAAATAGTGGTAGAGTAAGCTAGGCTTTTTCAAAAGTCGGCAACTTTTGAAAGCAGCTCAAGAATCCGCCGGGCGACCAGCATCTCGGTCGCCCGGCTTTTATGTCATACGCCGATGAGGAGGACGCACGTGAGGGAGCACTGGCTGAAGATGATTAGGGATTCCGAGAAAAGGACGGATACCTTCCTTTCCATGCAGATACGGGATCGGCATTCCGATGGCCTTGGGGCGATCTCCGTCGATTTCGGGTATCCCGACCCCAAGCTCACGCTTTTTTGCGCGGCGACCGCCCTTTCGGTCTACCTGAACCCGGAATCGCGATACAGGGGCGATAACGCCGTCATCGAGGCCTTCGATCTCGCCCTCGGCTACGCCGAGCGGAAGCAGAACCCCGACGGCACCTTCGACTACACGCCCTGCAACTTCAGGTCGGGGCCCGACACGGCCTTCATCGTGAACCGCGTCGTCACGACCTACGACCTCTTGGTCCGCGCGGCGAGCGACCCTGCGCTCGCGCCGCTTGCCGCGCGCCTCAAGGCCCTCATCCTCAAGGCGGGGGACGGCATGGCCCAGAGCGGCTTCCACACCCCGAACCACCGGTGGGCCCTCGCCTCCGCGCTTTCAAGCTGCTGGCGCATCTCGGGTGACGAGCGCTACCGAACGGCCGCCGATCGCTACCTCGTCGAGGGGATCGACGGCAACGCCGAGGGCGAATACGCGGAGCGATCGGCCGGCAACTACAACATGGTAAACAACGAGCAGATGCTGATCCTCTCGAGCGAGCGGAACGACGGGTCCTACCTCGGCTACGTCGAGCGCAACCTCGAAATGATGCTCTCCTACGTCGACCCTGACGGCAGCGTGTTCACGAACAACTCGACCAGGCAGGACCGCGGGGTCAAGGTCTGGCTCGACGCGTACTACTTCGAGTACCTCGTCATGTCGAAGAAAATGAAGAAGCCCCTCTTCGCCTCGGTCGCCCGGAGGATCATGGACGACATAACCGATGCGGGGCGGAGCGCGCCGGACTACCTCGACCGAATCATGCTCGAACTCGACGGGAACCTCGACTACGGCGATGCGACGGCACCGATACCGACAGACTACGAGCGCTTCTACCGTGATTCGGGCATCGTACGGGTTCGCAGGGGCGACTTCGGTTTCTCGCTCATCAAGGGGACTGGGAGGTTCCTGTACTTCCAGTCGGGGGGCGTCACGGCCTTCCTCAAGCTCGGCGTCGCCTACTTCGACAAGCGGGAGTTCAAGGCGGCCTCTCTCGAGCGCGAGGGCGGGGCCTACCTCCTCCGCTTTACCGCGAAGGGATGGTACTACCTGCCGTTCGAGGAAAAGCCGGAGACGAGCGACTGGTGGAAGATGGACCAGTCGAAGCGGAAAAAGACCGAGGGCCCCGACCTCGAGTTTACGGTCGCCGTATCGGAGCGGACTCAGCGGGACGGCATCGACGTGCGCGTCGCTGTTGGCGGGTGGCAGGGCGTCCCGATTCGGTTCGAGATCGGGCTCACCCCGGGCGTCGTCGTCGAATCGGAGGCCTTCGCCGAAGAGGGAATGGCGAACGGCGCCGTCCTCGTGAGGTCGGGCATCCTCAAGGCCCACTCGGGACTCTCGGCCATGGCGATCGGGCCTGCCTTCGCGGAGCACGGCGATATCGGCGGCACCTACGGAAGCGAATCGCGGAGCCGCGACCACTTCACGGCCTACTTCACCGCCTTTAGCCCGATGGACAAGCTCGTATCGTTTAGGCGCGTCCCGACGGTGGAGCGCTCGCATGGCTGAGGATCTGTCGGCCTTTTCCTTCTCGACGTCGTGGAACTGGCGCAATTCCCTGATCGGTCGTGAATTGATGGAAGAGATCATGGGCCTCGGCTTCAGCCGGGTCGAGCTCAACTACAAGATAAGCGAGGAGATGCTTGAGACGATAGAACCGTTGGTGGAGCGCGGGGAGCTCGCCGTGTCGAGCGTGCACAACGTGTTTCCCGACGTGAAGGACGAGCGCTTCGATACCGACTCACGCCTCCTCGGCTACGAGGACCCCGAGCTCCGCGCCCGTTCGGTCGAGCTCGCGATACGGAGCGTCGACTTCGCGGCTCGCCTCGGGGCAAAGGCCGTCGTCGTGCATCCGGGAGAGGCGCCGATCGGCTTCAACGGCGGTCCCTCGGGAAGGGATTTCGACGAAAAGCTCAAAAAGCTCGTCGCTTCGGGGAAAAGGGACACGGAGGAGTACCGGGATCTTCTCGCCGTGCTTCTGAAAGAGCGGGATGCGTTCGCGGCGGGAGAACTCGAGCGGATCGCCTGGAGCCTCGAAACGATTTCCGAGCACATCGAGCGGAAGGGCCTCGACGTCAGGATAGGGCTTGAGAATCGGGCGATGTATTACCAGATACCGACCTTCGCCGAGATGAACGCCCTGCTCGCCCGGCTCTCGGGGGCCCCCGTCGGGCCCTGGTTCGACATGGGCCACGGCGCGATGATGCGACACCTTGGGCTTTTCGATGATAGGATCGAGGCGAAGAAGCTCACGTCGCGACTCGTGGGCGTGCACATCCACGACGTCGACGGGGTCGACGACCACTTCGCCCCATACGAGCGAGAGGGCCTGGACGACTACCTCGACATCATAGCGTCGGCTCCGATCAAGGTGCTCGAGCTCGGCGCAAAAAACACGAACGAGACGGTGAGGCGAGGCGCGGAAAGGCTCGCGCGCGTTCTCCGCGAACGATAAGGAAACACCGCATGAGCACGCAAATCGGAATCAAGGAACGCATCATCGCCCGGCTCCTCGAGACGGCCGGGATGCGGGACTGCGACGACCATTTCTCCATCGACAGATGGGAATGGCCCCAGGGGATAGCCCTCTACGCCATCTACCTCGACTACAGGAAAACCGGGAACGAGGCCGGCCTCGACACCCTCAGGGCCTGGTTCACGCGACGCATCGCGGCGGGTCTCCCCGAGCGGAACGTAAACACGACCGCCCCACTTCTCGCGCTCGCGTTCCTGGCCGAGCACGACGGCAACGCGGCGTGGATGGATCTCTGCACGGCGTGGGCCGAGTGGGTCATGACGGCCATGCCCAGGACCGAGGAACGGGGGCTCCAGCACATCACCTCCAACCTCGTGAACGAGGGAGAGCTCTGGGCCGACACCCTCTTCATGACCGTTCTCTTCCTCGCGAAGATGGGCGAGATCGCGGGGAGGAGGGATTGGGCCGACGAGGCCGCCTATCAGTTTTTGCTCCACGCGAAATACCTCGCCGATCCCGAGAGCGGGCTCTGGTTCCACGGATGGACCTTCAAGGGGCGGAACCACTTCGGCGGCATCCACTGGGCGAGGGGCAACGCGTGGTTCACCGCCGGCGCCGTCGAGTACCTCGAGATCGCGCGCCCCGTGGGCGCGGTCCGCAGCTTCATCGCCGAGACCCTCCGGTCCCAGATCAGGGCCCTTTCGGCGGTTCAGGACGAATCCGGGCTCTGGAATACGATCCTGGGCGACGGGAAGTCCTACCTCGAAACCTCGGGCTCGGCGGCCATCGCCTACGGGATGCTCAAGGCCTCGAGGCTCGGCATCGCCGACTCGCGCGCTGCGGGGGAAAAGGCGGCGCGGGGTGTGCTCGCCAAGGTCGACGGGAACGGCATCGTGACCGGGGTCTCCCACGGGACGGCCGTCGGCATGGACCGGGAGCACTACCTCGGCATCCGCCTGAGCTCGACCGCGTACGGCCAGGGCCTCGCCTACCTCATGCTTCAGGAAGTGGACGGAGATGCCTCCAGGGCCGGGACGTCGCCATGTCGCTGAACCCGGAATGGGAGGACCGCCTCACCATGTGGCGCGGCGAGCTGAGGCGTCAGTTCTACCGCGAGATCGGGGCCATCGAGTTTGGGTATTTTACGACGAAGGACCGGCTCACCGCGGAGCTCGCTGGCGAGGGGCCCTTCGCCCCGGCCCCTGAAGGGACGGAGTGGGGGGCGAAGTGGGAGTACGGCTGGTTCCGGGCCACGGTGAAGCTTCCCCGTGAGGCGGGAGGGAAGCGCATCGCCCTCAAGCTTGAACTCGGAGCCGAGGCCCTCGTTTTCGTCGACGGGGTGGCGGCGGGCGCCCGCGACAAGGAGCACGCCGAGATCACCCTCGCCATGTCGGGCGAGCCGGGAGCCGAGTACGAGGTCCTCGCGGAGGCCTACGCCGGGCACGGCAGGCGGGAGGAGACGATAGGCCCCGTCCCGCCGGGACGGGTGCCCATACCGGAACCCGGGCCGACCCAGACGGCGGTCGGCCGTTCCACCTACGGCGAATGGGACGACCTCGCCTTTTCCCTCTGGCTTGACTTCGAGGCCCTCTACCAGGTCAGGTGCGGCATCGATCCCCGGTCGCTCCGCGTCGCCGAGATCGACCGGGGACTCAAGGACCTGACCCTGATCGTGGACTTCGAGCTGCCGCTCGAGGAGATGCGAAAACCCTTCGAGGCGGGCCGGGAGCGGCTCCGCCCCCTTCTTTCCTGCGTGAACGGCTCCACGGCGCCGCTCCTCCACATCGTCGGTCAGTCCCACCTCGACCTCGCCTGGCTCTGGCCCCGCGAGGAGACGGTGCGGAAATCGGCTCGGACGATCTCGACCCAGCTTGCCCTCATGGACGAGTACCCGGACTTCAGGTTCTTCCTCTGTCAGGTCCCGCTCTTCCTCATGCTCGAAGAGAACTACCCCGAGCTCTACGCCCGGGTTCTGGAAAGGGTGGCGGAGGGACGAATCATAGCCGAGGGCGGGATGTGGCTCGAGTCCGACACGAACCTTCCATCGGGCGAAAGCCTCATCCGCGAGTTTCTCTATGGGAAGCGCTTTCTTCGCGAGCGCTTCGGGCTCGACTCCGTCCTCCTCTGGCTGCCGGACAGCTTCGGCTTCTCGGCAGCCCTGCCCCAGATCATGGCGGGATGCGGCGTCAAGTACTTCGGGACGAACAAGATCGCGAGCTCCTACTCGGGGGGCGAGCCTTTCCCGTACGGGCTCTTCCGCTGGCAGGGGTTGGACGGCACACGGGTGCTCGCGAACCTCTTCCGCAGGGCGAACGCACCCCTGGACCCGGCGACGGTCATCAAGCGGTGGAACGACGACCGGATGCAGGCGGACGGGATCAGGACCCTCCTTTTTCCCTTCGGTTTCGGCGACGGGGGCGGCGGCCCCACGAGGGAGCACCTCGAGTTCGCCTCCCGCCTCTCCGACCTCGAGGGCGCCCCACGGACGAAGATGAGCGGGCCGGTCGAGTTCTTCCGCGAGGTCGAGCGAGAAGAGCCGCCCGGGGACGTCTACGTGGGGGAGCTCTACTTCCCCGAGCACCGTGGGACCTACACCTCCCAGGCGAAAACCAAGAAGGGCAACCGGAAGGCCGAGTTCGCGCTTCGAGAGGCCGAGTTCTGGGGGACGGTCGCCGCGGTCCGCTGCGCCTCGGTTTCGGGCGACGAGATGGTCGTCGGCGAGGGCTCGGCTGTCAGTGACGACACGACCACCGGCGGGGCCTCTCCGGGGCGCGGCTACTCCTACCCCCGTGATGCGATGGAGGCCGCGTGGAAGCGCCTTCTTCTCAACCAGTTCCACGACGTGGTGACGGGAACCTCGATCGAGCGGGTGCACGTCGAGGCCGAGGCCGACTTCGCGGCCGTAATCTCGGAGGCCGATCGCATCGCCCAGGAGGCCAGGGGAAGCATCCCCCATTCGCCCGGCTCGGGCGCCACCGCCTTCAACTCCCTCTCGTGGGAGAGGACGGAACTCGTCCCCGTTTCGGGATCCGTCCTCTCGGGCCCGACCCAGGTCGTGGACGGCGTCACCCTCGTCGAAACGACGTTACCCACCTGCGGCTGGGCTCCGGTCGGCTGGAGGCCGGTCGGCGGAGCATCGAACTCGGAAGGATCCGACGACGGCGGGGTCATTGTCGGCCCCGATTCCATCGAAAACGGCTTGGTACGCATCCGCTTTGGCGAAAGGGGCGAGATAACGAGCATCCTCGACAAAGATGAAAACCGCGAGCTTGCGGCGGGCCCCTGCAACGAGTTCAGGATGTACCGCGACGTCACCTCGAACTACGACGCTTGGGATATCGCGAGCATGTACGAGAGCCTTCCCGTCGAATTGATCGAAGGGGCCGTCCTCACGCCCCTCGATTCGGGCCCCCTCCTCGGCCGAATTCGCATCGAGCGGAGGATCCACGATTCCACGGTGAAGCAGGACATCGTCCTCCGCCGCGGTTCGAGGCGGCTTGAGTTCCGTACGACGGTCGACTGGAGGGAGGACCACAAGCTCCTCAAGGTCGCCTTCCCGTTCGATCTCAAAGCCGACGAGGCCATCCACGAGATCCAATTCGGCCACATCAAGCGGCCGAACCACAAATCGAGGAAATTCGACGCAGACCGCTACGAGGTCGTGAACCACAAGTGGACGGCAGTCGTCGAAGCCTCAAGGGGCGCCGCCGTTCTCAACGACTGCAAGTACGGCGTGAACGTGGATGGGGCGAGCATTAACCTCACCCTCCTGAAATCGGCCTTTGTCCCTGACATGAGGGCGGATCGGGGCGTCCAGGAGTTCACCTACGCCCTCTATTTCTGGAACGGTCCGTTCGCCGGTTCGGGGATCGTGCGGGAGGGCTACGAGCTCAACAGCCCCCTCGCCGTCGCCCCGGGCTCGTTCGGGTCGGGGAGCTTCCTCGGCCTTTCGAATCCGGCCGTGGTCGTCGAGGCCCTGAAGCCGGCCGAGGACGGCTCGGGTGACGCGGTCGTCAGGCTCTATGAGTCGGACGGCTCGACCCTCCGGTGCGACCTGGCCCTCGGCTTTCCCGTGCGTTCGGCCGCCATCGCCGACATGATGGAAAAGCCGACGGCGGCCCTCCCGGTCGAAGCCGGGAATATCGCCCTCGATTTTAGGCCCTTCGAGATCAAAACGATCCGCCTCAAGCCGGGGAGAGGATAGGGTTTCCACCAACAAGCTTCGAGGAACCAATGATAAAAAAAGCCGCCCCGAAACCGGGGCGGCCGCGTTACGCTGTGAGGCTTAAGAAACTAGCCGTTGAGCCGTTTCTCGAGGTCTTCGCATTCCTTCGCCAATTCCTTGGGAAGGTGGGAGCCGAAGGTCGCGAAGTGTTCCTTGATGCCGGGAATCTCGGCCTTCCATTCCTCGGTGCTGACGGAGAAGAGGAGCTTCTCGTCGGCGACCTTGAGTCCGGTGAGGTCGAGGGCGTCCTTGGCCGGCACGTAGCCGATCGCGGTCTTCTCGGCCTTGCCGGTTCCGGCCACGCGCTCGAGGACCCACTTGAGGACTCGGCTGTTCTCGCCGTAGCCGGGCCAGAGCCACTTGCCGTCGGCGGTTTTCCGGAACCAGTTGACGTAGAAGATCTTGGGAAGCTTGGCGCCGGGGTGCTTGCCGATGTCGATCCAATGCTTGAAATAGTCGCCCATGTTGTAGCCGCA
>DBTK01000080.1:17245-17763 GCA_002307015.1 Spirochaetaceae bacterium UBA1318
CAGAAGGGCAGCATGGCGAAGGGGTCGCGGCGGAGCTTGCCGAGGGTGCCGGCGGCGGCCGCCGTCATCTCGGAGGCGACGATCGAGCCCATGAACACGCCGTGGTTCCAGCTGAAGGACTCATGGATGAGGGGGACGACCGAACCGCGGCGTCCTCCGAAGAGGATGGCGGAAATCGGGACGCCCTCGGGGCTTTCCCAGTTCTTGTCGATGACCGGGCACTGACCCGCGGGGGCGGTGAACCGGGCATTGGCGTGGGATCCGACCTTGCCGGAAGCCTTGTCGTAGGGCTGGCCCTGCCAGGTGATGGTGCCGGCGGGTGCGTCGTATCCGATGCCTTCCCACCAGACGTCTCCGTCCGGGGTGAGGGCGACGTTCGTGAAGATCGAGTTCTTCTGGAGTGAGAGCATGGCGTTCTTGTTGGAATCCATGCTGGTTCCCGGGGCAACGCCGAAGAAGCCGTTCTCGGGGTTGATGGCGTGGAGCATGCCGTCCTTGCCGAACTTCATCCAGGCGAT
>DBTK01000080.1:18037-18553 GCA_002307015.1 Spirochaetaceae bacterium UBA1318
CGTCGCCGACGGTCTCGACCTTCCATCCGGGGATGGTCGGAACGAGCATGGCGAGGTTGGTCTTTCCGCAGGCGCTCGGGAAGGCCGCCGCGATGTACTTTTTCTCGCCCTTGGGGTTCGTGATCCCGAGGATGAGCATGTGCTCGGCGAGCCATCCCTCGTCGCGGGCCATGACGCTCGCGATGCGGAGGGCGAAGCACTTCTTGCCGAGGAGGGCGTTTCCGCCGTAGCCGGAACCGAAGGACCAGATTGCGCGCTCTTCGGGGAAATGGACGATGTACTTGTTGTCGGCGTTGCAGGGCCACGCGACGTCTTTCTCGCCCTTGGCGAGGGGTTTGCCGACGGAATGGATGCAGGGGACGAAATCGCCTTCCTTGCCCATGTTGTCGAGGACCTTGGAGCCCATGCGGGTCATGATCCTCATGGAGCAGGCGACGTAGGCGGAGTCGGTGAGCTCGACGCCGTTGTAGGCGATCGGGGAGCCGATCGGACCCATCGAGAAGGGGATGACGTACA
>DBTK01000067.1 GCA_002307015.1 Spirochaetaceae bacterium UBA1318
AATTTTCGAGAATCGCGTTGATTTCCCGAAAGAATCCCCGGATATCTCTGACGCTCCGCTCACCCCTCACTCCTCACCGTTCACTTCAAATAGCCCGACTTCTTTCCAGGGAGGTTTCATGTTCGACCTTGGCATCATGAACGGAAGGCTGTGGCTCGACGGGGGATGGATTTCGGCCAACCTCTACGTCGAAAATGGCAAAATAGCGGCCGTCTCGGCCTCGGTTCATCCGGCGGCCGAAACCCTCGACGCGAAGGGCATGCTCGTCATGCCGGGCTTCATCGACCCCCACGTCCATTTCGCCCTGAAGGTCGGGGAGACGGTGTCGGCCGACGACTTCGGATCGGGCTCGAGGGCGGCGGCCTTCGGCGGAGTCACGACCGTCATCGACTTCCTCGACCCGGTGAAGACGGCGGCCGAGCTCGGCGCGGCCTTCGAGGCCCGGTCGATCCTGGCGAAAAAGGCCTCGGTCGACTGGGGCTTTCACGCGACGGTCGCCAACCCCACCGAGCCGCCCGAGCGTCTGCTGAAGGCCGCCCTCGATCGGGGCATCCCGAGCGTCAAGCTCTTCACCGCCTACTCGTCCACCGACCGGCGCACCCCCGACCGCTACATCGACGCCCTGCTCGCCGCCTCGGCCGAAACGGGAACCACGGTCCTCGTCCATGCGGAGAACGAGAGCCTCATCGACGCACGTTCCGGCATCCCGCTCGCCGATCACGAGAAGTCCCGTCCCGCCTCGTGCGAGACCACCGAGGTACTGACGCTCGCCGAGCTTGCGCGAAGCCGGGGCGGAAGGCTTTACATCGTCCACGTGAGCGCCGGCTCGACCGTGGGCCGGGTCAGGGCTCTCTACCCGGAGCTCCTCGGAAAGAGCCTCTTCCTCGAAAGCTGTCCCCACTACTTCGCCTTTTCCTCATCCCGCTACGAGCACAGGGATGGAGCGCTTTTCGCGATGACGCCCCCCCTCCGGAGCGAGACCGAGCGACGGCTCCTCGCCGAGAATTTCGACGCCATCGCGACCATCGGCACGGACCACTGTCCCTACGACCGGCAGGCGAAGATGCAGCCGACGACCGACCGCATCCCGATGGGCATAGGCGGGATCGAGTTTTCCTTCACGACGATGTACGACCTTTTCGGCGACGCCGCGATCGACCGCTTCACGAAAAACCCCGCCCGAATCCACGGGCTCTGGCCGAGGAAGGGCAGCCTCCAGCCGGGGTCCGACGCCGACATCGTCGTCTTCGATCCCGGCGCCCACTGGATCGTCGGGGGCCACCACGGCGCCTCGGATTACACCCCCTACGCAGAGCGCGAGATGACCGGCAGGGTGACGGCCACGATCCGTCGGGGCGTTTTTCTCTTTCGGGACGGGGAGTTCCATCCCGACCCCGGCGTCTACCTCGAGAGGACAGCGGCGCCGGTCCGGCCCCGTCCCCACGATGGTCCCCTCGATACCGTCATCCACGCGATCCAGGGACAGAAGCCGTGAAAGCCCTCGTCAACGCCCGGATACTGGACGCCGACACCTTCGTCGAGAACGCCTTCGTCCGCTTCGATTCGTCGATCGACGGCATCGGCCCGATGGCCGAGTTTCCCGGGGCGGATGAGACCATCGACGTCGCGGGCCGTGTCGTCGTTCCCGGCCTCGTCCTCGCCCACACCCACGCCTACTCGGCCTTCGCGCGGGGCCTCGCCCTGCCCTTCGAGCCGAGGAGCTTCCACGACATCCTCACCCAGCTCTGGTGGAAGCTCGACTCGGCCCTCGACCTCGAGGCGGTGAGGGCGAGCGGACTGAGCTACGGCCTCGACCTCCTCAAATGCGGCGTGACGACCGTGATCGACCACCATGCGAGCGGTATCATCCGGGGAAGCCTCGATGCCCTTTCGGGCGCGATCACCGGCACGATAGGGCTCCGCGGTATCTACTGCTTCGAGACGAGCGACCGTTTCGACGTCGACACCTGCATCGCCGAAAATCTCGATTTCGCCGCCCGCTCCGGGGCCGACGGATCGCCGCCCGGCATGAAGGCGGGGCTCCTCGGCCTCCACGCGTCGATGAGCCTTTCCGACGAGACGCTTCGCCTCGCCTCCGCGGCGCCGGGGAACCTCCCCGTCCACATCCATGTCGCCGAGTCGGCCGAAGACGAGATCGACTCGCTTTCCAGGCACGGGAAACGCTGCGTGGAGAGGCTCGCCGGGTTCGGCCTGCTGAGGCCCCATTCCATCCTCGCCCACTGCGTCCACATCGACCGGAACGAGGCCGAACTCATCGCGGGAAACGGGGCCTACGTAGCCCTCAACCCCCTCTCGAACATGAACAACGCCGTGGGCCTCCCCGACTTCAGGCTTTTGAGGAAACACGCTATTCCCTGCGTCGCCGGGAACGACGGACTGGGCTCGAACTTCGGCCGGGACCTTTCCTCGCTCGGCTGCGCGATGCGGCTTTCGGGAAAGAGCCCTACCGCCTTCGGCCTGGAAGACCTCAAGGCCGTGCTCGATTCGGGATACGACCTCGCGGGATCCATCCTCGGCTCGAACACCGAGAGCCTCCGCCTCGGCCGGATCGCCCCCGGCTACGCAGCCGACCTCGTCACGCTGAACTACGACCCGCCGACTGCGATGGATCCTTCAAACGCCTTCGCCCACTACCTCTACGGGATGCTGGACGACTTCCGTCCGGTGGACGTCATCGTGAACGGGGATATCAGGCTCCGCGGCGGGAAACCCGCGGTCGACGAGGGGGAAATCCGCGCCGAGGCGCGCGAGGCCTCAGCCGCGGTCCGCAGGCGGCTGGACGTCCAGCCGGCTTATAAATGACGGCGCATTCCGACACCCCGCCGGCGGCCGGGACCTGAAAGGAGAAAAAATGGATCTATCGACGAGGGTCGCGGGACTCGAGCTCGGGAATCCCCTGATGCCTGCCTCCGGTCCGCTCACGGGCGACGACGGGAAGATGCTCGCGGTCGCCGGCTTCGGGGTCGGGGCCATGGTCACGAAGACGGTTTCCGTCCTCGCCGCCGAGGTGCCCCGACCCTGCATCTGGGGCGGGAAGGATTACCTCCTCAACGCCGAGCTCTGGTCGGAATTCCCCTTGGGGGAATGGGCCGACCGCATCCTCCCCGGCCTCCGCCGCTCGCTCGGAATCCCCCTCGTCGTGAGCGCGGGCTACTCGGCCTCCGATCTCGAGACGATACTGCCGAGGCTCGAACCCTTCGCCGACGCCTTCGAGATCTCGACCCACTACGTCGGCAACGACGTCGCCGCGATGGCGAAGACCATGGAGAGGGCCCGGGCCGCGACGAAAAAGCCCATCCTGTTCAAGATGAGTCCCCACATCCCTTCGCCCGAGGAATTCGCCCTCGCCGTGAGGGAAAGCGGCCTCGACGGGATCGTGGTCGCGAACTCCCTCGGTCCCGCCCTCGGCGTCGACGGGAGCCGCATCCTGCTCGGGAACGCCGCCGGGCAGTCCTGGATGTCGGGCCCCGCCATCAAGCCGATCGCCCTCGCCCTCGTGGCCCGGGTCAGAAAGGCCGTGCCGGACCTCGCCTTGATCGGGGTCGGCGGCATCCGCACGGCGGACGACGTCGTCGAGTTCCTGCTCGCCGGCGCCGACGCCGTCCAGCTCCTTTCCTCGGCCCTGCTGTACGGAAAGGACATCTACCGGAGGATACTGGACGCCCTTCCCGCCGCCGTCGAGCGCGCGGGATTCTCGAGCGTCGCCGAGGTCGTCGCCTCGAGGCTCGCGCCCTTCGCCGTCTCGAAGGAAATCCGGCTTCCTCTCGTCGACGGCGGGACCTGCACGGGCTGCGGAATCTGCGAAGCCGTCTGTCCCTGGTTCGCCGTCGCCCTATCGGACCGGAAGCCCTCCGATCCGCCGGGCCCGAGCGGCCGCGTGAAACGCCTCGCCCGCATGGAGGGGTCGGCCTGTTTCGGCTGCGGGCTCTGCGAGTCCCGCTGCCCCGCCGGGGCGATATCGGGGATTTTCAGTCAAGGAAAAAAAGGATAACCACGAAGGCACGAAGAGGTGGGGGTGAGCAGTGAAGGGTGAACGGGAAGGGCGAGATGAAGTTCGATATTCTGAAGGCTTCCGGGATATCGGCGAATGGGGTTTCTCTTTCGTGTTTTCGTGCTTTCGTGGTGAATCCTTTTCCGAAATGAGAAGAGATGCCATGAAAAGAGTAGTGGAAAAAATCGCGCAAGGGCGCAAAGAAGGAAGGGATAACCACGAAATCACGAAAAAAAAGAAAATGACTTTCCCCTTCGTGGCTTCGTGCTTTCGTGGTGAATCCTTTTCCGAAACGAGAAAGGAAACCATGAAATGAAATATAAGCTTCGCTGCGTATCATGCCATCGCGACTACAAGCCTGAGGATGTCCGCTACACCTGCCCCGCCTGCGGAGACAGGCTCGGCACCCTCGAGGTGCGGTACGAATTTTCCGGGATGAAACTCTCCCGCGACGATTTCGATCCGAACGCCGGGATGTGGCAGTTCGGGGCCCTCCTGCCGGTCGAGCCGGGAAGCTACCGCACCCATCTCAGGATCGGGGGCAGCCCCCTCTACCGGTTCGACGGCCTCCTCGGCTTCGAATCGGTTTTCGTGAAATACGACGGGGGAAACCCCTCGGCGAGCTTCAAGGATAGGGCCTCCGCGGTCGCCGTCACCAAGGCCTTCGAGGGCGGGTTCGATACGATCTACTGCGCATCGACGGGCAACGCCGCGAGCTCTCTCGCCGCGATCGCGAGGCCGGCGGGACTCGAGACCTTCATCTTCCTTCCGGCGACCGCTCCCGCGGCGAAGATCGCCCAGCTGTTCGCCTTCGGCGCCCGCGTCATCCCGATCAGGGGAAGCTACGACGAGGCCTTCGACCTCTCGCTCGCCGTCGGAAAGGAGAGGGGATGGTACTCGCGAAACTCCGCCATCAACCCCTATCTTCTGGAGGGCAAGAAGACGGCCGCCCTCGAGATCGCCGTCCAGACCGGATGGGATCCGCCCGACGCCGTCCTCGTCGCCGTCGGCGACGGCACCGTCGTAAGCTCCTTCTGCAAGGGATTCTCCGATCTGAAATCCCTCGGCCTCATCGACCGCGTCCCGAGAATCATCGGCATCCAGGCCGAGGGCGCCGCCTTCGTGAAGAGCGCCTTCGACCGGGGGGAACCCTTCCTTCCCGCCGACGGCGAGGCCGAAACGGTCGCCGACTCGATCTCCGTCGGCATGCCCCGGGACGTGATCAAGGCCTGCTCCTGGGTGAAGGCATCGGGGGGATGGTTCGAAACCGTCACGGACGACGAGGTCGTCGCGGCCATTCTCAGCCTCGCCGTCGAAACCGGGGTCTTCGCCGAGCCGGCCGGCGCCGTTCCGTGGGCCGGGCTCAAGAAAATCGCGGATAAGCTGCGGAACGAGGGCGCCCGGCGGGTCGCCATAGCCGTGACCGGAAGCGGGCTCAAGGACATTAGAACGGCCGAACGGTTCGTGAAACTGGAGCCGGTGGACGCCGACCTCGCGTCGGTTCGGGCGAAGGTGGAAAAAATGGTGAACGGTGAACGGTGAACGGAAAAAACGCCATGCAAGGTTTATATATCAGGGATTCTTCCGAGATATCGCTAACAATCCGCTCACCGTTCACCATTCACCCCTCACTTCCTCCGGCGGATTGTCTCTTAATGTCGTACACTTGTATTCATGGAAAGCGCCGTGAAAACTATCATGCTCGTGGAGGATGAGGCGATCGTCGCGCTGGCCAAGGCCAGGACTCTCGAGGGTCTCGGATACCGGGCGGTAACCGCTGGCACCGGGGAAGCGGCGATCGAAATCGCCCTCGATGAAGATCGCAGCGTCGACCTCATCCTCATGGACATCGACCTCGGAAGGGGAATCGACGGGACCGAAACGGCGCGCCGGATCCTGGCGAAGAGGAACCTGCCGATCGTCTTCCTCACCGGACACGCGGAGCGGGAAATGGTCGAAAAGGTCAGGGGGATCACCCGGTACGGATACGTGGTGAAGAGCTCGGGGGATTTCGTCCTTCAATCCTCGATCGAAATGGCCTTCGAGCTTTTCGAAACCCAGGAGAAGATGAGAGCCCAAGAAACCAGGCTCAGGACCCTGCTGCAGACCATACCCGACCTCGTGTGGCTCAAGGACACCCAGGGGATCTATCTCTCCTGCAATGCGATGTTCGAGCGCTTTTTCGGGGCGAGGGAGGCGGACATCGTCGGCAAGTCCGACTACGATTTCCTCGGGAAGGAGGAGGCGGACTTCTTCCGCGAGAAGGACCGCGTGGCCATGACCCTCGGCAGGGCGAGCATGAACGAGGAGTGGATCACCTTCGCCGACGACGGTCATCGGGCCCGCCTCGAAACGATCAAGACCCCGATGATCGACGATGAGGGACGGCTCATCGGTGTGCTCGGCATCGGCCGGGACATCACCGAACGGAAACGGATCGAGGAGGCGCTCGTCGAAAGCGAGATTACGGTCAGGAACAAGCTGGATGCCATCACGCGGCCCGAGGGGGACCTGGGATCGCTTGCCATCTCCGATATCATCGATATTCCGACCCTCCGCTCCCTCATGGAGAATTTTTCGGCCCTTACCGGCATGGTCGTCGCCATCCTCGACACGGAAGGAACCGTGCTCATCGCGACGGGCTGGCAGGACATCTGCACGAGGTTTCACCGCATGCATCCCGAGACCTCGGCGTTCTGCACCGAAAGCGACCTCTTCCTCGCGGCCGGGGTCAGGCCGGGGGAGTACGTCGATTACAAATGCAGGAACCACATGTGGGATATCGTGACGCCCCTCTATATCGAATCCCGCCATATCGGGAACATCTATTCGGGACAGTTCTTCTACGATGACGACGTCGTCGACGAGACGGTCTTCGCAGCTCAGGCCGAAAAATTCGGCTTCGATCGGGAGGACTACCTCTCGGCTTTGCGCAGAGTCCCGCGCTTCAGCCACGAGAGGATAACGCGGCTCATGGACTACCTCGTCGAGGTTACCGATTTCGTTTCCCGGCTCAGCTACAGCAATCTCCACCTGGCGCGCGCCATGGCGGAGCGGCAGCACACCGAGGAGCTGCTTTCCAAATCCGTGAAAGAGAAGGAAATGCTCCTCAAGGAGCTGCAGCATCGCGTCAAGAACAGCCTCGGCCTCGTGTCGAGCCTCCTGTCGCTCAACATGGCCGACCTTCGCGACGACGATTCCCAGCGCCTCTTTCAGGAGGCGGTGGACCGAATCAAGTCCATCGCGATGATTTACGAGGAGCTGAGCTATTCCCCGAGCATCGACATGGTGAATCTCGGGACCTACATCAGGAACCTCGTCGAGTTGCTCCGCCTAACCTATACGGCTGACCTGGTCCGGGTGACCACGGCTTCCGCCATGAACGAAATGAACGTCGAGCTCAAGCGCGCCGTTCCCCTCGGCCTCATCGTGAACGAACTCCTCACCAATGCGCTCAAGTACGCGTACCCCGCGGGAGAATCGGGCGAGATACGGATCGACATCCGGGATGCCGGCCAATCCCTCGAGCTCCGGATCGCCGACGACGGCCCCGGGATTCCGGATGGCCTGGACATCAGAAACGCGAAGGGCCTCGGGCTCCGCATCGCCTTCCTTCTCGCCGAGCAGATCGGCGGAAGCCTCCGCTTCGAAAGCAGCAAGGGGACGACGGCCATCGTGAGCTTCGCGAAAACGGCGGACGATGAACGGAAAGATGATGGCGCGCACTCCTGAAAGGCCGCCGTCCGGGGAAACCCTGGCCATCAAGGCGATCCTGAAAAGCGTGCCGTACGGCAGGGTGACGAGCTACGGAACGGTCGCCGCCCTGGCCGGGCTGCGGAACGGCGCCCGTCAGGTGGTGCGCGTTCTCCATTCGAGTTCGGAGAGGGACGGCCTCCCCTGGCATCGCCTTCTCAGGAAGGACGGGAGCATAGCCCTGCCGAAGGGCGACGGCTTCGAGCTTCAGCGCACCCTCCTCGAAAAGGAAGGGGTGGAGGTTTCTCCCGACGGGCTGGTCGACCTCGCGCGATTCGGCTGGCCCGGCGACCCTCCCCGCTGAACGCCCCTCAAGTCCCGATCGATGCCGTCCTCAGGCTTCCATCCCCGATCGCCCAGATTCTGCCGCAGGTCGCCTTCAGGAAGGGCTGGTCGTGGCTCACGAGCACGAGGGCTCCGCCGAAATCCGCAAGGGCGCGTTCGAGGGAGAGGAGGGCGGGGAGGTCGAGATGGTTCGTCAATTCGTCCGCGACGATGAGGGGAAGCCCGCGCGCGAAGGCCTCGGCGAGCAGGAGCTTCCTCGTCTCGCCCGGGCTCGGTGACGAGCTTTCGAGGATGGACTCGGGGTCGGAACCGAGCCGGTAGAGTTCCGAAAGGACCCGACCGAGTTCGGCCCTTCCCGATTCCCGGATGCGCTCGAGGGCTTCGAGGCCGGCCGACTCGCCGAGATCCTGGGGAAAATAGGCGAAGTCGAGCCCCCTCGCTCCCGCATCCTCGACGAGTCGCCTGACGAGGGTGGACTTGCCCGAGCCGTTGGCCCCCGTGATGCCGATCCGGTCGCGCGGGCCGACCCTCAGTTCAGGAATCTCGAGGAGGCGATCAGGCCCGAGGGCGATGGTTCCAGGCTCGAGGACGGCGAGGCTGTCCCGCTTCGAGACCGCGGAGGGAATCGAGGTGCCCTGCTTGCGCCTTCCGGGGACCTCGAGATGCGCGAGCTCGACCTCGGCTCGGACCACGCGGTCGTCCATGCGCCGCTTGAGGCGGCCCGCGACGGCGTCCCTTCCGGTATTGCGGGCGCGGTTGATGCGGCCCCGGCCGTCGTGGTCGCGTGGGTCGAGCCCCCGTTTCGATCCGGCGCGTTCGGACTTCGCCGCGGCCTTCCGTTTGGCGTTCGCCGTTTCGCGAAGGCGTTCGACCTCGGCGCGGCCCTCCGACTGTTTTCTGCGGACGGCCTCGTCCTCGGCCTCGGCCACGTCGAGGGCGCGCGAAAGGGGGGCCTCGATGAGGCGCCAGGAGGGCGCGATCAGGGTGAACCGGCACAGGGCGTCGGCGAAATCCCGGTCGTGGCTCACGAGGATGCCGACGCCCCGGAATCGGCCGAGGGCGGAGAGGAGGACGGCCTTGGCCTCCGAGTCGAGGTGGTTGGTGGGTTCGTCGAGGGCGAGGAGCTCTGGTCCCGAGGCGAGGGCGGCCCAGAGCTGGAAACGGCGGCGTTCGCCGAGGGAAAGGCTCGCCCAGCGCTCCCTCCAATCGAGGCCGACGCCCAGGATCTCGCGCAGCGTCTCGGTCTCGGCGTCGGGCTCGCTGAACAGTTCTCCGGTCGGGGCAGGCGGTTCGACCACCCGCTGGGCGCAATAGACCGCCGGCTCGGGACGGATCAGCAGCCCGCCCTCAGATTCGAGGAGGCCGCAGGCGAGGAGGGCGAAGCTCGACTTGCCCGAGCCGTTCGCCCCCGCGACGCAGGTCCATCCGGGCCTGAGCGCAAGGCTTACGCGATCGAGCACGGGAAGGCTCCGACCGTCGTAGACGAAGCTCACGCGGTCGAGAGACAGCAATTGGTTCTTGTTGGGCATGGTATCCGCCAATGAAAAACGTCGGCACGCTCTCATCGTCCGCCCCGACGGGGCGGGCCATGAGGTTTCGTGGCACGGCTCATCGCCGCGCGCGGCGAACGCGAAGGGCCGCGGACACGACTCGCGGACAGGCCTTTCGGGCTGTCGTTTGAGTGGTGTCGTTCTTCTTCGCGTCGCTTCTTAGTTTTTCATAGGCGCAGGCGCTGACCTGCGCGGGAAGCATAGCGGGCCCGGGATCAATTCGTCAAGCTCGCCCGAGAATTAATGGTGATACAGCACCGAGAGCGGGTTGATGTAGGTACCGTACTGGGAGACGCCGAAATGGAGATGGGTCCCGGTTACCACGCCCGTATCCCCGACCCGACCTATCGTCTGGCCCTGGGCGACGCGCTGGCCCTCCCTGACCTGTATCGAGCTCAGGTGGAGATAGTAGGTCTTGTAGCCTTCCTGGTGCGAAAGCACGACGTAGTTGCCGAGGTCGGGATCGTTTCGGCAGGTCGAGTAGACGGTGCCGGCCATCGAGGCCCCGACGGGCGTGCCCCAGGGAACGGCGAGGTCGATGCCGTGGTGGTTGGTCGTCGCGCCGGTTATCGGATCCACTCGCACGCCGAAGGGCGAGGATATCCATCCCCTGGCGGGAAAGATGAAGAGGTCGCCGTTGATCCGCTGGAGGTCCATGTCGTCCATGCGGATTCCCGGCAGGAAGATCGGAAGCCCCGGCACGAGAACTCCGTTCTTCAGATGATTCACCTGCAGGATCCGGTCGGGCTGGATCGAGTACTTGAGCGCGATCGACTCGACGGTATCGCTGGACTTCACCGTGTAGAGGAGCCCGTCCTGGTTCGGAATCTTCAATTCCTCGCCGTAGTGGATGGCGCGGGAATTCTCGATCCCGTTCGTGCTGATGATCGAATCTTCCTGGACTCCGTATTTCGCGGCGATCTCCGATACGGTGTCGCCCTTCTGGACCACGCAGACCGTGTAGTCCAGCGGAACGTCGCCGGATTTCCGGGAATCGTCCCGATCGCCGTCGAGCTTGTCGGAGAGGGGAAAGACGGTCGATTTCGCCAGCATCGCGTTCGCCCCTGCCGTGAGGGAGGAACCGCCCGCGAGAAAAAAACCGGCCAGCACGACGCAGGCGATGAAGGCGACCGCGCAAAAGGCCGTCCGTTTTTTCACCCTTCCCTGCCGTTCCCGTTTCCTCGAGAAAAAGCTCCCAAATCCCCGATGCAAACCCATGAAGGCCTCCGACTCGCGTTGTTATTTTGGCTCTTTATAGACTATCGCGTTTTTCCTGATATCGTCCGGCGCTTCCTTTCTGGCCAGGCCGGAAACTCCCTCGTTGATGGCGAAATACACGAACTGGCCCGAAACCCGCGGATCGATCATCACGGTAACCCCGGTCACCTTCGCCATCCGGGCCAGCGGGACCTGGAACACCAGGGTCCCGTCTCCGGCCTGGATCGCCTTCGGCGCCGAGAGGCTGAGGTACTTCCGGTCGGGAGGATCGAAGAACGAGGTGTCGTAGGCCCGCGCCGAGGTGTAGCCCAGCACGAAAAACACGTCGGTGCCGTCGACGAAGGCATCGACGCCCTTGAGCGTCAGCGTCGGGGCCTGAACCTGGACCGTCGTGAAAAACCCGGGGCCGCTCATCTTGTCGTTGAGCCCGAAGGCGATGGAACCCAGCGAAAAAAGTATCGCAAAAAACGCGGCTATTCTCATGTGCGCAACTCCTCGTAAGATTCCCTATAAAACGTAACGGGCCGTGCCCCGTTCTTCAGGATGGCCTAGAAGCTGTCCCTCGCCTTCCAGATCGCGGCGGGGTCGACGGCCGTCTGCCTGATCCGGATCTCGTAGTGCAGGTGGGGACCCGTCGACGTTCCCGAACTTCCGACGGTGCCGATGACGGCGCCCTTTTCGACCCGGTCATCCTTCGCGACGCGGATCGTATCCAGGTGGTAGAAGCAGGTCGTCGTCTCGCCGGCGCCGATTACCACATAGTTCCCCCTCGCCTGGCTGAATCCGGCGTCGACCACGATTCCCGCCATGGTCGCCTTCACCCTATCCCCCGCCTTCTCGTCCGAAAGGTCGATTCCCGTATGCAGGTATTTTTTCCCCGTCTGGGGGTTGGGAACCTCGCCGAAGGCCATGGACACTCGCCACAGGCCGTCCAGGGGAATCCCGGTCGGAAGGGAACGGGTATCGAAAGACCCGGTCATGAGGGTTCCCGCTTCGGTGATGTAGCGGAGGGTGATGACGGTTCCGGGATTCGGCCCGGAAACCGCGAACACGGAGGGAACGGCGGCGGAAGCCATGACGAGAAGGCCCAGGAGGATGGCGGGGAGTTTCCCCCCCGTCATGAGAGCCTCGCCGCCCGAGATGATGGATCCGATGCGCCGTCCGAGGCGCTTGCCGTCGACGATACCCTGGGCGCCCGGGAGGGACGGGGCGGGACCCGTCGAGGCGAGATCGAGCAGGAGGGAGGCGTAGTCGGAGGGACGAACGCCCCCGGTGATCGCGAAGGCATCGCAGGCCTCCTCCCTGTCCTCCACCAGGGCCTTGAGCAGGAAGGGAACGAAGGGGATGCACCAGACCGTCGCGGCGATCAACTCGACGAGAGCCATGAGCAGGATATCGTTCCGTTTGATGTGTCCGACTTCGTGAAGCATCACCGCCTCGCGACGCTCCCTCGTCCATATCCCATCGGCGATGGGCACGACGATGGATCGCCCCAGCGGACCCGTGACGAACGGAGACCGGGAGGCATAGGAGTAGAGCCGAACGCGGCATTCGATGCCGTGATGGACCCTCGCCCGTTCGAAGGCCTCGAGCCATTCGCAATCGCCGCAGGGCTCGAGCCGGGACAGGGCTCTCGACGAGGTCGCGCGGACGAACAGGGTCTTTCCCATGAGGGCGAGAGCGACGAGGATCCAGACCGATTCCACGGAACGGGCGAGAGCTTCGGGAACGAGGATGGCACCGGAGGATTTCTGGCGGAGCTGGGATGATGAAAAGATGAAGCCCTCGTCCAGAAGCTGAGCCGAGTCCGCGATCCCCTGTCCCCGAAGTCCGTGGTCGCCGCGAGGAACCGAGTCGAAGGCCGGCATCGCGGCCAGAAGGGGCAGCACGGCAATGGCGCCGAAGATCAGCCAGAAGCGGATCGATGCCGGTATCCTTTCGCGGAAAAAGCCCCGGACGACCAGGGCCGAACCGAGCACAAGGGTCGCCTTGATCAAGAAGGACATCAGGCCAGGAAAGAACATCCTATCGCCCCCGTTCCCGGGCACGCTCGATGAGAGTTTTCAGGCGGAGGTACTCCTCCTCGGTGATCGGCTTCTCGTCCGTTCCGATCAGGGCCGCGATCGCCCTTTCCTTCGATCCCTTGAAGAAGGTCCGGGTCGCGTCCGCGATGAGGGAAGCGCCCTCGGCCTCGGGATCCATCAGGGGAGACCAGAGGTAGCGCTGGCCGGCGAGGCGGTGGGACAGCCGTCCCTTGGATTCGAGGGCCGCGAGAAAGGTACGCACGGCAGAATAGCTCGTTCCGTCGTTCAGTTTCTCGTGAACCTCACGGGCCGTCGATTCGCCCAGCTGGAACACGATCGTCAGTATTTCTCGCTCCCGTTTCGATAGGTCATCCAAAGTCACGCGGCGCCTCCATATGCCAAAAAACTCGCAGGTGCTAGATTTCTAGCACCAATCGGGAATCGAGTCAAGGAGGAAAAGCCAGATGTCGCATCGAATTGACCAGGGGACCAGGGATATTGGGAGGCTTTGCGTTCTGCATATTTATGACAAACAACGGAATAAATATAGGAATGTCTTGACAACCCGCCGGGTTACGTGGCTTTTTATTACATCGGTACCATATGATTCAGGAGGTTTCACGAATGAAAGGAAGGTTGCTTAAAGGAGCGGTTGTTGCGCTTTTGGCGCTCGCGTGCACGGGCATGATTTCGGCCCAGACCGCGAAGAAAATCAAGGTCGGCTTCATCTACCTTGGTCCGGTCGGCGACGGCGGATACACCTACGCCCATGACCTCGGGAGGAAGTACCTCGAGCAGGCGCTTCCCGGCCAGGTCGAGACGGTCTACAAGGAATCCGTTTCCGACGGAAACGCCGATTCCGAGCCCGTCATGAGGGACCTGATCGACCAGGGTTGCACCATCATCTTCGCGACGAGCTTCGGTTACATGGACCACGTCGAGAAGATTGCGAAGGAATATCCGAACGTCAAATTCCTTCACTGTTCCGGATACAAATCCGGCCCCAACTTCGGCAATTACTTCGGCCGCATCGAGCAACCCCGGTACCTTTCGGGCATCGTCGCCGGCATGAAAACCAAGACCAACAAGATCGGCTACGTCCTCGCGTTCGAGATCCCCGAATGCATCCGCGGCGTCGACTCCTTCACCCTCGGCGTGCGCTCGGTCAACCCGAAGGCGACCGTCCTCCTGAAGTGGACCCACACCTGGTACGATCCTGCGAAGGAAAAGGATGCCGCCGTCGCCCTCCTCGACGAAGGCTGCGACGTCATCGCCCAGCATCAGGACACCACCGGCCCGCAGATCGCCGCCCAGGAAAAGGGAGCCTTCGCGATCGGATACAACTCCGACTCCAAGAACGCGGCGCCCAAGGCCTATCTGACCGCCCCGATCTGGAACTGGGGTCCCTACTACACCGCCCAGGTGAAGGCCGTCATCGCCGGAACCTGGAAGCCCGAAGCCTACTGGGGAGGCATGGCCGACGGCGTCGTCGACCTCGCACCCCTCACCGCCAACGCCCCCAAGGGAGCCCAGGCGGCCGTCGACAAGGTCAAGGCCCAGATCATCGCCGGGAAGTTCGACGTTTGGGCCGGCCCCGTCAAGGACCAGACCGGCGCCGTCCGAATCGCCAAAGGCGCGACCCTGGACGACAAGGGCCAGCTGAGCCTCGACTGGCTCGTCGAAGGCATCGTCGGAAAGATCGAGAAGTAAGGAACCATAGTTGACCTCAAGCGACGTCATCCGATTCGACCGCATCTCGAAGACCTTCGGAAGCGTCGCCGCGAATCGCGCCATCTCCCTCGCCGTAAAGGCGGGGGAGATTCACGCGCTCCTCGGCGAGAACGGTTCGGGAAAGACGACCCTGGTCAACATGCTTTCCGGCATCTACAGCCCGGATTCGGGCGACATCTTCGTCTACGGCAAGCGCGAGTATTTCCATTCCCCACGGGACGCCATCAGGCTCGGGATCGGCATGATCCACCAGCACTTCAAGCTGGTCGCCCCGATGACCGCCCTCGAGAACATCATCATTGGACAGAACGGTTCGCTCTTCATCGGGAAGAAGGGCGTTTCGGTGAAGATACGGGAGCTTTCGGCCCGGTTCGGCCTCGAGGTCGACCCGGACAAGCGGATCGACGACATGTCGATCGGCGAGAAGCAGACGGTGGAGATCCTGAAGGTCCTCTACCGCGGCGCCCGCGTCCTCATCCTGGACGAACCGACGGCCGTCCTCACCCCCCAGGAGATCGTCCGCCTCTTCTCCATCCTCCGAAGGATGAAGGATGAAGGATGCACCATCATCCTGATCACCCACAAGCTCCACGAGGTCATGGACGTCGCGGACCGCATCACGGTGCTTCGGCGCGGCGAGAAAATCGGAACCCTCGAAAAAACCGAAACCTCGATCGGCGAACTGACCGACATGATGGTCGGCCGCGCCGTCTCGCTCGAGATCGAACGGAGCGACGTCGCCGAGCGGAAGCCGATTTTCGAAACGCGGGGGCTTTCCGTCCGCGGCAGGGACAGCCTCCGCGCGATCTCAGACCTCAGCTTCACACTTTCCTCCGGGGAGATCCTGGGCGTCGCAGGAATCGCCGGGAGCGGGCAGCGGGAGCTCTGCGAGTCGATCATGGGCCTTCTCCCGATCGAGAAGGGAGAGATCCTTTTCAGGGGGGAAAACCTCGCCGGGCGCAAAACGGCCGAGATCATCAAGCGCGGGATCAGCATGGGCTTCGTCCCCGAGGACAGGCTCGGCATGGGCCTCGTCGCGAAGATGGGCATGGTCGACAACCTCATCCTGAAGGACTACCGCTTCCAGCCGGGATTCTTCATCGACCGCTCCCCCGCCCGAGCCAGGGCGAAAAAAATGATCGAGGACCTGGAGATCCAAACCCCGGGCATCAATACCCCGGTCAAGCAGCTTTCCGGCGGGAACATCCAGAAGGTCCTGCTGGGAAGGGAGCTCGGCTCCGATCCCGAGATCCTGATCACGGCCTACCCGGTGCGCGGCCTCGACATCAATTCCTCCTACACCATTTTCAACCTGCTGAACGCCCAGAAGGAAAAGGGCAAGGCCGTCCTCTTCATCGGCGAGGACCTCGACGTCCTTCTCGAGCTCTGCGACCGAATCCTCGTGCTCTCGGGCGGAATCGCGAAGGGCATACTCGACGCGAGGACGGCGACGAAGGAAGAGCTCGGACTCATGATGCTCGGACGAACCGAAAAGGAGGCGAGCCCGATTGCCGCCCATTAAGATCCGCAAACGGACCGAGACCGGCGGGGTCAGGTCCTTCGTCATACGGGCGACTGCCATCCTCGCCGCCCTCGTCGTGACCGCCGCCTTCATCGCCCTGCTCGGCAAGAACCCGATCGACGTCTACGCCTCGATGGTGACGGGGGCCCTCGGGAATCCCCACCGTCTCCGCGAGACGATCATCAGGGCCGTGCCCCTCGTCGTCACCTCCCTCGGGATCGCGATCGCCTTCAAGATGAAGTTCTGGAACATCGGCGCCGACGGCCAGATCATCATGGGGGCCTTCGGCGCGAGCTATTTCGCCCTCAACTGCCCGAACCTTCCCCAGCCCCTCCTCCTCCTCGTCATGGCGGCGGCGGGCATGGTCGCGGGGGGGCTCTGGGCCTTCATCCCCGCCTTTTTCAAGGCGCGGTTCGGCACGAACGAGACCCTGTTCACCCTGATGATGAACTACGTCGCCCAGAAATGGGTGACCTACCTCCAGTACGGACCCTGGAAGGATCCCAAGGCCATCGGCTTTCCGAAGATCCCGAATTTCGTCGACAACGCCATCCTTCCCAAGGTCTTCGGCGTCCACATCGGCTGGATCATCGCCCTCATCCTCGTCGCCGTCGTCCATGTCTTCATGAAGCGCACGAAGAGGGGCTACGAGATCGCCGTCGTCGGGGAGAGCGTCGATACCGCGCGGTACGCGGGCATGAACGTGAGGGGAATCATCCTTTCGGCCCTGTTCGCGAGCGGCGCCCTCTGCGGGCTCGCCGGCATGATCCAGGCCTCGGCCGTCTCGAACACCCTCGCCGTCGACATCTCGGGGGGGGCCGGCTACACCGCCATCATCACGACCTGGCTCGCCCAGCTTTCGGCCCCGGCCATCGTCATCGTCTCGTTCCTGTTCGCCGTCCTCGTCCAGGGCGGATCCTACATCCAGACCGCGTTCCAGATTCCCCAGGCCGCGGCCCAGATCCTCCAGGGGATGATCCTGTTCTTTGTCCTCGGGAGCGAGTTCTTCGTGAATTACCGGGTCGCATTCGGGCGGACCGTGGCCCCGAGCGAAAGCGAGGTCCCCGAGGAGTTCAAGGTCCCGGCAGCCTACGACGAGCCCGCTTCTCCGGAGGCGGTCAAGACAACGAAGGGAGGAAGCCGTGGATAGTCTTCTCGTGAAATTCCTCGCCGGGTCGGTCCAGGCCGGAACCCCCCTCCTCTTCGCGACCCTCGGCGAATCCCTCACCGAACGGGTCGGAAACCTCAACCTCGGCGTCGAGGGCCTCATGCTGATGGGGGCCGTGATCGGCTTCAACACCGCCCTCGTGACGGGAAACCCCGCCCTCGCCCTCCTCGCCGCCATGGCGGCGGGGGCCGCGGGGAGCCTCATCTTCGCCTTCCTCACCGTTTCCCTCAGGGCCAACCAGGTCGTCTCGGGCCTCACCCTCACCATCTTCGGGACGGGCTTCGCCGGCTTCCTCGGCCAGAGCCTCACCGGCAAGGTCACCCCCGATTCGGTCAAGGCCTTCTTCACGCCGATCAAACTGCCCGTCCTCGGGGACATCCCCTACCTCGGGTCGATCTTCTTCCGTCAGGACATCTTCATCTACCTGGGCTACCTCACGGCCGTCGTCCTCGGCTTCTACCTGTTCAGCACGAGGCCCGGCCTCAACCTGAGGGCCGTCGGGGAAAGCCCCGCGGCGGCCGACGCGAGCGGAGTCTCCGTCGTCAGGGCCAAGTACATCCACACCCTCCTCGGCGGGGCCCTCTGCGCCCTCGGGGGAGCCTACCTTTCCCTCGTCTACGTGCCGGCCTGGCAGGAGAACATCACCGCCGGAAGGGGATGGATAGCCGTCGCCCTCGTCATCTTCACCGGGTGGAACCCCTACATCGCCATTCTCGGCTCGTTCTTCTTCGGCGGGCTCGACATCGTCGGGTTCCGCCTCCAGAAATACGACATCAAGATATCCCAGTACCTGATCGACGCCCTCCCCTACGTCGTCACGATACTCGTCCTGATCGCATCCTCGGTGAGAAAGTCGGCCAGGAACTCGACCCCGGGCTCCCTCGGCGAGCCCTACTTCAGGGAAGAGCGATAGCGGACTGCTGATTGTTTCGGCATTTCGGACATCCGCCGGGAACTTCCGAAGGGCCGATCGGCTTTCATCCATACCGAAGCTTCATAACACTCAAGGCGTCGCCCGGGGGAAAGTTGAGGCTTATTCGGCCGTTTCGTAGTATATTTGCGGAAGGCGCCTCGATGGCGCCATGAGGAAAGGAATGAAAAAAGAACTAGAACTGCCTTCCGAGGAATCCCTGTCGCCCCAGATCGAGCCGCCCCGCGGGTCGAGGCTTCCCCTGGTGCTTCCCTCCAGGCACAATCCGCCGCTCCAAAAGCTCGTCGAGCGCATCAACGCCGACGCCGACGTCTACGCCCTCTGGGAATGCGCGAACGTCAACGCGGTCGGAAGGCTCGGTATGAGCGATCACGGCCCCGTCCACGTCCACATCGTCGCGAACATCGCGCTCAAGCTCCTGAGGCTGCTCGAAGCAGCGGGAATCGAGGCGAGCCTCGTGAAGGACCACGGCCTCACCGCCGAGGACGCGGAGGTCGTCGTCGTGCTCGCGGCCCTCTGCCACGACCTCGGGATGTCGGTCCACCGGGTCGACCACGAACAGTACAGCCTCTTCATCGCCCAGATGAAGATCCGGGAATGGCTCGAGACCATCTACGAAGCCCGAGCCGCCGGCATCATCAGGTCCGAGGCCCTGCACGCGATCATATCCCACCGGTCCGGGGGGAAGCCCTTCACCGTCGAGGCCGGCATCGTCCGCGTCGCCGACGCCCTGGACATGGCGAAGGGACGGAGCCGCATCCCCTTCGAGGCGGGCCAGATCAACATCCACTCCCTCTCGGCGGCGGCGATCGACAAGGTCGAGATCTCGAGCGGGGAAACGAAGCCCATCCACATCGTCGTCAAGATGACGAACTCGGCCGGCATCTTCCAGCTCGACGAGCTCCTCAAGGAAAAGCTCAACGGCTCGGGCCTCGAGGCCTACGTCGAGGTCGAGGCGACCGTCGCCGGCGAATCCGAGAAACAGCTGATCAAGGTCTTCAGGCTCTAGACCCGCCGCAACTCGCGGCTACTTCCTTCTCGCAGACGCGGGTTGGAGCTTCCCCAACTCGCGGTTACTTCCTTGTCGCAGACGCGGATTGGCCCCAACTCGCGGCTACTTCCTTCTCGCAGACGCGGGTTGGAGCTTCCCCAACTCGCGGTTACTTCCTCGTATACAAGACGCGAGTTGGGTAGGCGAACTCGAGCTTGGCCTCGTCGAATCCCTTGAGGATCGCGAGGTTCACCGCGTTCAGCGTGCCGAAATAGTCCGCGCCCTTCGCGATGTAGAACACGAATGTTATCTTGAGCGACGATTCGCCGAACGAGCTGAAGGCGACGAGTGGATTTCCCGAAAGCCCCGGGGTCGAGGCCGCGATCTCCTTCAGGATGGCCATCGCCTTTTCCACGCCCTTGTATCCCGAATCGTAGGTCAGGTCCAGGACCTCGCTCACCTTGGTGTTCGGCTCGGAGCTGATGTTCTCGATCGGGCTCAGGGCGAAGGTCGCGTTCGGGATGGTGACGATCCGGTTGTCCAGGGTCCGGATCCTCGAGGTGCGGATGCCGATCTCGTCGACGAAACCGTCGATCCCCGAAACCTTGACGCGGTCGTTGATCTGGAAGGGCCGGTCGATGAAAACCGCGATGCTTCCGAAGAAGTTCGAAAGGGTGTCCTTGGCGGCGAAGGCGATGGCGGCGCCTCCGATTCCGAGGCCTGCGAGCAGGGCCCCGACGTCGTAGCCCGTGTTCTTCAGCGCGACGATGCCGGCGAATATCCAGATGATGGCCTTGATGCCCTTCCTCACGATCGGGAGAAGCTGGTCGTCCAGGTTTCCCTCGGTCTTCGCGACGTAGGGCACGAGGTATTCCTCGATGATCGAATCTATGATCTTGACGATGACCCAGGCCACGGCGATGGTGACGAGGACGGCGAAGATCTTGTCGGTGACGACGTCGACCTTGGAATCGAAGTCGAGGTAGTTCACGCCGAGCCTGATTCCCCCGATCGTCACGCAGAAGACCAGGGGCTTTTCGGTCACGGCGAGGATGATGTCATCCAGGTGGCTTTTCGTCTTGTTCGCGATGCTCTTGAGCACGGTCGAGCAAATCAGGGAAATGAACCAGCCGACCGCGAAACCGCCGATGATGTAGGCGATGGCGATGACCCATAGCTCGAGGGATTTCCCGAGGAACAGGTACGATGTAAGGAACTCTTTCATTGCATAAACCTCATGTTGATTATAAATCGCCCCCGGTTGCAAGCCGGGGGCGATAGGTGTTGTAGCCGATACGGGGAAAACTGTCTAGCGGGCTGTTATGATGCCTCAACATTCAACAGCCTGCTAATGGCCCCTAGGCTCTTTCCTTGACGCTGCGGTACAGATTCGCCAGCTTGTCGGGGTCGATGCGCTTACCGTCCAGGGTCACGTGGATTCCCGAGCCCGCGTGGTTTTCGCCGAGCCGGATGGATTTCACCTCGACGAAGGAATCCATCTTGAGCGAACGCACCCTCCCCTCGATCTCGGCGTAGAGCTGCTTGGAGCCCTTCCCCGCGCACTCGTCGCAGAGGCACACCGTGAACTCGTGGGTCACGAATGCCGAATCGCCCTTCTTGCGCGCGTCTATGTCGCCGCAGGATCCGTCCCCGTTCCTCGCCGCGTAGGTGGTATGGAGGAGTTCGTGGGCAAGGTGGGAATTCGGCTCCCCGTAGAAGTCGTCGTAGAGCTTCAGGATGTCCGGATTTTCCTGGGATTTCCTGAACTTGGAATTCCTGTCGATGTTGATGAGGACGAGCTGCCTCCGCTCCAGGGCGTCGACCTTCTCGGGAACCGGATGACCGGCGCCGCAGATGCAGCCTCCCGGACAGGCCATCACCTCGATCAGATCGTAGCCGACGTCGTCGCCCTTGAGGATGCGCTCGATGATCGGCTCGGCGTTGTTGAGCCCCGAGATGACGGCGACCCTGACCCTGGTTCCGGCCGCGTCGACCGTCGATTCCTTGACGCCCTTGAAACCGCGAAGCTCCTCGAACTGGAGGTAGTCGGTCATCGGCTTTCCGGTCAGCTTCTCGACGGCCATCCGCATCGCGGCCTCGGCCACGCCGCCCGACTCGCCGAAAAGGATGCCGGCGCCGGTTACCTGGCGGTAGGGCTCGTCGAACTCGATCGGCTCGACCGACTTGACGTCGATCCTCGCCAGGTCGAGCATCTCGAACATCTCGGTCGTCGTCAGCACGGCGTCGACGTCACGGATTCCGTCGGGGGCGAACTCGGGCCTCGCCGCCTCGTATTTTTTCGCCAGACAGGGGACGATCGAGACCACGTAGAGGTCCTTGGGGTCGATGCCTGCCCACTTGGCGAAATGGTTCTTGACCGTGGCTCCCATCATCTGCTGGGGAGACTTGCAGCTCGACAGGTGGGGAATGAGGTCCGGGTAGCGCCTCTCGACGAAGTTGACCCAGCCGGGGCAGCAGGAGGT
>DBTK01000065.1:0-58193 GCA_002307015.1 Spirochaetaceae bacterium UBA1318
TGACTTAATACATAGGAATCACGAAGCCACGAAAGGGAAGTAAGGAAAAATCCTTTTCCTGAAAAATTCTACTTTCGTGTCCTATTCGTGTCTTTTTCGTGTTTTCGTGGTTACTCTTTCTTATTCCAAGAGAAGAATTTACCACGTATTCTTTTTCCTAAAAAAGGAAGTTATGCCGCAAAACTATAAATTTCAACCTCACTGCCTTTTGCATAGGCTTCTTGCGCCAAAACAAGAATACGACGGCTGGTCGCCGCATCAAGAATATATTCACCACACTGATTACAAACTTTTGCTGGCACATTTTTTACAATAACTACCGACCCATATTTCGTGAGCACGACGGTAGCAAAACCATCGGTATAAATTCCACTTTTGCAAATAACACAATTCATCCCAATACTCTCCTTGCTTCAAAATCATCTGTCCATTCTCTTAAATCAGGTCGATAGGCAGTGATGATAAGGAAAGATTCTTTTCTCAAAAATATTCTACTTTCGTGTCCTATTCGCGTCCTCTTCGTGTTTTCGTAGTTACTCTTTCTTGTTCCGATAGAAGATCTACCACGAAAGCACAAAGCCACGAAGAGGAAGTAAGGAAAAATCCTTTTCCTAAAATATTCTACTTTCGTGTCCTATTCGTGTCATTTTCGTGTTTTCGTGGTTACTCTTTCTTATTCCAAGAGAAGATCTACCACGAAAGCACGAAGCCACGAAGAGGAAGTAAGGAAAGATCCTTTCCCTGAAAAATTCTACTTTCGTGTCCTATTCGTGTCTTTTTCGTGCCTTCGTGGTTACTCTTTCTTGTTCCCAAAGAAGAATTTACCACGAAAGCGCGAAGCCACGAAGAGGAAGTAAGGAAAGATCCTTTCCCCAAAAAAGAATTCTTTCGTGTCCTATTCGTGGTTTTTTCGTGTTTTCGTGGTTACTCTTTCTTGTTCCCAAAGAAGAATTTACCACGAAAGCACGAAATCACGAAGGAGAAGACCTTCATTAATCTTTCTCGTGTCTTTTCGTGCGTTCGTGGTTACTCTTCCTTAATTAACAGAAAAATGCTGCTTACATTTGAGGCAAATGCTGCTTGAATTTGTTTCGAAAGTAACTTGCTTTCCATTCGAAAACAAGCAGCATTTTGGGCGAGCGCTGCCATTCCCGGGCGACCGCCGTGAAAAAACGGAAGGCTGTCGAACGGGTCGTCGATCAAGGCCGCCGAAACAGGCTCTTGTTCAACCCGCTCTCTGTTCAATTATTAAACACTCTATCACCCGTTTTCTAAAAAAACAAGGGAAATCGTAGCAATTTTTTACTGTCCCTAGCTAGGCGAGCCCCTTGAGGCGGGAAAGGAGCTTCATCGGGTTTCGCGCCGCGAGGGCCTCGAAACGTCGGAAGTCGTCCCGATCCTCGGTATCGGCGCCGGAGAGGATGAGGGTACCTGCGTTCCATCGGTACCAGAGGTAATGCCGATCGGCGATGTTGTAGACCCCTCCCTTTTCGAGCGCCGCCTCGAGGAGGGCGCCGATCACGAGATGGTTGTCGTCCCCCGTCATGAAATACACCGATTCATTCTTCACGAAGACGAGGACGAGGCGCCTAAACCCCTCGGCGAGGCAGCTGTCGTTCCGGAAGCCCTGGACGAGGAGGTTCCGGTCCACCAGGGAGAGGTCGTAGCCCTCGGCCCTCAGGTGCCGCCTGAGATCGACCAGCTCGTCGTGGACAACCCGAAGCGCATCGGGATTGTTCCTGCCGGACTGGAGCCTGAGACGCCAGCCGCGCAAATCATTCTCGTGGGCGGCGAAATCCGGGGTTTTTTCCAGGAATTTCGTGGTGGAATTGAGTAGGCTCCATGCCGAGGTGAACCGTTCCCCGAGGTCCTCGGCGATTTTTCGGATCGATGCCAACAGCCCTTCCCCTTCGACGCTTGATCCCGTGGAACGATTCCGTCCGCGGAACGATTCCGATAATCGTCCCCCCACCTTTCTTTTCGACGAATTTGAGTGTACATTTTTTGAAGGCAATATGCGAGTCTTGATCGTCTCGGACATTCACGGAAACCTCGAAGCCCTGCGGGCCGTACTCGGCGACGCGGCGTCCCGGTGGGATATCGTCTGGAACCTGGGCGACATCGTCGGCTACGGGCCTGACCCCTCGGATTGCCTCGACATCGTCGCCTCCCTGCCCAACCTTTCCGTGATCGGAAACCACGACCTGATGGCTTCAGGCACGGATACGAGGCCCATCGGGCTGGACGATTTCAACGACCATGCCAAGGCCGCCCTGCGCTGGACGATGGGGATCCTCAAGCCGGACGAGAAGGCCTACCTGGCGAAGCTGCCCGAAATCGTCGAATCAGGGGCATTTACGCTCGTGCACGGAAGCCCGGTGAACCCGATCTGGCAGTACATCTTCTCGCCCGAGGACGTCCGAGAGGCCTTCCAGTACATCTCGACCTCATACTGCCTCTCGGGCCATACCCATTATACGGTCGCCTACCGGATGGAACGCGGCGGGGACCTGGTCGAGTGGATGGACGCCCCCCTCAACGAGCCGCTTTCGCTCCGCGGCGCGTCGTGGCTGCTCAATCCCGGTTCTGTCGGCTTTCCCCGAGACCTCGCCTCGGCCTCACGCAAGAATATCTCTCCCTTTGCGCCTCCCGCGGCGGCGGCCTACGCGATGCTGGATACAGAAACCCTCGCCTGGTCGTTCCGCCGAGTTCCCTACAATAACCGCCCGACCATCAAGAAGATGGAGAAGGCCGGACTCCTCAGATAAAGGTAGAATACATGAAACCAACGCTCCTTGTACTCGCGGCAGGCATGGGCAGCCGCTATGGCGGAATCAAGCAGATCGAGCCGGTCGGACCCTCGGGGGAGACGATACTCGAGTATTCGGTGTACGACGCCCTCAATGCCGGTTTCGGCTCGATCGTCTTCCTCATCAGGCGCTCGATCGAGGCCGATTTCTCCGAGGTAGTGCTTTCGCGATTTCCTCCCTCGGTTCAAAGAAGAATAGCCTTCCAGGAAATCGATTCCGGACTGACCCCGGATCAGGCGAAGGCCTCTTCCTCCAGGCAGAAGCCCTGGGGAACCGGCCATGCCCTGCTCTGCGCCAGGGAAGCGATTTCCACCCCCTTCGCCGTCATCAACGCCGACGATTTCTACGGCAGGGGCTCCTTCGTCATCGTCCACGACTTCCTTTCCCGCGAGGAGCCGACGGGAAGGTCCTACTGCATGGCGGGCTTTTCCCTCGAATCGACGACGAGCCCCTATGGAAGCGTTTCACGCGGGATCTGCGAGGTGGATTCAGTCGGACATCTCGTCTCCATGGCGGAAAACAAGAAGATCGAGAGGCGGGGAGCTCTCTTCGTCTCGATCCGGGATGACGGAACCGAGTTCGACCTCCCCGGCGACTCGACCGTTTCCATGAACTTCTTCGGATTCACCCCCGCGGTCTTTCCCCAGGTCGAGCGCTCGTGGAAGCTCTTCATCGAGAAAAACCTCGATTCCCCCAAGGCGGAGTTCTTCCTGCCGACCGTCGTGGACGAGATCCTCAAGACGGGCGACGCCTCGGTCTCGGTGCTCGGGACGACGGAACGCTGGTTCGGCGTCACCTACCGGAGCGACCATCCTGGCGTCGTCGCCGAGATACGGAAAAGGGTGGACGAGGGGCTCTACCCCGAAAGGCTCTGGGGAAAGCCATGAACGACCTGATCGGGAACGAATTCCTCGCGGACATGGTCGGACGGTTTTCCATTCCGGGCGACCTCGTCTCGGTGAAGGCCTACGGCACGGGACACATCAACGGGAGCTTCGCCTCCACGGTGAGCCAGGCGGGAACCATCGTCAGGTACCTGCACCAGAGGATCAACGAGGGGGTGTTCCACAAGCCGCTCGAGGTGATGGAGAACATCGCCCGGGTGCTCGACCATCTGAGGATGAAGCTCGCCGAGGAGGGCAGGACGGACTTGAGTCGGCGATGCATGACCATCGTCAAGACGAGGGACGGCGCCGACTTCTGGGTCGACGGCGAGGGGGGCTGCTGGCGGACCTACCTCTTCATCGAAGGTTCCCGGAGCTACGACGTGATCGAAACCCCTGACCAGGCCTTCGCCCTCGGTGCGGCCGTGGGCGACTTCCAGTCGAGGCTCGCCGACCTGGGCGGCAAGAGGCTCCACGAAACGATACCGAACTTCCACAACGCGAGGACGAGGCTCGCCGCCTTCGAGGAGGCCGTCGCGAACGACGTTGCGAAGCGGGCCTCGTCAGTCGCCCGCGAAATCGGCTACCTGAGGGAAAAGTCCCGGGGAATCGACCTCATCATTCGCGAGATGGAGGAGGGAAGGATCCCCGAGAGGATCACCCACAACGACACCAAGATCAGCAACATCCTGATGGACGCGCAAACCCGGGAGAGCCTCTGCGTCATCGACCTCGACACGGTGATGCCGGGCAGCGCCCTCTACGACTTCGGCGACCTCGTCAGGACCTGCACGATTTCCTGCGCCGAGGACGAGCCGGACGACTCGAAGGCGACCCTCGACCTGCCGATGTACGAGGCCCTCGCCCGGGGCTACTGCTCGACCGCGAGGAAATTCCTCAATGCCCGGGAGCGGGAGCTTTTACCGACGGGAGGACGGATCATCACCCTCGAGCAGGCCCTGAGGTTCCTGACCGACTACCTGAACGGCGACACCTACTACAGGATCGCCCGCCCGGACCACAACCTGGACAGGACGAGAACCCAGATCGCCCTCGTGAGCGAGATGGACGCGCACTGGCAGGAACTGGAAGGGATGACGAGGGAAGCCCTGAGATAGGATCTAGCGGTGAGGCTCGCGCAGATTGAAATGGGAGTGGATTGATGAGAAGGCGGACTGATAGGGACTGTGTCGGTTTCCTTCATCCACGTATATAATGTTTCTTGACTATTTCCGACTTGAAGATATCCGCGGGCGCAAAGCCAATCCCCATGATACCCAACCCACCGGCATTCGATACGGCTGCCGACATTGTACTATCGGAGGCCCAGGCCATCGGCCCCTGCAGTATCGGGAATTCGATTCCAAGTTTGTCACATGCTACATTTGCCATTTTCTGCTCCTCTAACGTTGCGCGATAGCGCCGGCATCCATCAATAATCAATGACATTGTCCAAATAGACACCGTTGAAAAATCGCGAGCCTAATCATCTCGGACCTCAGGATTCGGGATGCGCTGTAAATCCCACATTCGGAGAATGCCATGTCCCTTCTCGAGGTAATGACGTAAAACAGCCCTTGCCGATTCCTGAGCGGCTCATACTGACTTGCAATAGGTGGGGCATTCCATTGAGCTTTCAAACTATTGCTTATCTGTGGCTCCGGATGTGGCGTCAGGCTTGTCGATTGAAGGCAGCCCCCCGACATTACCGTAGCTCTTGCCATCCTGAGGATCCCAGAAGTTGAAGTTCTGCGGGCGCATAGCATTAGTAGCCGAACTGACAGCATCAACCTTCTCCTGATCTATCTTGCCGATGACCATGATCGCGAGGAGGGTGAGGTTACCGTCCGCGGCTATGTCCTTGCTCACGGGACCCTGCTTGCCCATGGTGTCCGCACCGACCGTATGGACGAACTTCACGGAGCCGTCTTTGCTAGAGAGGTACTGAGCAACATCCCAGTTGTTTCCCTGGATGAGGCTGAACTGCCCGCCATTGGAAAAATCGACCTTGCCGTTTACGGGAATATTCAGGAATGCGTAGCTATGAGTCCTGTACCCCATGCTGATGGCGGCGAGATTGAGGTAGCCGAGGGAATAGCCCGCATCCAGGATGCCGTAGTACATTTGTTGATACCAATCGTTGTAGGCTTCCTTGTGGTGGTCTTTGTCCCGCAACTCGTCGGAGAGAACAAGAATGGCGACGGTTCCTGGGCTCACCATCCCATCCATGCCATTAAGGATTTTCTTTTGTTCAGCGTAGTCGCGAATCACGACAAAGTGCGCGGGCGTGAGCATATGCGCGGAACCGGGCAGAAGGGCGGTTCTGAGCATGGTACCAAGTTCGGCGTCCGTCGGGGCCGATCCAGGATCTGGGGACCAGCAACCATTGGTTACGCTGTTTCGTGAAGCGGGGTTAGCGAGCATCCAGTCGGTAAACTGCGCTAATCCGTTTGATCCGTCCGTTTCTTTTACTGCTTCTTGTGCCGCACAAATCGTCGTTATGAGCGTGACCATTACAAGCAAACCGATCTTTTGGGGAAAGTTCATTTCTTCAACCTCCGGGGAGCTTTCATTGCTCGTGCTTCACTATTCAAGTAGTACAAAGCAATCAACTAGTACAAATTAGACTAGCATGCTAGTATTTCTTCTGTCAATTACTGAAGTTGGCGCGGCCTAAAAGATACGGTAGTCCTACGCTGGTCTTTTCCTGATGATTTCAATACGATTCATCGTGCCGATACGGGAGGAACGCCACTGTAATGGACTTTGGAGGATTTATGCCAAGAAAACGGCCGGATACCGGATTAACAACTCCAGACCTGATTATTCTAAGTTTTTTAATAGAAAACCCCATGCATGGTTACCAGATAGCCCTTGCTCTCAAGGAGCGTCAAGTCAAAGATTGGGCAGGAGTATCCAAGCCACAGGTCTATTATTCACTAAAAAAACTCGAGGCCTCCGGCCTAATCCGCGGCAAGTCCGATGAAGATTCCTCCCTGGGGCCGGAGCGTCGTATTTTTTCGATTACTCAAGAAGCGTGTTCTGCCCTTGCAGATGCTCTCGATTCAGCGAAATGGGCCATAAGTCGACCGGTGCCACCCTTTTTTACCTGGGCGATGCTTTCTGTATATGCAAAGAAGCAAACGGTTAAAAAAATCCTCGAACAAAGGCGAGAATTCCTACACAATGAGATAGCCAAAGAATTGAAAACTCTCGATGGTTTGCCAAGTGTCAAGAATAAATCCTCACACGTTGTGCGGTCAATGATTTTGCTGGCCATCAAGAACTTTGAGCTTGAGTTGTCTTGGCTTGACGAGTTTGAAAACCTACTAAGTAGTCAGGCTGGTTCAAGGTAATCCCCCTCGTTGAAGCGGAAGTAACGTTTGTGAATGGAGAGCGGAATGATGAAGCGGCGCACTGGCAGGAACTGGAAGGGATGACGAGGGAAGCCCTTGGATAGGATCTAGCGGTGAGGCTCGCGCAGATTGAAATGCGGATCTCTCATGCCCTTCCATCCCTTCCGGTACGAGGATGGGGTGATGTTGAAGTTTTTCTTGAAACAACGGCAAAAGGAATAGACGCTTTCGTACCCGCACAATTCGGCGATTTCGGTGATGCACTTGTCGGTCGTGGATAGGTATTTCAGTGCTTCGCAGAGCCGAACCTCGGTGATGTAACGCCCCAGGGAGATGCGCATGACCCGCTTGAAATAGCCCCGGATATAGCCGTTCGACAGCCCGAATTGCTGGCTGAGCATCTTGACCGTCGTCGCCTTGTTCAAAAAAACTGCCTTGCCGATTTTCTGGATGAGCCCGTATTCGTCGATGATTTTCCGGTCGATGACGCCATGAAAATCATTCAGTCCGATCAGATGAGCCAGGAGGCATCCGACCTGGTAGGGCAATTCACCGGGATCCCCGCTACTGTAGATCGCGAGACATTTTTCCACGCCCTCCAGGGCCTCCCGATCAAACCGGAAGGAGCCGTTCCTGAAGGGTTCGAGGGAAAGATCATTGTCCATGTCGAAGGAAACGAACAGAAGTGATAGTTCATCCTGGCCTTCATGGAGGTATTGATGGTACTGATGCGGCATCAATAGAAGGAAACAGCCGGAATCCAGCTCGACGACACGCTCGTCGACCATCATCCTGATCTTCTTTCCGATATTCAGTATCAACTCATGCCGATAGTGGAAGTCCTTCCTCATCCAGGGCCCGAGTTCGTCGAAACTCTCGCGAAAGAAAAACAATATGTTGACGGGAACGGAAAAAAGAACATGACCCTTTCCGTTGAAGAAATTACGCGGTTCGGGGAGAAGCCTGCATTGGTCGATTGTATATGCGAAATCCATACCCTATTATATGCGGAATTGTTAAAAATCAAGCGTTTTATGAGATTTCATGCAACTCCGAATAGCCACATACTGATATCGACAACATCCACATCCTACCGTTCGCCGGTGTTGTCGCTTATTTTCATGTGCACATCAAGAGGAAGAAAATGATGAAAAAGCTGTCGGCGGTTATTATAGGAGCGGGGGGACGAGGGTACCATACCTACGCCGCTTACGCGGAAAAGCATCCGGAAGAGCTCAAGATCGTCGGAGTGGCCGAGCCAGATGAGGCGCGGCGGAAAAGCATCGTCACGGCCCACGACATCCCGTCCGGCTACGCGTTCACCGATTGGAAGGACCTGCTGGCCATTCCGCGAATCGCGGATATCGCGTTCGTGTGCACCCAGGACAGGATGCACGTCGGACCGGCTCTCCTGGCCATGAAGAAAGGCTACCAGATCGTTCTCGAAAAACCGATGGCGGTCACCGCAGAGGAGTGCATCCGCCTCGAAACGGAGGCCCGCGCGTACGATGTTTCCATAGCGGTATCGCACGTCCTGAGGTACTCCCCGTTCTTTTCCAGGCTGAAGGAGATTCTCGATGCGGGAACCATCGGCCGCGTCATGGGCATCCAGCACAACGAGAACGTCGGCCACATCCACTATTCGCACAGCTACGTTCGGGGGAACTGGCGAAACGCGACGATTTCTTCCCCCATGATTCTGGCAAAGAGCTGCCACGACATGGACATCCTCCTTTTCCTCACGGGTTCCAATTGCCTGAACCTCTCGTCGTTCGGTTCTCGGAGCGTGTTCATGGCGAGCAACAAGCCCGCGGGAGCCCCCGACCGCTGCCTCGACGGATGCCCGCATCGGGTTTCCTGCCCCTACTACGCGCCCAAGATCTACATGACGCAAAATGAGGGATGGCCGGTTAACGTCATCACGGACGACCTGTCAATGGAGGGAAGGCAAAAGGCCCTGAAATCGGGTCCCTACGGACGCTGCGTCTACGCCTGCGACAACGACGTGATAGAGCATCAGGTGGTCAATTTCGAATTCGAAAACGGCACGACGGCCGTTTTCACGATGAGCGCCTTCACCCCGCAGACCCACCGCACCATCAAGATCATGGGGGAAAAGGGGGAAATCCGGGGAGCGATGGAGCGGAACGAAATAGAGATATCGGATTTCTCGAGCCGAGATAAAACGGTGATCACCCTCGACTCGTCCGAGTCGGGCCATGGAGGCGGAGACGATAAGTTCGTCCAGGCCTTCCTGCGTCACCTCAACGACCCGTCGTATCCCCTCGTTTCATCCCTCGACAAATCCGTGCAGAGCCACCTGATGGCTTTCGCCGCCGAAGAAAGCATGAAGAAAAGAACCGTGGTCAATATCGAGGATTTCCGGCGCTCATCTTGCCCCTCGGGGTATTAAATAGGAGAAGGAACTGATGAAAAGAATTGCTACCTGCCTTTTGCTCGGATTGGCGGTCATCGCGCTCGCGAACGGACAGGCGAAAAAGACCGGAGAGGGAACTCTCGAGCTCATGTACTGGGACAATGTGCAGAAACCGGTCATCGACAAGGCCCTCGCTGATTTTACGGCGCAGAACCCGAAAATCAAGGTGAACGCCACCGTCATCCCCTGGGGCCAGTACTGGCAGAAGCTCCAGACCACGACCTTCGCGGGAAACGCTCCCGACGTCTTCTGGATGAACGTTCCCAATTTCCCCAAGTATTCGAGCGCAAATGCGCTTCTCAACCTCCAGCCCATGCTCCAGAGGGAGAAGATCGATCCGGTCGTGTATCCCACGGACCTGATCAAGAAATACTCCAAGGATTCGAACGTGTACGCCATTCCCGAACAGTTCGACACGATCGCCCTCGCCTACAACAAGAAGATGTTCGACGAAGCGAAAATCCCCTACCCGGATGAAAGCTGGGACTGGAACAAGCTTCGCGAAGTCGCGATCAAGCTGACGAAAGACACCCCTCAGGGAAAGCAGTACGGCTTCCTCGCCACCTACGGAAATCAGAACGGCTACTACAACTTCATGGTCATGAACGGCGGGGAGATCCTCTCGGCCGACGGGAAGAAGTCCGGCTTCGACAAGAAGGCGAGCATCGACGCGATCAAGTTCCTGATCAATCTCATGTACATCGACAAGTGCGCTCCGACCGGCCAGCAGCTCTATGAGCTGAATCAGCCCGAGGACATGTTCAACTCGGGGAAAGCGGCCATGGTCACCATCGGCTCCTGGATGGTTCCCACCGTCTATGGCGCCCTGGGCAAGGACGTGGACGTCGCCCCCCTTCCCAAGAGCCCCGCCACCGGAACGCGGAAAAGCATCATTCACGGTCTCGCCTGGGCGGGATACGCGAAGACGAAAAACCCCATCGGCACGGAAAAGCTCCTGCAGTTCCTCATTTCGAAGGACTTCAGCCAGCGCCTGGCTCAATCGGCGATCACGATCCCAAGCTACGAAGGGACCGTGGACGCCTGGGTGAAGGCGGTTCCCTCGATGAACCTCAAGGTCTTCATCGACGCGCTGAAGTACACCTCGCCCTACCCCGTATCGAAGAAAACCGCCGAATGGCAGGCGGTCGAGGCGCGGGAATTGAAGGACGCCTGGTGCAACAATAAATCCCCCGAGGACGCGATGAACACCGTGGCCAAAGAGATGGATGCTATACTGGCGACCGAGAAATAGATGAAATGACCGGCATTCGGTCGAGAATGCCGGTCCTCATTTCCTGGCGCGACTCAAGGAGTCAATGTTGTCAAAGCGCAGCTTCTTCGGAAGGGAATCGGTCCAGGCCTTTTTCCTGATCGCTCCCAATTCCCTCGGATTGATCCTCTTTTACATCGTTCCGATCATCACGTCGATCGTCCTCGCTTTTTTCCAATGGGACGGGCTATCGGCGCCGACATGGGCAGGACTGGGGAATTTCGTCCAGCTCACGAAGGATCGATTGTTCATCAATTCCTTCGTCAACACCCTGACCTACACGGTCGTCGTCGTACCCCTGCTGACCGTCCTCGTCGTCCTCCTGGGCGTCCTGCTTTCCCGCGATTTCACGAAATTTGACAAATACTTCCGCACCCTCTTCTTTCTGCCGCTCATGACCATCCCGGTAGTCGCGGCGCTTACCTGGAAATGGCTCCTGAATCAGGAGTACGGCCTCCTGAACGGCATTCTGAAGGCGGTGGGACTTCATACGATTCCCTGGCTTTCCAACCCTCACTACATCCTTTCATCCATCGCGATAATCGGGCTCTGGCTGGGCATCGCCTACAACCTGATCGTCATCATAGCCGGAATAAAGGGAATTCCCGCCTCATACTACGAGGCCGCCCAGCTCGACGGAGCCTCCCCGATCCATTGCTTTTTCGGGATCACCGTCCCTCTCCTGACCCCGTCGATCTTCTTCGTGGTCGTCACCCAGCTGATCGCATGCTTCCAGCTCTTCGATCCCGCGTTCGTCATCCTGGGATCCGATCCGCCCGGAACCCTCAAGAATGCCGCCAACACGATCGTCATGAGCATCTACGAAAACGGCTTCACCTATTTCAAGATGGGCTATTCATCGGCTCAGGCCTTCGTCCTGTTCATCGTCATCCTCATCATAACCGCCATCCAGTTTTGGGGACAGAAAAAGTGGGTCAACTATGATTAGGGGAGCGACAATGAATACCGCGAACACCATGAACACCAAACCGCGCAGGAGCGGGGCTCTCTTTACGCTGCTCATCATCGTCCTCGGCTTTGTCATGGCCGTTCCCTTTTTCTGGATGATCCTGTCATCGTTCAAATCGGAGGCGGAACTCCTCATCACCCCTCCCCGCATTTTTCCCGTCGCCGTGCGGTTCGACAACTACGCGCAGGTCATCTACGACATGTCCTTCCTGCTCTTCTACCGGAACACGATTTTCATTACCGTGCTGAGAACGGTCGCACAGACGATCTTCTGCTCCATGTCCGCCTTCGCGTTCGCCAAGATGCGCTTTCCGGGACGGGACGCGATCTTCATGGTCCTCCTCGCCGTTCTCATGGTTCCCTCGCAGATGATCATGGTGCCCAACTACATGATCATGCGGGAGCTGCATACGATCGACACGCTCCTGGGCGTCGCGTTGCCGGGAATGTTCAGCGCCTTCGGCATGTTTCTGTTGAGGCAGTTCTACCTTTCCCTCCCGAACGAGCTGATGGAAGCGGGCAGGATAGACGGTTGTTCCTTTTTCACGATTTTCAGCCGGATCTATTTCCCGCTCACGAAATCGGCAATCATGTCGCTGGTCATCTTCACGGTCATGTACTCGTGGAATGAACTTCTATGGCCCCTCATCATCAGCTCCTCCGACAAGACGAGGGTCCTTTCGGTCGGCATCGCGCTTCTGCAGGGACAGAACCACGTGTACTACAGCCAGATAATGGCCGGTTCGGTCATGGCCACTATTCCGGTCATCGTTCTTTTCGTTACACTTCAGAAATACTTCATAGCCGGCGTCGCATCGACCGGCATCAAGGGGTGATTCACATGGCACACAAGATCGTACGCTTCGCCGTCGTCGGAACCGGTTCGAGGGGAAACGCCCTCGCCGAGTACATGAGAGAACGTCCGGGAGAGGCGGTGGTGACCGCGGCGGCCGACCCGAATCCCGAGGCGCTCAGACTCTTCGCGAAAAGCCTGGGCGTGAATGCATCGAATTGTTTCGGGGACTGGCACGACCTCCTCGACATCACGGACGAGTTCGATGCCGTCATCATCTCGACCCCGGACTTCAGCCACGCCGAGCCGGCCATCGAGTTTTGCAGGAAAAAGAAGCACGTCCTCCTCGAAAAGCCCATGGCCCCAACCGAGAAGGAATGCAGGGCCATCGTCGCCGAAGCGAAAAAAAGCGACAGGGTCTTCGCCATCTGCCACGTGCTCCGGTACACCCCCTACACCGAGGCGATCAGGAAGGTCATCGATTCAGGGTCGCTCGGAACCATCCAGTGCGTCCAACACCTCGAGCCCGTCGGGTTCTGGCACCAGGCCCATTCCTTCGTGCGCGGAAACTGGCGTTCCACCAAGGTAGGCAACTTCATGCTCATGGCGAAATCCTGCCACGACCTAGACTGGCTCCAATACATCGTCGGCGCCGAATGCGATCGGGTTTCCTCGTTCGGATCACTCGGATACTTCAACCGTGAGAACAAGCCCCAAGGCTCAGCCGACCGCTGCCTCGACTGCGGCGTCGAAGCGGATTGCCCCTACTCGGCCAGACACATCTACCTCGACTCCTACGACAGGGGAGAGAGGGAATGGCCCCTGGACGTCCTCGCGCGGCCGGTCACGAGGGAGGGCCTCGAGAAGGCCGTTAAATCGGGACCCTACGGGCGCTGCGTGTTCGCCTGCGACAACGACGTCGTCGACCATCAGGTCGTCAACCTTCTCTACAGGAACGGGGTCACCGCCTCGTTCACCATGACGGCCTTCACCGAGAAGGGGGACAGGAGGACCACGATCTGCGGCTCCCGAGGCGAGCTCCGCTGCGACGGGGAACACGTCGAGCTCTACGACTTTCTGAGCGGCGAAACCAAAGACGTCGAGATCGGCGCCGCGGAGGGAGGGCACGCGGGAGGGGACTTCGGCCTGATGAAGAGCTTCGTGAGCGCCGTCGCCGCCGAGGATCCGAGCCTCGTGAGGTCGTCGCCCGAGGCGTCCCTCGAATCCCACCTCATCGCCTTCGCCGCCGAAAAGGCGAGGCTCGAGGGAACGGTGGAAAGGATAGTGCGGTAGACGGCAAGGGAGGGGGCGGACTGAAGATATCCGGGACGCCTCCCACAAGCCCCGAACGCGTTTGACAACGCGGGCAACCGGGGCTATCATTTTCCACCTATGGACCAGGTAATCATCGACGGCATCGACTTCGCCCCCGACTCGGGGAGCCTGAAGAAAAGGCTTTTCATCGAATCCGGAAGCGAGGACGAACGCGAGTTCGACCTCATGCTTTCGGAGGCGAGGTCGATCGCGAGGCCGAAGGCGATCTTCCGCCAGTGCCTCGTGGAGCTCGCGGGACCGGATCTCGTCGCCATCGACGGCGTGGAATTCAGGAGCCGCGTCCTTCGGGTGAACCTCGAAAAGGCGAGCCGCGTCATCGTCTTCGCGGCATCGAGCGGGATGGAGATCGAAACCTGGTCCGAGGCCTACTCGTCCGACCCTGTCGTGAAGTACTGGACAGAGACCATCAGGGAGGCGGCTCTCGTATCCGCGAGCGAACGCTTCCAGAAGGCGATCGCGGAAAACTTGGGGTTCGGGAAAACCTCGACGATGAGTCCGGGCTCGCTCGAGGATTGGCCTATAACCCAGCAGAAGCCCCTCTTTTCCCTGCTCGGCGACACGGAGGCGGCCATCGGCCTCTCGTTGACCGACAGCTTCCTCATGCTTCCCAGGAAGTCCGTATCGGGGATCCTGTTTCCCGTGGAGGAACGGTTCGAAAGCTGTCAGATGTGCCCGCGCGAACGCTGCCCCAACCGGCGCCTTCCCTACGATCCGGGCCTGATGGAACGGAAGTTCGCGAAGGCGCCTTCCTAGGTCAGACCTTCAGGTCGGGGTTCCCCGCGGCGAAGTGCTTGAGCATGACGATCGGGTCGCAGGAGGAGGGATTCGTGATCGTGACCCCCTTCTTCGCGGCTTCCTCGCTGACGAAGAACTCGTCGTTGGTCAGCTGCCCGTATCGGATGAGGGCCGGGCTCTCGATGTCCCACTTCCCCATCCTGCCGTGGCCCTGGACCACGATGGTTCCGTAGGCCGCCGAGTCCCTGATCGTGACCGTCCTTCCGGGCAGCACGGTGAGCTCCTTCGCGCTCACATCGGCCGAACGCCAGCAGACCCAGTTCTCGACGTAGCCCTCGGCCTTCATCGCCTCGATATCCTTGACGGGCTTGGGTCGCATGAAATGGTGGGCGGCGAAATCGGGATCGACGTTCGCCTCCCAGTCGATGACGTCTATGAGGTAGTCGAAATCCCCTATCCTGTCCTTGGGCGTGTTCTTCCACAGGAGATCCTCCTCGATCAACGCGTCGTTGACGAGGGACTGGTACATCGCGTAGACATCCGAGGCCATCTGGGGCTCGTAGGTGCACAGGCTTCCCGGGGCGTGGAGGATTCCCGGGGGAACGTCCCAGCCGGTGCCGGGCTCGAGGCGGTAGGCGCTCGAGAGGTTGGTGATCTTGTTGTCGCCCTTGGTGAAGCTCATCAGGCAGCGCTTGACCTCCTCCTTCGTCGTTCCCGGCTGAAGCCCAAAGAACGTGAAGGGGAACATCCCGCCGTGGTCGTTCTGCTGGGGCGGAAAGTAGTAGCACTCGGGCTTTCCCATCTCGCCGACGAGCCGGGCGTGCTGCTCGCGATGGTGGATGTGGTGAGGCAGGGCTCCCTTGTTGTCGAAGAATTTCGAGAACATGGGCCACTTGCCGTACTTCTTCCAGAGCCGGTCGCCGATGAGATCCCCCTTGAGCTCGGAGACCGCATCCCGAAGCAGGAAGCGCCTTTCCGACGAGCCCTCGCCGAAGACCGCGAAGCTCAGGCCCTCGTCCTTCCCCGTCTTGGGGCCGTTGTCGGCCGGGGTCGTCGACGAGAACCACCGCTCGTCCAGGCCACCCCGCTCGCTCCCCAGGGCATAGTAATCGTCCGGGTGAAGCTTGATGCGCCTTCCCGGAATGCAGAATTTCCGCGGAACCCAGGCGGGGACGAGCCTGAAGACGCCCTCGCCCTGTTCGAAAGCCTGCCCGATGATTGATTTCTCCATAATCGATCCTCCATTGTTCATGATTTCGTTTACGCAAACGATATCATTTGAGTTTCATTTTGTCAAAATATTGTTTTACAATTCGACTGATCCATACAGAGTGATACATATAATTGTATACACTCTATAGAATAGTGCCGACTTTTCAGGAAAGTTAAAATTCTCACGAAATAATTTGACAGATTAAAAATTCAATGATAACGTTTGTGCAATCGAAATCATTTATCGATTCGGCGAGCTTCGAGAGGCGTTCGCCCCGCAAAAATACGGAGGTATGACGGTGGATGACCACATCCTCGAAATGTCCGACATAGGAAAATCCTTTCCCGGCGTCAGGGCTCTGGATCACGCCCACCTGAATGTGCGCAGGGGCGAAGTCCATGCGCTCATGGGCGAAAACGGCGCCGGAAAATCGACGCTTATGAAAATTCTCATGGGAATCTACCATCCCGACCAGGGCAGCATTTCCATCGACGGGCATCAGGTCGTCATAGAAAACCCTGCGGTGGCGCTGAGGCTCGGGCTCTCGATGATCCAGCAGGAACTGAGTCCCATTCCCGAAATGACGGTGAGCGAGAATATCTTCCTCGGACGCGAGGAGCTCTACCGGGGCACCCCGTTCGTGAACCAGAAGTCCCTGAACGCCCGCACGAAAAAGCTCCTCGAGGAGTTCAAGATGAGGGTCAGCCCCTCGGCGAAGATGAATACACTCTCCGTCGCCCAGATCCAGATGATCGAGATCATCAAGGCGATCTCCTACAATTCCCGCATCATCATCATGGACGAGCCGACCTCGGCGCTCTCGGACGAGGAGGTCAACAACCTGTACGAGACGATCCGCGGCCTCAAGAGAAAGGACGTCGCCGTCGTCTACATCTCCCATCGTCTGGAGGAGATCTTCGAGATCGCCGACTCCGTCACCGTCCTCCGCGACGGCCAATTCATCGGCTCGGAACCGATCGGCGCCATCGACAAGGACCGCCTCATTTCGATGATGGTGGGCCGGGAGCTGACCAACATCTTTCCGAAGCAGCGGGTGGAGCTCAAGGGGGAAATCCTCGCGGTGAGGGGGCTTTCGCGCACGGGCGTGTTCCAGGACATTTCCTTTTCCGTGCGGAAGGGCGAGATCCTCGGGGTCGCGGGGCTCATCGGGTCAGGACGGAGCGAGGTGATGCGCGCGGTCTACGGCCTCGACCAGCGCGATGCGGGGGAAATCCTCCTTGACGGAAAACCCCTCGATATCCGGAACGTGAAGGACGCGATCCGCCACGGCATCGTCATGGTCAACGAGGACAGGAAGGGGTACGGGCTGGTCCTGTGCCGATCGATCAAGGAGAACATCGCGCTGTCGAACCTCGACTACCTGTCGAGGGGCAAGTTCTTCGTCAACCTCCGCAAGGAGAAGGAAGCCTGCGCGAAGCTCGCCAAGGAGCTCATGATCAAGATGAGCGGCATCAACGATACCGTGGAATCCCTGAGCGGCGGCAACCAGCAGAAGGTGGTCCTCGCCAAGAGCCTCATGGTCATGCCCGACATCCTCATCCTGGACGAGCCGACTCGGGGAATCGACGTCGGCGCGAAGGCGGAGATCCACAGCCTCATGGGCGAATTCGCCAGGAAGGGAATGGCCATCATCATGATCTCCTCGGAGCTTCCCGAGATCATGGGCATGAGCGACCGGATCATGGTCATGGGCGAAGGGAAGATCCGCGGAATCTTCAATCGAAAGGACGTCACGCAGGAAGATATCCTGAAATGCGCGCTAACGGGAGAGGTGAAAAGTGCTTAGGAAACAATCGAAAAAGGAAACCGCCGGGGCGTCGACCGCTCAGGCGATGGCCGCTTCCGGGCGGAGGATATCCGTCTCGGACATGCTCCGGAAATACGGGCTGGTTTTTGCAATCTTGATCATGGTCGTGGTGCTCAGCTCGATCTCGGGCACCTTCTTCACCTCGACGAACATCATCAACGTCCTGAGACAGATTTCGATCAACGGAATCCTCGCGTTGGGGATGACCTTCGTCATACTGACCTCGGGCATCGACCTGTCGGTCGGCTCCCTCGTGGCCGTGTCCGGGGTCGTCTGCGGAAGCATCGTGTTCAACAATCCGGACGCGATCTGGCTCGGCTTCTTGGGCGGGGTCCTGGTATGCGGCCTCTTCGGGGCGATAACCGGTTTCATGATCATGAAATTCCGGATCCCGGGCTTCATCGCGACCCTCGCCATGATGACGATAGCCCGGGGCTTCGCCCTCGTCTATTCGGACGGACGGCCCTACGTCCTCACCTCGGAGAAATTCAAGCTGTTCGGGCAGGGGTACGTCGGAATCATACCGGTGCCCGTAGTCATCCTCATCATCGTCGTCCTCCTGACCCTGAGCCTCCTCTACTACACGAAGTTCGGCCGCTACGTGTACGCCATCGGCGGAAACCCCAACGCGGCGAGGGCCTCGGGAATCAACGTGGGACTTACGACGATGATCGTCTACACGCTGAACGGACTGCTTGCAGGCCTCGCGGGGGTGATCCTCGCCTCGCGCATCAACTCCGGGCAGCCGGCCATCGGCGTCTCGTACGAGATGGACGCGATCGCGGCGGTCGTCATCGGCGGAACGAGCCTCTCGGGAGGGATCGGAAAGATTTCAGGAACGATCCTGGGATTCCTCATCATCGGGATCATCAACAACGGACTCAACCTGCTCAACGTGTCCTCGTACTATCAGCAGATCGTCAAGGGCCTGATCATTGCCGGCGCGGTCATCCTGGACACGACGTCCAAACGCCGAGCCTAGCCGGGGCTCCGACAGGGAAGAAAAAGCGAAAGCTTATATCAAATAGGAGGAAGGAATGAAAAGAAGAATCGCTGCTCTCGTCCTGGTTCTCGTGGTGATGCCGTTCGCGATGTTCGCGGCCGGCGGGAAAACCTACAAGATCGGTGTGGCCATGAAGGACCTCTCCGACCAGTTCGTCAAGAACATCGCGGATGCCGTCAAGGAACGCGCCGCCCAGTTGCCCGAGGTTCAGCTGATCATGACCGACGCCCAGGGCGACATGAACAAGCAGCTCGCCCAGGTCGAGAATTTCGTGGCCCAGAAGGTCGATGCCGTGATTCTCAACGCCCAGGACGCTTCCGGGCTGGGATCGGCCGTGGATCTGTGCAAGAAGGCGCACATCCCGATAATCGAGTGCAACACCCTCACGTCGAACACCAACTACGACGTGTACGTGGGCTCCGATGACGTCGACGCCGGAAAGATCCAGGGCGAGTACGTGAAGAAGATCCTCGGCACCCAGGGCGATATCGCGATCCTGCACGGGCCGATCGGACAGTCGGGAGAGATCAAGCGGAAACAGGGACTCAAGGCCACTCTCCTCGATACGACCCCGGGGATCAAGGTTCTCGCCGAGCAGACCGCCAACTGGAAGCGCGATCAGGCGATGAGCATCACCGAGGACTGGCTCCAGAGGTTCCCGAGCATCAAGGCAATCTGCGCCCAGAACGACGACATGGCCATGGGCGCCCTCGCCGCGGTCGAAGCCGCCGGCAAGCTCAACAGCGTGATCATCGTCGGTGTCGACGCCATTCCCGATGCCCTCGCCGCGGTGCGTGACGGCAAGATGGCCTGTACCGTGTTCCAGGATTCGAAGGGCCAGGCCGCCGGATCCGTGGACGTCGCGCTGAAGCTCGCGAAGGGTGGAAACAGCCCGAAGGAAGTCATGATTCCCTTCCAGCTCGTGACGAAGGACAACGTAGACAAGTTCATCGGAAAGAACGCAAAATAGCGTACCCGAGGGTATCCGCACGCCCGCGTTGCGGATACCCTCCATCCAAAGGGAAATTGATTTTCCGGCAATTAACTACGTAAATTATGGGATGGACTCGGTCTATCTCCGGAAAGGATATGTGCACATGGCTTCGATGAAAGATGTAGCAAAATTGGCCGGCGTTTCCGTTTCCACCGTCTCGAGGGTGATCAGCAATTCCATACCGGTGGATGAAAAGACCCGGGAGAAGGTCGAGCGGGCCATCGAGGCGGTCAATTTCAAACCGAACCTCCTCGCCCAGGGCCTGAGGTCGAAAAGCGGGAACATCATCGGCCTGATCGTGCCTGAAATCCTGCATGAGAGCTTCATATACTTCATCAAGTACATCGAGCGCTACGTCAGCGAGATCGGGTTCAACCTGATCATCGGGAACACGAGCAACAAGCCCAAACTGGAAAGCGAAATCATCGACAACATGATCAGACGGAACGTCGACGGAATCATTTTTTCCCGCGTTTCCGACAAGAGCAAGGTCATGAGAATCATCGAGAAGACGGACATTCCCGTGGTCATCATCGACCGGGCGCTTGGCCAGGAGGATATTCCGACGGTGGTTCTGGACAATTACGACGCCGGCAGGTTGTGCGCCGAGCACCTCGTCGCTCTCGGTCACGAGAAGTTCGCGTGCATCACCGGCCCCCGCGACATCTTCCTGTCGCGGGACAGGCTCCGCGGGTTTGTGGACGTGCTGAAGAAAAACGGCCTGGGCCTGCCCGAAAGCAACATTTTCGAGGGCGATTTCAAGTTCGAGACGGGCAAAAAAGGCATGCAATACTTCCTCGAAACGGGCGCCGAGTTCACCGCTATCTGGGGGCAGAACGACCTCATGGCCATCGGCGCCATGAACGAGCTGGTCCGCAGGGGCCGGCGCATTCCGGACGATATATCGGTTGTCGGAATGGACAACATCAACGCCGCGGAGATGCTGGTGCCTTCCCTCACCACCATCACGCAGCCGTTCGAGGAGATGGCACGGATCTCCGTGGACATGATACTGAAGGAACGGAACGGGGAGACCATACCCGAAAAAAGGGTGGTCTTGAGCCCCGGCATTTTGATCCGTGAGACGACGTCGCGCGCAAGAATCGCGACCTGACGAGGAGTTCACGCATGAAGAAAGCATCAGATACAATCAGGAAAACCTTCGATACCCACAATGGCATCTTTCGCCTGGTCCCGACCTTCGTGCCGCGGAGATTCGGCCAGCCCGGCCACAGGCTGAGGCTCCATCCGGACGATTATTTCGCCCTCGGTACCAAACGAGGCGCGATCAAGGAGAGGTGGTTCTCCTCCGTCATTCGGGCGATGAACGGCCCCCTCGCCCCCGAGGACGAGGGGATGAGCTACGTCGCCCCTTCGGACGACATTGCCGAGAAATTCCTGCTCCGCGATGCGGTTCAGGAGCTTGGCGCGGACCTGATCGGCGAGACGCTCTGGAAGCAATACCATGGCTGGCCGATGTACTCCAAGTTCTTCGATTTCGGCACCCCGCTTTTCCACCACCTCCACCTTACCGAGGCGGCGGCATCCCTCGTCGGGAAGCTCGGAAAGCCCGAGTCCTACTACTTTCCCCGGCAGCTCAACAACTATCCGGGGGAATTCCCGGTGACCTATTTCGGCTACGATCCAGACGTCACCCTCGAGGAGGTCAAGGCCCGGCTCCTGAACTACGAGAACGCCGACATCCGCATAACCGAGCTTTCGCGAGGCTACCGGGTCGAGCTGGGAACCGGCTGGTACACCCCGCCGGGCGTCGTCCATGCCCCCGGCTCCTACCTCACCTACGAGCCCCAGTGGAACAGCGACGTCAACTCGGTCCACGAGAACGTGACCTCCGGCGAGGTGTATCCCTACGAGTTTCTCGTCGAGAATTGCCCCGACGCGAGGAAACTCGACATCGACTACATCTTGAGCCTGATGGACTGGCCCAAGAACGTCGACCCGCATTACAAGAGAACCTATTTCAGGCCTCCCGTCCCCGTCGAAACAGAAACCGAGGATTTTTCCGAGAGCTGGGTGAGCTACGCCAACGAGTACATCTGCGCCAAAGAGCTCACCGTCGCACCGGGACGAAGCGTGACCGTGAAGGACTGCGCCGCCTACGGATGCATCGTCGTCCAGGGACACGGGAAATTCGATTCCTACAATACCGAGGCGGCCATCATGCTCCGGTTCGGACAGCTCAGCGCCGACGAGTTCTTCGTGGGCGAAAGCGCCGCGAAAAAAGGCGTCAGGATCGTGAACGAAAGCCGGTGCGAGCCTCTCGTCCTCCTCAAGCACTTCGGACCGAACAACACGGAAATGCCGAAGTCCGTACCCCGATGGTGGGCGTAACCGATACCCTTTGACATCAGACGAACGGTTGGGTAATATTTCCCGGCCGTTCGAACGATTCCGTCGTCCGGCACGGAAAAGCAGGAAACATGAAAGGCTACAGAATCGGCCTCTACGAGAAGGCGATGCCGCAGGAACTGAGCCTCGGGCAAAAGCTCGGGGAAACGGCGAGGGCCGGCTTCGATTACATGGAGATCAGCATCGACGAGACGGATGAGAAACTGTCACGTCTGAAATACGGCCGCAACGAGAGGCGCGGCCTGATCGAGGCGATGGACCGGGCCGGGGTCGGGATCGACTCGATGTGCCTGAGCGGCCACCGGAAGTATCCCCTCGGCAGCGCGGACGAATCCACCAGGCGGCGGGGCATGGAGATCATGGCCGACGCGGTCGATTTTGCGGCGGACCTCGGCATCCGCATCATCCAGCTCGCCGGCTATGATGTATACTACGAGGTGTCGACGGAAACGACGAGGCGGCTTTTCGCGGAGAACCTCGAATCCTGCGTCGAGCTCGCCTCGAGGCGGGGCGTCACCCTCGCCTTCGAGACGATGGAAACCGAGCTGATGAATACGGTGGCCAAGGCGATGGGTTACGTCCGGCTCGTCGATTCCCCCTGGCTCCAGGTCTATCCCGACCTCGGCAACATCACGAACGCGGCCCTCGCTTCCGGAGGCGAGGCGCTGGAGGACCTCAGGACCGGCAAGGGCCACCTCGCGGCCATCCACCTGAAGGAGACCGTGCCGGGGAAGTTCCGGGAGATTCCGTACGGAACGGGACACGTCGATTTCGACGGCTGCATCGAAACGGCCCGCGAACTCGGCGTGGGAATGTTCGTCACCGAGTTCTGGCACCTGCCGGGCACCGACTGGCGGGGAGAGATCGAATCGGCCATGGCCTTTTTCAGGCCTAAGCTTGACGCGTGCGATGGGGGGCAATGACATGGGCGGATACTTTTTGGGGATCGACAACGGCGGAACGCTGACCAAGGCGGTCCTCTTCGACAAGGAGGGGCGGGCGGTGGCCAGTTCCTCCAGAAAGGTCCCGTTGATCATACCCCAACCCGGGTTCACCGAACGGGACATGGGAGTGCTCTGGGAGGCGAACTGCGCCGCCATCGGCGAAGCCCTAGCGGCCTCGGGCCTCGATGCGGGAGAGGTGGAGGGTGTCGCCTGCACCGGCCACGGAAAGGGGCTTTACCTCTGGGGACGGGAGGACAGGCCAGCCTGGAACGGCATCGTCTCGACCGATGCCCGCGCCTGGAAGTACCCTGAGGACTGGCGGAACGACGGGACCGCGGGCCGGGTGTTCCCGAAGACCCTCCAGAGCGTCCTCGCCTGCCAGCCGGTCTCCCTTCTCGCCTGGTTCAAGGACAACCATCCCGAAGTCCTCGAAAACACCCGGTGGATCTTCGAGGTGAAGGACTATATCCGCTTCAGGCTCACTGGCGAGGCCAGGGCCGAGGTGACGGACTATTCGGGCTCGAGCCTCATGAATATCCGCGACGTCCGGTTCGAGAAAGCCCTCCTCGACGACTTCGGCCTCGGCGAGCTTTTCGACCGGCTCCCGCCGCTCTGCTACTCCACCGACCGCGCGGGTGCGATCACGGCGGAGGCCGCCAAGGCGACCGGCCTCCGCGAGGGAACCCCGGTCGCGGCGGGGATGTTCGACATCGACGCCTGCGCCGTCGCCTCCGGGGTGACGGACGAGAGGAACCTCTGCATCATCGCCGGGACCTGGGGCATCAACGAGTACCTTTCCCGCAAGCCGGTGACGGACGGCTCCATCCTGATGAACTCCCTGTACTGCCTTCCCGGCTACTATCTCGAGGAGGAATCGAGCGCGACCTCGGCGGGGAACAACGAATGGTTCACCGACCTCTTCCTCGATTCCGAAAAGCAGACCGCCCGGGAACGGGGCGTCAGCGTCTACCGCCTGGCGGACGAGATGGCCGGGGGAATCGGACCGGAAGGACAGAACGTCGTGTTCCTTCCCTACATCTACGGCTCGAACTACAATCCCCAGGCCAAGGCCTGCTTCGTCGGCCTCGACGGGACGGTCTCCCGGTCCATGCTGATTCGCGCCGTGTACGAGGGGATCGTCTTCTGCCACATGATTCACACCGAAAAGCTCCTGCGCTGCCGCGATCGGCCCGATGCCGTCAGGCTCGCCGGCGGGGTCGCCAAGTCGCAGCTCTGGTCCCAGATCTTCGCCGACGCCCTCGGCCTTCCCGTCGAGATCGTCGAGGCTGAGGAGCTCGGAGCCCTCGGGGCCGCCATGGCGGCGGCGGTCGCCTCGGGAACCTACGCCGATCTCGAGGAGGCGGCCCGTCACATGGTCAAGGTGAAGCTCCGTCTCGAGCCCGACCCCGAGAAAACCCGGATCTATAGAGAGAAATTCGAGCGCTACAAGCGGGTATCGGAAGCCCTCGACGGACTCTGGAAGGACTGGGACCGATAAGAGCCCTATCGGGACTCGGGCGTGAACCGGAAATCGCTGACGACGAGCTCGGCGTCCTTTCCGTCGGTCGGCTCCCTTCCCTCGAAGAGATAGAAGTTGATCCTGAATTTTTCGTTGCCGGCCGGGGGAACTCCGTCGCCCCGGTAGATCCAGGCCGGCTCCTCGCCCTGTCCGGCCATCGGGGGAAGTGAGGCGATGGGCAGGGCGCCCTCAGGGTGGCCGTGACGGCTATCGAAGGAAACCCAGCCCCGGGACCACCCGATCTCGTGGACGCTCCAGTCCCCCGTCATCGCCGTCGCAAAGCCGTGGACCGAGTCCCCCGCGGGCGGCTGGACCACGTACTGCGCGTTCTTCTCGAGACGGGGATTTCCCCAGCGGGCGAACTCGACATCCAGTTCGCGATGATTGAAATCCGGGTCGTTGCTCCAGGTGAAGAAACCCGCGACAGTGTTGGAGTCCAGGGGATCGAGGGCCGTATCGAGGGCGAACCGGTAGGCGCCGTAGCCGAGGCTGTCGGCGAGCCCGAGTTCGGCCGAATACCATTTCCCGAGGCTCTTCCTGATCCTGAGGTGGAGCGAGCCGCCCGAGTCGACGAAGACCGAGGAGGCGGAATCAGAAAAGCGATTTCCCCCCGGTCCCGTGGGAACCTCTGAGCGTTTCACGAGCCAGTCGTATCCGGCGAAACGCAGCCGGCGAACCTCGGCCGTCCCTTCCGGGTGGAAGGGAAACGCGGGAAAGACAAGAAAGGCGGCAGCGATGACCGCGCAGAATACCGACCGCGATAGCGGCCTCATTCACCGACTTCCTTCGGCTGCCCGATCCCGGCGACCGGCAGCTCGATCCGGAATTGGGCTCCGCCCTGGGGGGACGTCGAAACGATGATCGATCCGCCGTGCTTGCGGACGATGATGTCGTAGGATATCGAGAGGCCGAGGCCCGTCCCCTTTCCGGGCTCCTTCGTGGTGAAGAAGGGATCGAAGACCCTGAGCCTGATCTCCTCCGGGATGCCCGGTCCGTCGTCCGAGATGACGAGGACGGCTCGATCCCCCTCGAGGCGGGTTTCTATGAAGATCCTCCCCTTGGCCTTCCGCTTCTGCGACTCGATCGCCTGGGCCGAATTGACGAGAATATTGAGAAGGACCTGATTGATCTCGCCGCCCGTTGCGCGGATCAACGGCAGAGCGCCGAGCTTGAGTTCGATGTCGGCCACGTACTTGATCTCGTTCTTCGCAATGATGAGGGTACTCTCGATTCCCTCGTTGAGGTCGTAGGGGCCCTTGGCCGCATCGTCATCCTGCCGGGAGAAGGTTCTGAGATTCCTGACGATGTCGACTATCCGGCTGAAGCCTTCGTCGGATTCCCGGATCATGTTGACCGATTCCTGCGAGATGTAGGCCAGGTCGAGGCGCTTCGCGATATCCGCGTGGGCGGCCGGATCGAGGGCCGCCGCCTCCTCCCAGGCTTTCCTCATCGTATTCAGGTAGGAGGCGAGGGTCTCCTGATTGCTCTTGAGAAAGCCGAGGGGATTGTTGATCTCGTGGGCGACTCCGGCGGCGAGCTGTCCGATGGAGGCGAGCTTCTCTCGCTGCACCATCAGGTTCTGGGTTCGGGTGAGCTCGGAATTCGCCTCGGCCAACTCCATGTTCGTTTTCCAGAGCTCTCGTTCGCGCTCGATGCGTTCGCTGATGTCCTTCACGATTCCCTGCACCTCGACGGTCCGTCCATCCTCGTTCTTCACGGCGCGGGCCGTCTCGATGCAGAAGACCACAGTCCCGTCCTCCTTCTTGAGAACGATCTCGTAGCCGTCCAGGCTGTCCTCCTTCCCGATCTTGCTCAGGAAGAACTGGCGGTCCTCGGGGGAAAGCACGAATTTCGAGAAGGGCTGACCGACCACGTCCAGGCGATCCTTGACGCCCAGCAGGGCGAGCCCGGCGGCGTTGATGGAGGACACCGTGTCGTCGGCGTTCGAAGAGTAGATCATGTCCCCGGACTTGTCGAAAAAGGTCTGGAGTTCCTTTTCGCTCCGGGAAAGGGATTCCTCGGCCCGCAGCCGGATCAGCTCTTCCCGGGCATGGAGCTTGCGGGTCAATACCGGAGCAGCGAACAGGGCGAAGACCGAACCGAAAAGACCGGCTTCGTAGATGAGGAAAGGCCTTCCCTTCCGTCCGAGGACGACATAGCCGACGAGTTCCCCCTCGCTCTCGAGCCGCAGGGCATGGACCACGACGTCGGGGGCGAACCAGGGAGGCGGGCTGCCGGCGACGGCCTCCTCGAGGATCTTCTCGACCTCGCCGCCGAGGACGCCCGAGGGTCCCGAGCCGACCGCGGCTCCGACAAGCTCCTCGGCCCCGTTGAAATAGGCGAAAAAGGATTCCCCGGCGTTGAAGCGAACCGCGAGCTCGTGGACTACCCTGGCGTATGCGGCCGCGTCGTCGAGGGGTCCCGTGACGGCGCTGAGGATGACGTTGCGGAGCTCGAGCTCCATGGTATGGACGGTGATGACCTCTTCCAGCTGGCGGTTGCGGTCGGCCATTTCCCTCGCGAGGTCGAAAATGCGGTGGAGGATCTTTCCGGGCGGGGTCATGAAATCCATGCAATTGCCGAGGTCATCTCCCGGGGTGCCGTTCCCGAATGATTCGATCGACCGCTCCAGGAGGCCGAGCATGCGGACGACATGAATGATCCATAGGGAACAGATGATCGCGAGTGTTAGTGCGGCGAGACCCAACCCGAGCCAGATCACCGGACATCCTCCTTCGCTAGGTACATGAAAAACGAGGAAAATCCCAGGACCTCGAAAATGATGCGGATATTTTCGGCCATTCCTGCAAGAAAAAGCGGCACCTGGATGTCCCTCGCCTCGATGAGGAGCCTGACAAACGAGGCGACTCCCAGGGAACTGATATGGTTCAGGGAAGAGAGGTCGATGACCAGGGAACCCGAGCCGCGTACCTCTCTCAAGGCCAGAGAGGCCACGGACAGGAAAGCCGTGGAATCCTGGTGGTCGAGGATGCCGTCGACCTTGAGCCTGAGGCCGGAGGGATCGGAGCAGTGGGAAGCCGTGATGACGGTATCGGGCCAGCTCTCGTTGAACGAATCGATCGCGGCCACGAGGCCTTTCGGCAGGCTGACTTTGACCTGAATTTCATCCATGCTGGCCATGGCTCAAGTATAGGAGGGACCGCGGGAAACGCAAGCCGAGGAAAGTTGTACCGAGAGCGTCTGGCCATGGCGATGAATGCCGCCCGCAGGAACAAGACCCTGGCGGCGGCGCTCTTCCTCGACCTCGACGGATTCAATGCCGTCAACGATCGTTACGGCCACGACGCGGGAGACGAGGTGCTCGGGGATGTGGCGAAACGGCTCCGTGCAATCGTACGGGAAACCGATACAGTCTCCCGCATGGGTGGGACGAGTTCCTGTTGGACCTGACTGACTTGCAGTCTCCGGACAATGCGGTGAGCGTCGCCGAAAAGGCCATCAAGCTCATTTCGCAGCCGTTTTTTTCAGGAACCTGACGATGACCGTCGGTACGAGCACCGGAATATCCTTTTCCCCGCGCGACGGTGAGAATGTCGACGGCCTGATAAGGCAAGCTGACCAGGCCATGTACGCGGTAAAGAAAAGCGGCAAGAACGGTTTCAGATTCGCCGGAAACGCGGCTGGCGAGTGAAGGCAGCCGGTCGCTCTCCCGGGGGTTCCGTCGGCCAGCCGAAAAAACGAGAACGATCGAAAATCATGGATCTCTCATTTTTTGCTTTTTTTTTCTGTCCAGCCTAAACTCGGTATATGGATAGTAAAATATCGCTCGAAGGCGAAATCGCGCTCTTCAGACCAGAGCTCAAGAAGATCGACGTACTCAATTCCGAGGAGTTTCAGGCTTCGCTGCTCTCCCTCATGGAGGGGAAGACCCGACTCGTGCTCGATCTTTCCATGGTTCAATTCATCGACAGCTCGGGATTGGGGAAGATCATCACCGCCCTCCGTTCGTTGCGAGAGAAAGGGGGCGAGATGCGGATCTGCAGCGTTCAGCCTCCCGTCCAGGTACTCTTCACCATGGTGAGGCTTGGCGAGATTGTCGGCATCGATCCAGACAGGGAAACGGCGGCCTTGGAGTTGGGAAAGTCGACGGGAGCGGGCTCCACCCGCTGAAGGGCCGTGGATGCACAAAACGGCGGCTTCCCCTGAAAGTCTCCACGCGGCGCTTGCCGGCGGCGTATTCTACCGTTGCGATAAAAGCGGCCTGCGCCTGATTTCCGGTTCCGAGGAACTCGCTGATTTTCTGGGCGTCGACCCCGCTGATCTCTCCGAAAACCTTGGCGCCGTTCTCGGCAAGGATTCGCCGAACGTCTATGCGGAGGTATTCGAGTCCGCTTCCGACGACTCCGCCTCCTTCACGATCCCCTACATGCATCCCCGTTTCGGGAAGCGCTGGTTCTCGATACGCCGATCTCCCGTACCGGAGGTCGACAAGGGGTTCCTGGCATTCCTCCGGGACGAGACCGTCCTCCATGAAAGCATGGTCAAGGTGGCCGCCGCACAGTCGAGGGATGTCGAAAACAGCGCTCGGCTTCAGGCGGCCGTCCTCATGGAAGGACAGAGGCTTCAGATTCCGGACCTCGATTACCACACCGCGACGATCCCGAGTAAACTCGTCGATGGGGATTTTCTGGACGTGCTGCGCCTTTCCGGGAACAGCGTCGATTTCCTGCTTGGCGATGTCATGGGCAAGGGAATGGATGCCGCCATTCTCGGCGCGATGATCAAGTTCAGCTTCGCCCGGGCGTTGAGCATCTCCCTTTTCGGCGCGGAGGATCTTCCCGACCCCTCCAGGATTTGCCACAACGCGAACGCCGCGGTGGCGTCCCGCCTCTTCGAACGACAGAGTTTCGCCACGCTGACCTACGCCCGTTTCGAGGCAACCAGAAAGATCCTTAAATTCGTCGATTGTGGCCATACCTCCATCGTGCACTACTCCCGGAGAACGGGGGAGTGCTGGAGGGTGAAGGGCGGCAACATGCCGCTGGGATTCATGAAGGCCCAGACCTACCGTTCCTTCATGCTCCCCATCGATCCCGGGGACTGCCTCCTCATGTACACCGACGGCCTTTCCGAATGCTGCAACCGGTGGGACGAAGCCTTCGGCGAGGAGAGGGTCGCCTATCTTCTGCGCACCTATGCGGACCTCCCCGCCCCGGATCTGACGGGAACCATACTGAGACTCGGCTTCGCCTATTCGGCCGCCGGCTTCAACGACGATGTAAGTCTCGTCTGCGTCAAGTATAACGGGGAGACGCCGGCTACCTCGTTCGATCGTTCCCTGAACCTGACGCTCAAGCCCGCGGGCTTTTCCGCCTTCGAGAAGGTGGAGAATCTTCTCGGGGATGATCTCGACGCCTGGACTCCCGGACTCGGGATCGAGACGCGCTCGGAGATACTCCTTGCCATGCATGAGGCTCTGACCAATATCCTCGAACATGGCCTGGGCGGAAAGGACGGCCCCTGCGAAATCCGCTGGCGCTATCTCGAGGGTCTTCTGTCAATCGAATTCACCTATTCCGGGCCTGACTACGATTGGGCGAGCAGGCCGGTATCTCCGTTATCCAGTTTCGCCGATTCCGGCTATGGGAGGCTTATTATGGACAAGGCAATGGACAGCCTGCTCCTCGCACAGGGCTTTTATGCGAAAAAACGCCTGGTCATGTGCAGATGCCTCGACATCGCGGCTTCCATGGAGGCAAACGCATGAAGGGAACGACGGAAATTCACCCGAGGACGCTCTGGCGGCTCAATGCGAGCGCTCCCGGGAAAGCCCTGGACGTCAATTGCTACCTCCTCGCCGTCACCGACGGTTTCTGCCTCATAGACGCGGGCCCCGCCGCCCTCGGCTGGCACCTTGTCCACGAGGCCCAGACGATCACACCGGTCTCGGAAATTCGCTCGATCATCATCCTCGATGACAGCGCCTTCTCCTCCTCGGCCATTCCCCTCTGGACGGCCTCAGGCTTTCACGGTGAGGTCATCGCGGATTGGCGTGTCATCGCCGCGATGACGATGGGCGGCATTCATGCGACCTTCAATGACATGCAGGAGGGCGAAACCCTCATTTTTTCCGAAGGGAAAGGCCTCGATCGACGGGAACGGGAGGATCGTGATCCGCCTGCCCTGGTCGAGACTTAACTTCTCCGATCCATCCTCGGGTACCGTCCTTCTCGATTCCCGGGAAGACATCCGTTCGGCGTCCTCCCAGGACAGCCTCGGCACGACCCGCGTCGACTCCATCGGCGTCTGGGCGGTCAGGAAAAGCGAAACCTCGGCCTCCGCCGTCTACCTTCCGGGACGGGACAGTGCCTGGCGAGCCCCGCTCCGGCGCTGGGATTCCGTGCAGGTCAGGGAAAGGCCCAAGCAGGCGATCGAGGCCCTCTCCGGTTTGCTGCGCGTCTGGAACCCGCTCGAACTTCCAAGAACTCATGGAGGACAGCTATGAAGAAGCTTTTCGCGATTTCCCTGGCCCTCTCCGTCCTCGGCCCCCTTGTTTCCGGGCAAACCGCGGCCCCCGCCGTCAAGATCGACGGTTCGATCACCACCGGCCTCAACTGCTTCGTTCCTCTCCAGGATAAATCCCAGAAGACCGAGTTCTACGCCTTCGACAACCCGCTCAACGGCATGGATACCCCCTTCCAGGCGATCGTCGGCTTCACCGCGACGACGGCGCCGAATTCGGGCCTGAGCATCCACATCTCCAACGGCTACAACGTGATTCCGGCGGGAACGAACCAGGCGAACTCCTTCCAACTCTGGGACGGCTACGCCTGGTCGCGATTCGGCAACCTGACGCTCGAGGCGGGACAGCTCAACGAGAACGATTTCAGGAGCTGGGTCGATTGCCAATCCTACATCGCCCGGGACAAGTTCGGTTCGGTCGGCGTCGCCGTGAAGTACACCTTGAACACCTTCAATGCCATCGCCGAGGTCCCGGGCTTCGTTCCGGGCGCATCCTCGAATCAGAACATCAGGTGGAACTCGGCGAACGATCCCGGGGTCGGTGGACTCGACGGCACCATGGAATCCACCCTCGACTCGCTCTATCTCGTCGCCAACTATGCCATCCCCAAGCTCGCGGGCGTCCAGCTCGGCTACCAGGGCCAGGGACTCAACGCGGCCGGCTATTCGAACGGCGCTGATCTCTGGGCCGACATTCACTGCCTCGGCATCGACCGCCTCACCGCATACCTTGAGTGGGAAGGCTGGAACATCGGCCAGCTCGACACCGCGGGGGATGCCGTCACGGGGCTTGCCTACAACGCCTTCGCCCTGTTCGGCTGGCGGTTCGACGCCTTCACGGTCCAGAACGACTTCGCCTTCCTCCAGGGCAACACCTCGGCGGTCAAGGGCTACAATTTGAGGCTCCAGCCTTCCCTCATCTATCCGGTGAACGGGATGCTGACGGCCATCCTCACCGCCCGCGTCGACAACGTAGCCGGCAAATTCCTCTCCTCCCAGAATACGGGGAAGCCCTCGTTCTGGATCAACCCCGAATTCCAGCTCGCCCTCGGCGGCAACCAGCTCGCGTTCGGCTTCTATATCGGGAACGATTACACCGGTGGCGCCGGCGAGGGGGGAAGCTGGTTTTTCGGCAACACGAAACTGTCGACGCCCGGCTACGACAGGACCACGGGCACCTATACGACGGGCAGCCCGAAGGCCTTCATCGACCCCTACGTGAGTTTCGTCTACCATCTGTGAAGTTTGCCTCACGGCTGCTGGACGCGATCGACGGGATGAAGCCCTTCGAGGACTCAGCAGCCGCAGCTGCGACCGATGACGAGGTTCCCCCTCAGGGTCATGTGGCTGGATTCGTGGAGGGGATCCTTGATGCGGTCGAGCAGGTAGCTCATCGCCGTCGAGGCGATGAACTCGATGTCCTGGCGCATCGTGGAAAGGGGCGGCAGGGTGAAGGCCGCCGTCTTCGTACCCCCGAAGGAAATGATCGCCACGTCGTCGGGAACCTTCATGCCGAGCTCGTAGCAGGCGTAGATGGCCCCGATGGCCTGGACGTCGGAGGCGACGAACAGGGCCGTGGGCCTGCGGCCGTGGACGGTCCAGGGCCGGCCGTGCTCGCTCAGGAGGAGGAGGGCCGCGGAGTTCCCCCCATCCTCGGAGGATTCGGCGTAGGCGATGAGCTCGTCGCCCGAGGGATTGGCGGCGAAATCCTGCTGCCTTCTCCAGCCGTTGATCTTGCCCGCCTCGATGGGGATATTCGGGGGACCGGCTATACAGCCGATCAGGGTATGTCCGTGGCGCTGGAGGTGCTCGACCGCGGTGGCAGCGTCTGCCAGGTCGTCGGTCTGGATGCTCGAAATGTTCTTCGCCTGGTAGCCGACGTCGTCGAGGACGAGGACCGGCTGCTCCTCCAGGCCCACGACCGGCGAACCGGTCAGGGATATGCCCGAGGAAAAGATGAGGCCGTCGACCTTCCGGTCGATGAAGGTCTGGAGGTAGCGCTCCTCCTGGGTGCGGTCGTAGTAGGTGTTGCCGGTGAGAACCAGGTAGCCGCAGGCCGAAAAATGGCGCTCGATCGCCTCGGCCAATTCGGCGTAGAAGGGATTCCTAAGGTTCGGGGTGAGGAAGCCGATCGATTGAGTGCTCCCGCCTCGGAGGGCGCTCGCGATCGCGTTCGGCCGGTAGCCGAGCCGGGAGATCGCCTCCTCGATTCGGGCCCTGGTCCCCGCGGATACCGGTCTCGGCCCGTTGTTGAGCACATAGCTGACGACGGCAGGCGAAACGCCGGCCGCCCGCGCGACATCCAATCGTGTTACCGCCATCCTATTTTTCTCTCAAATCCCGATCGAGTTCGTGAAGGGGCTGAATTTTCGCCATGGCTTTCGCCGGACCGGCGACCGCAACCGTCTCGTCCAGGCCGAGATCCGAGAGTGTCGGGTAGGAGGATTGGGCGCCCGGTTTCCTGACAGCAAAGGTTCCGGCCTGGACCCCGACCTTGACCGCCTCCTCGAGCGTCGCGCCCTTGGCAAGAAAGGTCGCTAGGGCCCCGACGAAGGCGTCGCCGGCCCCCGTCGTATCTACGACCTCCTCGACGAAAGGCGCGGGAACGTGGCCCGAGGACTGTCGGTCGGCCCAGGAGGCCCCTTCCGGCCCGATCGTGATGACGACCGAGCGCGTGAACCTCCGGATCTGCTCGATCGCCTGGGCGGCCGTCGCCGCGTTGAACACCGGCCATCCGACGAGAGAACTCGCCTCAACCTCGTTGACGACCAGGGGATCGCAGAGAGCGATTATTTCCTTCCTCAGGGGCTGGTAGGGGGCAAGGTTCAGGATGCTTCTCGCTCCCGACTTCTCCGCGGCGAGGATGGAGGTTTCGATGATCCCGGTGAGGAGTTCGGCCTGAACGACCATGACCGCGTTGTCCTTCCCCTGGGCCAGCCTCAGAATCGTCTGCTCGACCCGCTCGACGGTGAGTGCGAAGTTTGTGCCCGGAACGACGGTGATCGAATTCTCGCCGGAATCATAGACGGAGACGAGGGCTATACCCGTCCGCCCCCGGTTGATGATCTCGACGTTGGTCGTGTCCACCCCCTCCGACCTGAGCTCTCGGAGGAGGAAAGCCCCGTCCGCATCGTCCCCGACGGAGGCAATGAAGCTGACGTTCCCCCTGAGCCTGGCGGCCGCCACCGCCTGGTTGGCTCCCTTCCCCCCGGGCTGCTTGAGGAGGTTTTTCGCGAGCACCGTCTCGCCCAATCCAGGCGGGGTCGACACCCGAACGATGTAATCCTGGTTGGCGGATCCGACGACGATGATCGATGCCGATGCGTAGGTTGATGTCATTTTTCGCCGCTTCCTATCGAGGTGTTGCCGAGGGTTTTCTGGAGGATGAACATCGCCAGTGCGGGCACAAGGGAAAGCAAAATGGCCCCGGCGAAGTTCTCGCCGTAGCTTGCGCTGTGCTCGCCGAAGGTCCTCGCCAGGGCGACCGGCGCTACCTGGAGGTTGTTGTCGCTGACGAGGAGGAGGGGCCAGAGGTAGGCCGTCCACTGCCCGAGGAAGATCAGCAGGGCCGAATTGACGAGGGCGGGTCCGCTCATCCTGGCGTAGATCGAGAACAGGATACGGGGTTCCGAAGCGCCGTCGATGACCGCAGCCTCGCGGTAGGAGACGGGAATTCCCATGAAAAACTGTCTCAGGTTGAAGATCGCGAGGCCGTTCCCGATACCCGGCAGTATCAGCCCGATCATGGTGTTCCCCAGCCCCCAGTCGGTGAAGAGCTGGGAAAGTGGAATCGCGATCGCCTCGAAGGGAACGAGAAAGCTGATGACGACGACGGCGAAGATCAGGTTGCGGCCGCGGAAATGGTAGACGGCCAGCGCGTAGGCCGCCATGACCGAAATCAGAAGTCCTGCGGCGACGGAGGCGAGGCAGACGACGGCCGAGTTGAACAGGGCTAGGTCGAACCTGTCGCTAATGATCAGGGCGACGTAATTCTCGATCGTGAGCTTCTCGGGGATGATCAGGTGCCAGCTCACCGGCGTCATCGTGCTCATGATCTCGAGGTTGGGGCGGAAGGAATCTATCAGGATCCACAGGGCGGGTAGGATGAAGAACATCGAGACGACGATTGCGACGACCGTCAGAACCGATTTCCTGGTGGATTTTCCCATAAACGAAGTTATCTTCTCTGGTGTTTGCGCCTTGGTTGCGGACATGTGCCGAGTTGTTGTCATTCGCTGTCTCGTCCCTCTCGAAGAAGTCGGAATTGAAAGAACACGAAAACGAGCATGATGGCGGTGAGGATGGTGACCTCGGCCGCCCCGAGATTCCTGCTCCCGTACCCGTAGGAAGTCCGGTACGCGTCGAACATCAGCAGCGTGGTACTGTTCTGCGGTCCTCCGTTGGTGAGGAGCTGGACAGGCACAAAAAGCACGAAGTTCGCCACGGTATCCGCGACGAGGACGAACAACAGATTCCGCTTCAGCAGCGGAATCGTGATCTGGAAGAATACCCGGATGGGACCCGCCTGATCAAGGTAAGCGGCCTCGTACAATTCGTCGGGAATCGCCTTGAGCCCGGCGATAAGGAAAACCATCCAGTAGCCGATGCCGATCCAGGAGGCGAGGATGATGATGCAGGCGAGGGCCTGTCCGGGGGAGGTGAAGAAGGGCTGATGGGCGCCGCCGAGCGCCACGATAAAGGCGTTCACGGGACCCTGAGGATTGAGCATGGCTCCCCACGCGATGCTCGAGCCGACGATCGGGATCGTAACCGGCACAAAAATGAGCATCCGCCAGAGGTTCGCGCCCCGGATCCGCTGGATCATTAGCACGGCGACGAGGAGGGCGAGAAAGATCTGCAGCGGGTTGATGATGAGGTTGAACACGATCGTGCGTCCGATCGTGTTGATAAAATTGACATCCCCGAAGAGGTGCCGGTAGTTGTAGAGACCTGCGAAGGTCGCCGGCTTTATCCCCCCCGGAAAGCCGCGAAGGAGGCTTGACCAGATCGCCGAGATGGTGGGCGCGATCCGGAGCACGACGAGGGCCACGAGGGCCGGGGCGAGGAACAGTGTCGCCCAGAAGTTTTCCTGACGCTTACCATGGTGGCGCCGGCGATCCGCCGGCGCCACGGAATGGCGCGCCTTCATCGATGAAGACGAAGACATGCTTTCCCCTATTTATTTGTATTTCGCCCAGGCAGTCGTCAGCTGGCTGGAGGCGCTTTCGAGCGCCGTCTTTGCATCGGCACCGTTACGAATATCGGCAAAAGCCTGGTTGAGGATTCCCTCAAACTCGATATATCCGATGGTGGAAACGCGGTTGACGGCCGTGTTGGAGGTCTCGAAATCGATGATCTTGACCGCGTTCTTTCCCTCAGGGGAGGCGAACACGCTCTTCTGGAAATAGATCTTCTTTCCCTCGACGCTCGCGGCGAGCTCGGGGTTGGAGCGGTACTTGATGTAGCCGCCGCCGTTGTCGACGGTCATCCACTTCACGAAAACGGCCGCGGCGGCTTTTTCCTTGCTGAAGGGGTTGATCGCCAGGGACCAGGAGCCGGTCGGGGTCGCCGCGCTCTTGCCGTTCGCGAACTTGGGTTGGGGAGCGACGCCCCAGTTGACCTTGGAGGACTGGAGCTCGGCGAGGAACCAGGGTCCCTGGACCATGTAGGCTGTCTTGCCGGCGAGGAAGAAGGGATCGGTCTCTTCCGAGGTCACGCCGCGTGGGGAGACACCTGAGGAAAAGAGCTTGCCGTACCAGGTGAAGGCGTCGACCCATTCCTTCGAGGTGAAGTCCGGGGTCAGGTTGCCCGGGCCGCTGGCGCCGACGGAGCCGCCGAGCTGGACGGGAAGGATCTCGAGCTGATAGTAGCGGTCGAACTGGCCAAAGGCGAAGCCGTACTGTGCGCCGGCGGCGTGGGCCTTCGCGGCCTTGACGGTGAGGTCTTCCCAAGTCATGCGGTCGGCGATCGCCGGGGACGGGAACGGGAGACCGGCCTTCTTCAGCAGGTCCTTGTTGTAGAAAAGGAGCTGGGTGGAGTTGGCGATCGGCATCGCCCAGAGCTTGCCGTCATAGAGTCCGGCGTTGTAGGCGGAGGGATCGAAGTTCGACGTGAACTTGGCGAAGGCGGCGGTGAGCTCCTCGGCCTCTCCGCGCGAGGCAAGGGCCGAGATACGCGGCTGGTCCGCCCAGTAGACGTCCGGATCGCCTGACTTGTTGGCGACGTGGGAATCGATGGTACTGTTCAGGGAATCGAAAGGCACGACCTGCCACTTCAGGGTGATCGTCGGGTGTTCCTTTTGAAAAGCGTCGATGACTGGCTGCACGTTGTCGTTCTTGGGATCCAGGATGCTCAGGATCCTGATGGTCGCGGTCGGGTCGGTGGTCGGGATCGACCAGGCCTGGGCGGCGAGAGAGAGGGCGCCGACTGACAGAATGGCGATGCCTGCCACGATCTGTTTCATGTACTTCCGTAATTGCATTGACTTTTCCTCCTTGGGATTCTTTACGTTGGAAATTAGAGACTGGTGACTGCCTTGAGAAAATAATCCAGGAACCCGGCCACGTCGACCGCCGCGGCGATCCGGCAATTCGGTTTCGGGGCCGAGACCGACCGGAGCAGGTCCGTCACCATGACGCCGCGGGCGATGCCGTCGCCGGTAACCACCGAAACATGGGCTGGACGCCAGGTGACGAGATCGGGGTGGCTGACAACGGCGACCGCGAGCGGATCGTGCATGGCGCAGGAATCGAGGTGGGACGGATCCCCCGGATGCCTGACTTTTTGGTAGTCGATCCATTTCATCGTGGATTCCCCGGCGAACGCACCGAATTTGCCGGATGACTGGGACATCCTCTTCGCGTGTTCGCGGGTGAGGCGAACCTGAAGCGTCACGTCGAGGCCCACCCAGCGGAGCTTGGCACCGGAATTCAGGACGGCCTCGGCCGACTCGGAATCGACCCAGACGTTGAACTCTCCCGGCATCGAGGACTCGAGGGTTTGCCCCAGGAAAATCCCGCCCATCATGACGATCTCCCGGACGTTGGTCGCGACCCGCGGCTCGAGCAGGATGGCGGATGCGACGTTGGTGAGCGGACCTATCGCGACGATGGTGATCTCGCCGGGATTCGCCATGACATGACGCACGATTTCCACTGCGGCGTATCCTTCCGTGGCTTTATGGTGCCCATAGGTCGAGACGACATTCGCTGGTGCCCGCCTCATCCGGTCGGGCCGCGTGAACGGGGCTGATGCCCCCATCACGACGGGAATGCCCTCGCACCCCAGACGCTTGATCAACTCAAGCGACAGAAGGGTCGCGCTCTCTACATCGGTATTTCCGTTTACCGTTGTGATAAGGTCAAGCTGGATGTCGGGATCGGCATGGGCGAGCGCCAGGGCGAAGCCGTCGTCGATATCCGAGCCGGGCATTCCCATCGCAAGATCCGTATCCAATATGATTCTGTTCGTATGACCTCCTTTATTCAACACGTGTTGACATCTAGTATACACGTGTTGAATGAGCTGTCAAGGTTTTTTTGGTTTTTCACGGATCGACAATCCCATAACAGGCTGGGGCATTTTGTTTCGCGATGAATCGGATGACAGCATATCCACACGGGACGAAGCACGGGTGATGCCTCGATGGGGAAAGAGTGTCGTATTATTCTGTTCCGAGCCCGGGCCGAGCGATGCGGACCTTCCCGGTTAATTCCCGGCGGTCACCAGGTAGAGGACGAGGGGAACCCCGCCCTCGGGACGGTAGCGGAGGGACCCGATCCGGTTCGAAACGAAGAACCGGTCGCCCTGGCGGAGCGGGGCACCGCCCGTGCCGAGGATGACGCCGCTCCCCGAGGTCACGATCCCGAGATACCAGGGGGCATCGTAGGCGAGCTCGAACTCGCCCGAGACGGTCAGGCGGTCCAGTCGGAAGCAATCCGTCTGTTCGCTCCCGATGATGCCGTCGAGGCGGGCCGTCCCGAAAACGCCCTTCTCCTTCGAGGCGAGCCTCAGCCGCGAAAGGGTGGCCTCCGGGCTCTGGCCCCGGTAGTCGAAGCAGGCGAAGGCCGTATCGTGGTCGAGCCCGGCCCACATCTGCTCCTCGCTCAGCGTAACCTCCCCGATCGACCGTTCGGGCTGTATCACCAGGTCGGTCGGTTCCTGCACCTCGAGGAGGAGAACTCCCGGGCCGATGGCATGGGGAACCCGGCCATGGATGATGTAGGCGTCCCCGGGGGAAACGGGAAATTTGTTGAGACAGCCCACCATGGCCCTCACGTCCTGGGCAAGGACGGCCTGCCTGAACCTCTCGGGCGTCGTGTCGGAGCGGAAGCCCATCAGGATGTAGGGATCCTCACCCCTAATCCTCCGGGTCCCCAGGATGAGCCACGACTCGGTCTTCCCGTGCTCGGAATGGAAATGCTCACGGGCGAAGGCGCGGTCGGGATGGCACTGGATCGGCAGGCGGATGGCCGAATCGAGGAACTTGCAGAGCACGCCGAGTCCCTGGCCATGATGGGGGCCGAGGGCCTCGTCGGGGTGACGCGCCAGGAGTTCGGAGAATAGAAGGTCCGAGCCGCGTATGCGGGAAAGGCCCTCGTCGGGGGATTGCTGCTGAGCCCCGTTCTCGGCGCGGGTGACAGAGGCGAGCCAGTCCTCGGGGAAATACCCGTCATCAGGTCTTTCGTTGCCGACGAATTCGTCCAGAAGCTTTCCGCCGAGGTAGCAGCGCCAAACCCTGGTGGAATCGAAAAAAACCGGCCCATCAAGCAATTCGGAAACGGACATGGAACACCTCCCTGGAATTTTCATAAATGAAAGGATGATGGGGCTTTCCGGACGCGCGGCCCGGAAGCCCTCACCCCCGAAAAATCGACGCGACGGCGCTTTCGTACCCCTCAAGCGTATGGGTCCTGGCGATTCTTTCAAGCTCCTTGCCATTGACGGGGAAGGATGAGCCCATGAGGCCCCAGACCTCCTTCATCTTGTCGAGGACGTGGGCCGGACCGAAAAGAACCCCCCGATACGCCGCGTAGAGCTCGTCGTGGAAGGCGCCGATCCGTCGGACGCGGTCGGGGACCGGCCCGGCCCCCCGTATCGCGGCCGGGAGGAAGGGATCGGAAATCGCCCAACGGCCGATCATCCATTCCCTCACGGAGGGAAACCGGGCCTGCAGATACTCGTAGGTCTTCAGGTCCCTGATGTCGCCGTTGTAGACGACGTCGTGCTTCGACATTTCCGCGGCGCGGGCGAAGCCCTCGAGATCGACCTCGCCCTTGTACATCTGGATGCCGATCCGGGGGTGAATGATGATCTTTTTCAGCGGGTAGGCGTTGAAAATCGGCATCAGGGCGAGGATCTCCTCCGGATCCTTCCGCCCGAGACGGAGCTTGATGGAAAGGGAAAGGCCGAGACCGGCGCAGACTCGCTCGAGGAATTTTTCGACGAGATCGGGAAAGGGAAGCAGGCCCGAGCCCCGCTTCTTGTTGGCGACCATGGAATAGGGACAGCCCAGGTTCCAGTTCACCTCGCCGTAGCCGAGATCGGCGAGGATTTTCGAGGTCTGGAGGAAACCGGCCGCGTCGTTGCTCAGGATCTGGGGAACGAGGGGAATGCCGGCCCGGTCCTCGGGAACCAGGTCCTTGAAGTGGGTCTTCTTGAATTCCGTCGTGTTCACCGACAGGATGAACGGGGCGAGGACCGTGTCAAAGCCCCCGAAGTGATTGAAGTAGGCCTTCCTGAACACCCTGTTGGTGACGCCGTGGAGCGGCGCGAAATGGAGAATCGGCGGCAATCGGAACCCTCGCATCCGCGCGACCCGCGCGGTCCCCCCATACTATCAGGACCGGGCGGAATGGTCCACGCACCGATTGCCGCGTCCGAGCGGAAAAGTCCACAGGGGCGGCGGGAACCCGCCGAAAAAAGGGCGGTTCTACGGGGTCCATGGCCTACGAGCAGGCGGCTGCAATCTCCCTCCCGATGCCCAATCGGTATCTATCCGACATAGACCAATCATTTTTCTTGCGTTTTCGGATGGCGATGACATAATGGATGCCATCATGAGGTCGTTTTCATTTGCACGTTTTTCCTCGGTTAAGCGGAGCTTTAAATACCGACTGATCATTTCCTTCTGCCTATTGTCGATAATCCCCGTGATCAGCATACAAATATTTTCCTATTATCATTTTGCGGTAAAACTGCAGAGGAAAATCGACGACCTTGAAAAAATCAACCTCGTGCAGACCAGAAAGATCATCCGTACGAATCTGAATTTTTACGAAGACCTCCTCTACCAGATGTATACGGACGATCACCTCATTGAATTGGTCAATAAGCTGAACAATGGCGAGGATATCGAATTCAACTCGGGTCAGCTGCACCGAGAACTGCATAGCTACGTGTACACGATGCCGTACGTGCAATCGATAACGGTTCTCACCAGCAGCGGGAGAATGGTCTTCGACGATCTCTTGACCGGATACAATACGAAAACCTCCTGGCTGGACATAACGGGAGGCCAGCCGGCCAGGCTTTTCCAGACGGTGATCTCGGGAAACGGAACCTGTGTCTTTCCTTCGCAGCTCGCGACCTTTTTCACGGCGAAAAAGTACTACCTTTTCCATTTGGGCCATCGCTTTATCAATTACAAGGATATCTGGAGCAGGAATGGCGCCATCATCCTTTCGATCGACGAGAGGATGCTCGGCGAGATTTGCGACGAACGACTGGACATGGACTTGGGCGGCACTACGGAAGACTCGACCTTCATTATCGCGGGTGACGGTACCATCGTATCGTATCCGGACAAGTCGTTTGTCGGCAAGAGACTCGACCTTTCCGAAGATCCGGAAAAGCGACGCGAGGCGATAAAGCGGATGATATGGGGCACCGGCGTCCGTGATACGAACAGGCTGTCGATATACGAATTGAAGGATACCAAGACCGGATGGAGCATCATCGCGGCGCGGAACCAGAGCGTCTTGTATCAGGAGATATCGAATCAGCAAAGGATTACGATTGTCGTGATCCTGTCGTCGATCGCGGTCCTCGTTGTTATTATCTTCATCATCACGGGGCGGCTCACGCGGTCGATCGGCACGGTGGTGGCCGCCATGAACGCGGCCGAAGGCGGCGAACTGTCCGCCAGAATTCAGAACGACAAAACGATGCCGCTCGAAATCGAGGAGATCGCAGCGAACTTCAATAGCATGATTGAGAAGATTGGTGCGTTGATCCATGAAGTGCAAGCCGCCTCGACAAAGCAAAAAAACGCCGAAATAGCGGCATTGGAGGCCCAGGTCAATCCTCATTTCCTCTACAATACGCTGGATACGATCAACTGGATGGCGATCGATCGGAATGAATTCGAGATAAGCAACGCGATAAGCACCTTGGCCGAAATTCTTCGGTACGGCATCGATAACAGCAACGGGATTGTGGAAATCAGCCAGGAGGTTGAGTGGCTGAAGCAGTATATTTTCCTGCAGCAGACGAGGCTGAAGGATGGCTTTGATTTCAACCTGAATGTCGATCCGTCGGTCCTCGACAGCCGTATACATAAGCTGCTTTTCCAGCCTTTCGTGGAGAACTCGATTCTCCACGGTTTCAGGGGGAGCGACAAGAAACATGAATTGACCGTTTCCATTGTCAGGAAAGAAGCCAGAATATGCGTGACGATTGCGGACAACGGCAAGGGCATGGACGAGAAAACCCTTCGCGAGATCGAATCGGGGGCATTTTCCGATACGGGCAAGAAAAGCCATATCGGAATGTACAACGCGATCGAACGGATCACCATGTACTACGGTTCGGAGGCGCTGGTCGCCGTCGAGAGCACCTTGGAGGAAGGCACTCGGGTACGCATAGAGTATCCCGTTGAATAGGCGTTTCGGGGAAATGAGATGAAAATAGTAATTGTCGAGGACGAGCCACGGATCCGCGAAGGGTTAGCCAAGATAATCCGGAAGATCAGCTCGGACTATGACATCGTGGGTGAAGCTGAGGACGGACTGGAAGGCATCCGTATCATAACCGAGAAAGTGCCGGACCTGGTGATCACGGACGTGCGCATGCCGGATCTCGATGGTCTCGAAATGCTGTACCAGCTCGGCGAGAGCGCGGTAAAGGTGAAGGCGATAGTCCTGAGCGCGTATTCCGAGTTTTCATACGCGTGCCAGGCAATCAAGCTTGGAGTGAGCGAATACCTACTCAAGCCGATAAAGGTCGGCGATCTGACCAGATCCCTGAAGAATATCGAGGATCAGATCACCGCCGAGAGGCTGAGCCGACGACAGGAAAAGGAACTTTCCCTTGAAGGCGTGCTGTATTCGATCATACTCGGCGGCACGGTTGTCGACGCTGACCTGCGCTCAACCCTTTCGAGGGATTACCGGGTGGACGCCGAAAGCCATTGTGCCCTCCTTACACTATACCTGGGATCCGGATACGAACTCGATGTGATGAGGATCATCACGCGCATAAAGATCGCAATGACGAATGTTTCCGGCTTCGAGTACCGGGTCTTCGAATTGCCTCGTTTGAGCAGGCTCATGCTTGTTGCGTTCAATATCGCTGATGTCGAGTCAACACGAAACTGGTTTGATGTCTACTTCATGCCGCGAATAAAGGAAGCGGGGCCGAAGGAACGGTGCGTGGGATGGGGATGTTTTCGCGATTTCGCCGAGTTGAAAAGTGTCATGCAGCAGGTGGACTCATGTCTTGACTGGAACATCGTGCTGGGAGGTGAAGCCATGCTTGTCTGGCCCGATGTCAATCGAACGCCAGTCGTGCCTCTTTCATACCCGATCATGATCGAAAGCCAGGTTCGTTCCGCTTTATGCACGTTTGAGCGCGACCGCTATGAATCCGGAATACGCGAGTTCATGCGATATATGCATACCGACAAGGTCTATTCGCCGAAGGAGATCAAAAACGCATTCATTCGCTTTTTCTGGAGTGTCTTCAACACGGCTCGTGAAATCGAATACGAGAAGTACGAGGCCCTTGAGCAGCAGGATATTCTGGAGCGGATTACCTTCGCCGTAACATGGACTGAGCTCGAGGGAACCGCGAGTATCCTGTTTCAGCTTTTTCCACGGAAAGAGGGAGCAACTCCGGGTGATGGTTCCGTCGTTCGCCGCGCGAAAAACGTCGTCCAGGAATTCTACTCGCAGGGTATATCGCTCAACGAGGTGGCGCTAAAGATTAGCGTGACATCCGAGTACCTGAGTGCCCAGTTCCATCGTGAGACCGGTACAACCTTCTCTACATTTATACGGGATTACCGGATCCAGAAGGCGAAAGAGCTGCTGATAGGCACGAATCTCAAGCTCTACTCCATCGGGGAACAGGTCGGCTACGGTGATTCGAAATACTTCTGCAGGGTTTTCAAGGAAGTGACCGGGCTTAGCCCCTCGGAGTACCGCAAGGCCAACCGATAAACGGACAGGCCAGCAATCGACAGCCTCGCCGCAAGTCGCGCTCATAGCCCCCCTGCGAGAATAATATTGTCCACCTTTGTTAAGATATTCTGCGTTGTCTCCTCGGATTTTCCACGGTACCATGATTCTGACGCGTGGGGGACCGGATGGTTCCCCCTTATACGTAAAAGGAGGATGTGCATGAAGAAAGGGTTCAGAACGGTATGTGTGATACTCGCGGCCTGCGCGCTGTTCTCGAGCGGTGCATTCGCTCAGTCGAAGACGACAGTGACGATCTGGAATTACTGGGAAACGCCGAAGCACCAGGAGACGCTGGCCAGGGTCTGCAAGGATTTTAACGATTCTCAGGGCAAGATCGAGGTCGTTACCAAGTATATCCCATTCGCGGACTTCAAGAAGCAGCTTTCCATCGGCGCCGCCGCATCGGAGCTTCCCGATATCGTGATCATCGACAATCCCGATCACGCGTCCTATTCCGGGATGGGGATATTCGCCGATATTACCGACAAGATGGCCTCTTGGCCGGACCTGAAGCAATATTTCGACGGGCCCCTCAATTCCTGCAAGCTCAACGGAAGGCTGTACGGACTTCCCTTCGGCAGCAACTGCCTCTCCCTGTTCTACAATGAGGACATGCTGAAGGCCGCGAACTGCCAGCCGCCCAAGACCTGGGACGACCTGAAGAGCGTCGCCCTGAAGACGACGAAGGGCAAGGTGCACGGTTTCGGCATCAGTTCCGTCCAGAACGAGGAAGGCACCTTCGGTTTTCTGTGCTGGCTCTGGGGAACGGGGAACTCGTCGTTCAAGATCAATGACGCGAACGGCATCAAGGCCCTGTCCTTGGTACGCGATCTGGTGAAGAGCGGGGCGATGCCCAAGGAAGTCATCAATTGGACCCAGGGCGACACCATGAACCAGTTCATCTCCGGAAACCTGGCGATGATGGTCAACGGGCCCTGGCAGGTCCCGACCATGCGCGAGCAGGCTCCCAACCTGAAGTGGAACGTCGTGCAGCTTCCCATCGGGAAAAAAGCCGCCTCCGACCTCGGCGGGGAAAACTTCGGCGTCGTCAAGGGCGATAAGGTCGACGAGTCTCTCGCGTTCCTCAAGTTCGTAGCCAGCCCGGCCGAGATGAAGACCTATATCAACGATTTCGGCTACATCGCGTCGCGCAAGGACGTTGCGGCGACCCAGTTCACCAACGACGCGGTCATGAAGGTGTTCTCCGCGCAGATGGCATCGGCTCAGCCCCGCGGTCCGCATCCCCGCTGGCCCGAGATCTCCGACGCTCTCTCCCTCGCGATGAACGAGAGCCTCACCGGGATCGCAACGCCCGAAGCCGCTGCCGCGAAGGCCCAGAAAACGATCGACAGCATTGTTGGGACCAAGTAAAATTCGATAGAAAAACAGTACTGCGGAAACGTACGGTATCGGTGGATGCCGTACGTTTCCATTGACGATGACCCTCTATGTAGGACTGAATATGAATCGTATCAGGCTATTTTTTCGGTATGGGAATATCGGATACCTCTTTGTTCTCCCCGCCATGCTGTATATGCTGGCGCTCGTCGGATATCCGATCGTCAGCAATTTCATCCTCAGCGTCCAGGACGTTACGGTGACGACGCTGAACGCGCCGGTGAAACCCTTCGTCGGCCTGCGGAATTACCGGATGCTTTTCGCCGACGGTGTGCTGCAGACTTCGCTCGTCAATACCTTTGTGTTCACCTGTTGCTGCATCGTCTTTCAGTTCATCATCGGTTTCGCGCTCGCGCTGTTCTTCAACCGGGATTTTTCCTTCGCGAAGCCGATCCGCGGCCTCCTCATGATACCGTGGATGATCCCGATGACGGTAACCGCCTTGATGTTCAAGTTCATGTTCAGCTCGAACGTCGGCATCATCAACCAGTTCCTGCAAAGCTGGGGCATGATCGGACAGCCGATCGAGTGGCTCCTGCAGCCTCAGCTGGCGATGTTTTCCCTGATCGTCGCGAACATCTGGATCGGGATCCCCTTCAACATGATCCTTATATCGACTGGATTAACGACGATTCCGCCCGAACTCAACGAAGCCGCGGCCATCGACGGCGCCAATAAACGGCAATCCTTTTTTTACATAACACTCCCCATGCTCAAGCCCGTGATAGAGTCGGTCCTGCTTCTGGGATTCATTTATACCTTCAAGGTCTTCGACCTCGTCTTCGTCATGACGAACGGCGGCCCGGTCAACTCGACCCACCTGCTGTCCACCTATTCCTATAAGCTCTCGTTCACGCTGTTCAAGTACAGCCAAGGCGCCGCGACCGCAAATATTCTTTTCATCATCCTGTTCGCGGTAAGCGTCATGTATTTGAGATTCGTGTACGACGACAAGGGAGCGGCGTGATGGCCTATAAAAGAAATTCCGATACGCTAAACAGAATAACCTTGTGCGCCGTCTCATTGATCGTATTCGCCGTGCTCATGTTTCCGCTTTACTGGATGCTGGTGACATCGTTCAAGAAGGAAATTGAGATATTTCAGGTTCCGCCGACGCTGTTTCCGAGCGTGCTGAATACCGATTCCTATTTCGCTCAACTGAAACACGGCGATTTCAACATGTTCGGCTCATTCAAGAACAGCTTCGTCATTTCGTTCTGCGCCATGCTCATCTCCCTCGTTCTAGCCATACCCGCGTCCTACGGTATCGCCCGATTTCAGTTCAGGGGGAAGAGGCTGTGCATCCTGAGCTTCCTCGTGACGCAGATGCTGCCCGTTTCGGTGCTCCTTACGCCGATGTTCATACTCTTCAAGAATTTGCATCTTCTCAACAAGCAGTTTTCCGCGATACTCTCGGACGCGACGATCGGCATTCCCTTTTCCGTGCTGATCCTGATGAGCTATTTCGCCTCGATACCGAAGGAGCTCGAAGACGCGTCGCGCATAGATGGATGCAACCGGTTCTCGGCCTTCCTCAGGGTCTTTCTGCCGATCGCGTCGCCTGGCGTGATCGTCTGCGCGGTTTTTTCTTTTCTGTACGGCTGGGGCGACCTCGCGTACGGCATGACCTTCCTTCAGGACCAGAAGATGCGTCCGATAACCGCAGGCATTTTCAACTTCATGGGGCAGTACGGCACGAAATGGAGCTACCTGACCGCGTTCGCCGTCGTGACGATCATCCCGGTAGTCCTCATCTTCGTCTTCATGCAGAAATACATCATCAGCGGGCTGACGAGCGGCGCCGTGAAAGGCTAGGCATGGAACGCTCAATGATCAAGGCTATCCTGAGTGACTTGTACTATCTCGATGCCTCCCAAGGGGCAATGAAGTACTTGAAGAAATTCGAGGCGGATGGGAAACCTCGATCCCTCGCGGCCACCGTTCAGGGACGATATACCGCCAGGGCTCCGTCGGCGTTACGGTATTCAATGCGTGCGGTGGAATCGCGGAAATCGACTGTCAAAGAGCAGAACGCAATCCCGGATCGCCATGTGAGCGAAAGGAGATTCTCCTCCGTCGCGGCCGCCTCAAATTCGCCGTCGAACGCGGCGTAGGTGTTTCTGAAACGGGCGAGTTCGAGGAGCCGTTTCACGACTGGCCGTTCTAGCTCTTGTTCCACCTCGGCGACGGAGTAATCGTGGCGGTTTATCGCCCGTCCATCCCCCACCCGCCCGACCGCCGCCGCGTCGTTCATTCCGGCGAGAATCCCGACGTAGTACACCTGTGGCGTGCCGGGAGTGAAAAACTGGACGGCCCGTGCGGCGATGTACGCGTCGTCGTTTCGACCAAGGGCATCGTAATAGGTGCAGTTGATCTGGTGGGCATCGAATTCCATGGGGGTGGGCGACAGTATCCGGTTGAGATTCGCCCCGCGTCCGAGGCATACGTCGACGACTCGCTTCATCTCATCGACCGAGAGCACGTCGTCCATGTCGGGCTGAACGGGGATGCCGTCGTGGCAGTCGAGCATCGTCATCTGTTTGCGCGGGCAGGTCGCGAGATAATCGCGAAGCTTCAAGCCCGAGCCCGAAAAGAAGGAATGCAGGAGCAGGGAAGGGAGCACGAAATCGTACACCCAATAGCCGCGTTCGGCGAGCTTGTGCTGGTAGGAATAGTGCGCGTGGACTTCGGGAAGCAGATCAAGACCGATTCTGTCCGCCTCGGCCTTGATCCAATCCATGAACTCGTAGATATCCGGCTCGACGAAAAAGCAACTCGTCCCCGGCTTCTTCGTCACGTAGCCCACGGCGTCCAGCCGAACCATCGCGACGCCATTTCGATGCAGGTGCTCCAGAATATCGACGATGAATCGCCTCGTGAGGGGAGAATTAACGTCGAGATCTATCTGCTCTGACCACTCCTTCGTTCCAAACGATGTCCATACGCGTTCGGTAATTCCCGTCTTCTCGACGACGATGTCGGAGAACGGGTTGTCGGGCTTTCGCAAGAATATCTTCGCGACGTCCTCGGGTGGAACGACACCCGACGGCCAGACCTTGTCCACGGTGATGAAGAGATCGGCAAACTCCGACTGCCGTCCGTTGGCCGCGAAATCCTTGAAATATTTCGATTGTCGGGAGATATGGTTCACCATCACGTCGACCACGACGTCGAAATTCTTCCCGATCTCGCGGATATCATCCCATGAGCCGAAGCTCGGCTCGATCTCGAAATAGGTGGTCGGGGCGAATCCCCGATCAGCCGACGAGGGAAAGGGGGGAAGGATGTGCACCCCTCCCGCGAAGATGTCGGCGAAATGCCGATTTAGAAGCGTGTTCAGGTTGGCGAGGTCTCCACCAAGGGAATTGGCGTAGGTGATCAGCTGTAGCTTGTTCTTGACGGGCACGAGGTTTCTCCTGGTTCATTGAGGCTGTCTATTTGATCGATCCGGCAGTAATACCGCTGATAATGTAGCGCTGCGAAAAAAGATAGAACACCACGACGGGGATTATCGTCATTACGAGGCCGGCGAGCAGCAGGCCATAATTCACCGTATAGGTTCCGTAGAAATAGAAGGTCGACAGCGGAAGCGTCCGTTTGAGCGGGGCAAGAAGCACGAGCGAAGGCAACAGGAAGTCGTTCCATATCCAGAGCACATCGAGGATAATCACGGTCATGGTCGTGGACTGCAGAAGCGGCAGTACGATCAGGAAGAAAACCTCTATCGTGCTGCACCCGTCGATTGTCGCCGCCTCTTCGAGCTCCAGGGATATTCCCTTTATGAACCCATGATACATGAACACCGCGAACGAGGTCCCGAATCCGATATACATGTACACGAGCGACCACGCGCTATTAAGCATGCCTATCGATCCGTAAATTTTGAGAAGCGGTATCATGATCGCCTGGAACGGAACGATCATGGAAGCGACCATCGCCAAATAAATGGCGGTGTGTCCTCTCGATTTTCGGCGGACAAGCGCGTAGGCGCACATTGACGAAAAGAGAGCGATAAAGACGACGCTCGCTACGGTAATGATGAATGAATTGTACAGGGCGTTCAGGAAATGCATTTTCTCGAACGCAACGGTGAAGTTTTGGAATCGAAGGGAGGTCGGCAGGCGTAGGGGATCGAGGATAATCTCGGCATCCGGTTTGAAGGAATTGATCAGCACCATCAGGAATGGCGCGAGAAACAAAACAAGCAGAATCGAAAGGACGGCGAGCTTGATGGCTGCGCCCAGTTTTTTTTGGAAGCGGTATCCCGCGACGGCGTTGGTCCGACGGCCCACGGTGACCATGGAATTCTCACTCATAGTTCGATCTCCTGTTTCTTGCCGAGGTAGACCTGAGTTAAGCTGATCGCGGCGACGACGAGAAAAAGGAAAAACGCCTCGGCCTGTCCCGGTCCGTAGCGTTGAGAGAGGAAGGCGGTCTGATATACGTTCATCGAAATGAGCGCGGTGCTCCGGAACGGCCCTCCGCTCGTAAGCGCGAGATTGATATCGTAAACCATGAAGCCCCGCTGAACCGTCAAGAAAACGCAGACAATTATGGAGGGGACGAGAAACGGGAGAACGATCTTCCTCACCCGCGTGAAGCTGGACGCGCCCTCGATCTCGGCCGCCTCAATCAGCTCCTTGGGAATGCTCATCAATCCCGCGATATAGATGACCATCATGTAGCCCGAATACTGCCATACGGTGACGATAACCATCGCCCAGAATGCCTTGTCGGGATCGGAAAGCCACGATGTCGCGAACAAACTCCAGCCAAGGCTTTTGCCCATCGTGGTCAACACGCGCGAGAAAACGAACTGCCAGACGAAGCCAAGAATAATTCCGCCGATCAGGTTCGGCGTGAAAAATCCCGCCTTCAGAAAATTGCGCCCGCGCAGGTTCCCAGTCAGAAGATACGCGAGCGAAAACGCGATGATGTTGGTCAGCGTCACCGTGCAGAGCACGTACTTGAGCGTGAGCACGAATGACGACCAGAACACCTTGTCATGAAAAACCTCGGAATAGTTGCCGAATCCGATGAACGAGAAAGTCGCGGAAAGCCCATTCCAGTCGGTAAACGACAAGAGAATTCCGAACAGAAACGGAAGGACCATGACCGTGGAAAAGATGAGCAGGGACGGTCCCATGAAGAGAAGAGCGTTTTTCGTCTGTTCCCAACGTCGTTTATCCGTACGCATAAGATTCCTCGCTTTGCGGGGGCGGACGCAACCGCCCGCCCCCTGTCGTCCGTTGGGCGGTTATCTACTTTACGTTTTTCCAGTAATCCTGGATCTCGGCGTAGAGTCCGGCTCGATCGATCTTGTCGACCAGGTATTTCTGCATGGACGCGCCGACCTTGGACCAGTGGTCGGGGGCGGGCATGTTGATCCAGAAAAGGGTCTGCTTTTTCGCGACGTACTGCCTGATGGAGATGGCGAGCGGATCCTTCGGTTCCAGGGCGACGTTGTTGAAGGCCGGGATGATGTTGCATTTATTGACCACTGCGTCCTGTCCGGTCTTGCTGTACACGAGCCACTCGAGGAACTTCTTGCCGGCTGCCTGCTGCGCGGCCGAGTTCTGCTTCTTGTCGAGCGCGATGTACTTGGTCACGCCGACCGGGATACCGGAGTTGCCGAAATCGGCGGGGTTGTTGCTGATGGGCACGGGGATGAAGCCGAAGCCCTTCTGGTCGGTGGCGAAACCGCTGATCTGGGGCCATGTCCAGTTGCCCTGGAAGTAGAAACCTACCTTGTCCGGTCCGATCAATGCCGGACACTCATCGTAGGTGACGGCGAGGGCGTCGGCCTTCCGTACGTTGTACTTTTTCATCACGTCGAAGGTATCGAGGAGTCCGCTGAAGGCCTTGTTCTTGGACACGTCGACCTTGCCCGCCTTGAAGTCGGCGACCAGCTTGTTGAGGCCGGCCTGATCTTTCGCCGTGAGCGAATAGGCGATGCCCAGGAAGTGTGCGCCGAGCGACCAATCCATCGGCGCGATGACGAGGGCGCCGGCCCCGGTCGCCTGGACCTTCTTGAACGCTGCCTCAAGATCCTTGGTGGTATGGATTTTCGAGGGATCGACGCCGGCCTTGGCGAGCACGGCCTTGTTGTAGATCATGCCGTAGCCTTCCACGGTGAAGGGAAAACCTACTATGCTGCCTGAGGCGGTCGTAACCTGCTCGAAATTATCCGAGCTGTCCTTGATCCATTTCTCGTTCTTGAGATCGCTGAACTTGTCGGCGAATTGGATCATGTCGTTGGTGTCGCCCATATACAGCGTCGGCGCGTTTCCCGACGCATAGACGCTGGAAAGAATCTGGAAAGGCGACGAGCCGGTCGGGGTCGGCTGAATATCCAGCGTGATTCCGGGGTTCTCGGCGGAGAACGCCTTCGCCGCATCCTCTAGTTGAGCCTGGATTTCTCCCTTTGTATTCAGGAGCGTGATATGTACGTCGGCGTAGGCGAGACCGGCGGACAAAACGAGGGCGAGGGATAGCATCAGGACACCAATTCTTTTCATAACGATCCTCCTTGGAATACAAACGTTTGCATTTTTCCGTAAACCATCAATCGACAAGTCTCGTGGATTGCTCACCCACTTTCTCGGCTACACACAAATACAAACGTTTGTATTGATGGGTACACAGTAAACCCACTTCCAGGATTCTGTCAACGGTTTTTTTCGCGCAAGAATCAGGTATCCCTGACGATCAGTTGCGGCGAAAGTTTGATTATCTTCGAACCTACGCTACCGGGATCCATATCCTGAGTCCACGTCCCGGTTCTCACGAGGTCGATCATGAGGCTGGCGCTCGAGCGGCCCAGCTGCTCCGAATCCTGCCGGACGGTGCTGAGTCTGAGAATCTCTGACATGGGTAGGTCGTCGTATCCCACTATTGGCAGGCACTTCCCGGTCTGTCGAATGGCTTTGATGCCCCCATAGGCGAGCTCATCGCAAAAATAGAAGATGCCGTCGTAGCTGTCCGCCTCGAGGATCTCGGTCGTCAGGGCGCAGGACGCGGGTTCTTCGATCTCGATGAATTTTTTGCCGATGTCGGAGATTCCCTCGGCGGCGAAGACGGAAGAAAACCCTTCCAGTCGGGAGCGCTGCTGCTGGGTATCGGCCGTCGTTCCGACGAAAAATGGCCTCCTCACGCCACGCTCGAGCAGGTAGGTCGCGGCGATCCGTCCGCCCTCGAAGTTGTCCATGTAGCAGCAGGGGTCCACCGGGCTCATGTAGTCAACATAGACGAACGGGAAGCGGCACTCGCGGATATGCTGTCTCTCTTCTTGCTCCAGCCCATAGAAGAATACCATGAGCCCATCGGGCGCCTCGTCCATGATCCGATTCACGACGGTAGCGCGATCGCTCGCGATGTTGAAAACCATAAGGCTATAGGATTCGCTTTTCAGTTCCTGGACGATACCCTTGAGGACACCAAAAAAGAACTGGTGGATAAGATCCGGGATTAGGACTCCGATGAACCGAGTGCCATTCCGGCCCTGTACCAAGTTCCGCGCACTTTTATTTGGGCGATACCGCAACTCTGCCGCCACATTAAGAACCTGATCGCGGGTTTCGGGACGGACGAGGGGACTTCCGTGCAAGGCGCGCGATACGGTGGCGACATTGAGCCCCAGTCGATCGGCTATGGCTTTCAGGGTTGAGTTTCGGTTTTCCATGGTTCTTCCAACCTTTCCCGTACGATTGTCCCAGACTGGGAATTTACTAAATCGTATTGATAGAGATATTGTCAATAGTTGTGGAAGATACCGAGACGCTTCTCGTCCACGCTGTCGCTTTATCGACGTGCTCCCTGCTCGGGAACTTTTCACCCGTTTCGACGAATGGAATGGGTTTAGGCCGACTACCTTTCCTTGCGCAAACCCGCGCATTGCACTCTTCGATTGGTGTCTGGCAGATATCGAGGCCGGCCAATAGGTGGAAATTGAAATCGAGGTCGACAGACGGTTTCCGGTCGGGATGGCTTGTGCTCTATAGCATTTCGGGCGCTTCCGACTATCGTGAGGGAAAAGGTTGAAGATCAAGACCGCCTGGTGAAACAGAATGGCCGTCTTGAATCGATTCCTGTCTCCGAATCCACAGACGAATCATATTGCCAACTGTTAATACAAGCTTCAGCCGACAGCGGCATATCGGGCCAAAAAGCTGTATCCAGTTCTTTCGGCGACACCCGTATGCGAATAGTTCCACAGTGAGTTTGCCGCTTCTTTGATACGCCAGGCTCGAACTACAGGAGGCACGGCTTCTTGTGATCGTCGCAGGATTTCCGCATCCGCCGCGGGCCCTCGAGATACCAGTAGTACCAGGCCTTGGTTGGTTTTCCGGTAGAAGTCCCTCCAATACTGCGTGGAGAGCCGTTGTACTTCCCCGTCGTTCCCGGTTTCGCCGCCGACCTCCTGTATACATTGCGTATACAATTGACCCTATGGATATGCCGGCATACACGACCAGAAAAACGATCCTTTCGGTAATTCGTTACCCAAAAAAGGCCGTCATTTCTGACGATCTCTGTCGGGCTGCCCGGTAGCCGCGACGCGGCGTCGCCGCCTTGAACAAAAAACCCCTTCATGCTTCCGCATGAAGGGGTTCCATCGGGCTGCCCGGTAGCCGCGACGCCGCGTCGCCGCCTTGAACAAAAAACCCCTTCACGCTTCCGCATGAAGGGGTTCCGTCGGGCTGCCCGGTAGCCGCGACGCCGCGTCGCCGCCTTGAACAAAAAACCCCTTCATGCTTCCGCATGAAGGGGTTCCGTCGGGCTGCCCGGATTTGAACCGGGGACATCTTGGTCCCGAACCAAGCGCGCTACCACTGCGCTACAACCCGAAAAAAAATCCGCCGTAACAAGTCGTTACGGCGGATCATACGGGAGCGACGGGGCTTGAACCCGCGATCTCCGGCTTGACAGGCCAGCGCGATAAACCAGCTTCGCTACGCCCCCGTAACGATCGAGACTATAGCGAATGCGGGCTTTTGTGTCAATAGCCCCTCGTTTTAGATTTTCATTCTCAATTGACACTCGGTGGTGAACATGCTATCTTTTTACGCTGTCGGGTTTCCGGTCTACCTGCATGCCCGGCACTACCGATCGCTACAAAAAGAAGGAACAGTATACCATGGCTGTCAAGAAAGCGGACGACGTCAAGGCTTCGCACAAGAAAAACGAACGCGAGAAGAAATTCTCGAACCCGTTCGTGTTTTTCGGCGTCGTGATCATCCTCGTCATCACGATCGTGAGTTTTATATTGGTTCCCGCCGTTTCCTTCAACAAGGGAACAGGCAAGCTTGTCTTCGGCAAGTACGGGAAACAGAACATCGAATACGTTGTCGGCAGCTATTTCGCCCAGCAGCGCGAGGCTTTGAACGAGCAGATCAAGCCCCAGGGAACTGACCAGATCGCCTACCAGATGCAGGCCTACCAGGTTTGGCGCGGCGCCTTCGAACGGACGGTGATCCGATATGCGGCGATAACCGAGGCGACCGAAGCCGGCGCGGACGTCACCGAAGCCAAGCTCGACAAGCTCATGGTCGATTACCCCGGATTCCAGGAGAACGGAAAGTTCTCGGATACCAGGTACAAGGCCTATTCCCTTACCGACCAGAACAGTATCCGTACCAACCTTCGGGAAGAAACCCTTTCCAACCAATATTACCAGGATATTTTCGGCGTCAAGACCTCATCCAAGGAAACCGGGTTCGTGAAAAACATGGCGAGTCCCGAACGGTCGTTCAAGCTTGCCTCGTTCGACTACAACCTCTATCCGGATATCGAGGTGACGGCTTTCGGCACCCAGAACGCCGATCTTTTCAGGAAAATCAAGCTTTCGCGCGTCACGGCGACGACAGAGAAGGATGCGAAGTCCGTTCTCGACGCTCTCCAGAAGAAGAGCAAGGTATTCGCCGACGAGGTCAAATCCCACTCGAGCGATCCCTATGCCGCCCAGGGCGGCAGCATGGGCTACCAGTTCGCCTATGAACTCGAAAAGGCCCTTTCCAGCAAGGACGACTCGAAGAAGATCCTTTCCCTCGCCGTCGGGGCATACAGCGCGCCGATCAAGGGAGCGGGTGATTCAGGATGGTCCGTCTACCGCTGCGACGAAGCCGCCACCGCAGCCGATTTCTCCGTGGCCGACACCCTCCAGAGCGTCCGCGGCTACATAAACCGCTACGAGAAGGGCAAAATCGAGGATTACTTCGTCAAGCGAGCGAACGAGTTCAAGGCAGCCGCCGCGAAGGATTTCGCCAAGGCCTGCACCCAGTTCGGCATCAAGCCGATAGACGTTCCGGCCTTCGCCATCAATTACGGCGACCTCCAGTTCCTGAAGCCCACCAACCAGGGCAAGCAGGCCGAACTCGCCTCGATTTCCACGGACGAGAAGATCCTGACGGCGATGTTCGCCGCGAAGGCGAACGACCTCACCGATCCCCTCATCACGGATTCCTCGGTCCTGGTCTTCAAGGTATTGACCGACAAGCCCGCCGAAGACTCCATCATGAACATGGTCGGCATGTACTTCCCCTACATCATGCAGCAGAGCACGAACGAGACCGTCGCGAACTACTTCCTCCGTTCGCCCCAGCTCAAGGACAACTTCTCCGCCACCTTCTTCAAGTACCTGATGCCCCCCGACCAGAAGAAAAACTAGCATAATGACCGAAGATTTCCCCCTGCTCGCCGAAACGGGCGGGGGGATTTCCGTTACCTATCGCGGCAGGGCCCTTTATTCGAGCCGCGACCCCTCGTCCTCGCCCGAACGAATCGCCTCGGGCACCCAGCTTCCAGAACGGTCCATTATCCTCGCCTTCTCTCCCCTGCTCTGGTACGGGGCCGACATCCTCATGGCGAGGCTTCCCGCCTCAAGCGTCGCCCTGTTCGTCGAGGCCGACCAGAACCTCATGGCGCTTGCCCTGGAACGCCTGCCAGCCCGATTTCGAAGCGATCCGAGGTTCCATTTCATACGCACCGATCAGCCTGCCGCGGCGGCGACTTTCGTCGCGGGACTCGGGCCCTACCGCTTCAGGCGCGTCGCGCACCTCGCCCTGAGCGGCGGCTACGGGCTCTACCGCGAGGCCTACGACGCGATAACCCTGGCCATCGAGTCGGACATCGCGACCTCGTGGCGGAACAAGTCGACCATCCTCCACCTCGGAAGGCTCTGGACGAGGAACATCTTCCTCAACCTGGCCTCATGTTCGCGGGGCATCGGGTCCCTCGAGAGCGGGAAGCAGGTCGTCGTCGCCGGCGCCGGCGAGAGCCTCGAGGCCGCCCTGCCCTGGATAAGGCAGGAACGGGAAGGGCTCTTCGTCGTGGCGGCGGATACCGCCCTGCCGGCACTCGTCGACTCATGCATAATTCCCGACCTCGCGGTGGCCGTCGAGGCTCAATGCGCGAACCGGGCCGATTTCTACGGCATCCCGACCGACCGGGTCGCCCTCGCCTGCGACCTTTCCTCCGATCCCTCGATCATACGCCGGTTCGCCACGGAGCCCCGCTTCTTCCTCTCCGACTTCGCCCGGTTATCGCTTTTCGACCGGATGAGGCTTTCATCCATGCTGCCCGAGGTGATCCCGCCACTCGGCTCGGTGGGAGTCGTGGCGGCCTTCCTCGCGCGCGGCCTCACGGATACCCCGGTGCTCCTCACCGGCCTCGACTTCTGCTTCGCGAGGGGCAAGACCCATGCCCGGGGCACGCCGACCCTCAAGCGGCTCGAGGCCTCATCCGGAAGGCTCTCCCGTCCCGACCTCTACGCGATCACGGTGAGGCAGGGCGTCGAGGATTTCGCCTCCTCCGGCGCCGTGACGATGCGGAGCGATTCGGTCCTCTCATCCTACTCCACGGCCCTCGATTTCGAGGCGAAGGACGGCCGGTTCCGGGCACTTCCGGGCACGCGGTTTCCCTCGCCGATAGCCGGGATCGACTTCGCCGAGGCCTCGGCCATGGCCTCCGCCCCGAAAGGCTGCTCTGAAATGAAAAAAGGCGAAGCCCTCGCCGATCGGGCGGGGCGGCTCGACTTCATCCGGGATGAGTTGAAGGGGATAGAGAACCTGATCGAGGTTTTTACCGGAAGGGACTCGGGGAAGGACGACGGGATGGTCCTCGCCATGATGAGGGACCGGGATTACCTCTACCTGCACTTCCCCGACACGGAGGAAACCCCGAACCTGTCCCGGGGCTTCCTCAACCGCGTCCGCATGGAGGCCGAGTATTTCCGCCGGCTCCTCTCGGGCATACTGACCCGAGGGTGACGGGAAACCCGGCCCTCACGGGAGCGATCAGGCGTCGTCCTCGTTCTTGAGGACGGCGAGGAAGGCCTCCTGGGGCAGTTCGACGTCGCCGACCATCTTCATGCGCTTCTTGCCCTCTTTCTGCTT
>DBTK01000065.1:58451-59780 GCA_002307015.1 Spirochaetaceae bacterium UBA1318
CTCTTTCTGCTTCTCGAGGAGCTTGTGCTTCCGGCTGATGTCGCCGCCGTAGCACTTGGCGAGAACGTCCTTCCTGACGGCGTTGATGGTTTCCCTGGCGATGATCTGGCTGCCGATGGCCCCCTGGATCGGGATCTTGAACTGCTGCCGGGGGATGGTCGCCGCGAGACGCTCGCAGATCTTGTGGGCCCGCTCGTAGGCGCTCGGCTTGTAGACGAGCTGGGACAGGGCGTCGACCGCCTTCCCGTTCAGCAGGATGTCCACCTTGGCGAGCTCGGTCGGCTTGTAGTCGGTTAGGTCGTAGTCGAAGCTCGCGTAGCCCCGGCTCGTGGACTTGAGCTTGTCGTAGAAGTCGAAGAGAACCTCTGCCAGGGGCATCTCGAATATCATCTCGACCCGCTTTTCGTCCAGGTAGGTCATGTTCTGCTGCACGCCTCGCTTGGCGATGCACAGCGTGAGGATGTTCCCGATGTACTCCTTGGGCGTGATGATGGCTGCCCTGATGTAGGGTTCCTGGGCCCCCTCGATCTGGCCGGGGTCGGGATAGGCGGCGGGATTGTCGACGACGATCTCCTCGCCGTTCCTCATCATCAGCTTGTACCGCACGCTCGGCGCCGTCATGATGATGGACTGGTCGAATTCGCGCTCGAGCCTCTCCTCGACGACCTCGACATGGAGCATGCCGAGGAATCCGCACCGGAAGCCGAAGCCCAGGGCGAGGGAATTGTCCTTTTCGTAGATGAGGGAAGCGTCGTTCAGCTTCAGCTTCTCGAGGCTGTTCTTCAGTTCGTTGTAGTCGCTCGCGTCCAGGGGATAGATCGACGAGAAGACGACGGGTTTCACCGCGCGGAACCCGGGAAGGGCCGCGTCGCAGGGCCTTTCGGCGTCGGTGACGGTATCGCCGACCCTGACGTCGGAGACGGTCTTGATGCCGGCGACGAAGTAGCCGACCTCCCCCGCCGTGAGCTCGTCGGTCTTGACGAGGGCGAGCTTGAACATCCCCGTTTCCTCGATCTTGTACCGGGTGCCGTTCGACATGAGCTGGAGGGTCATGCCCGGGAAAAGCCTGCCCTGGAATATCCTCAGGTGGACGACGACGCCCCGGTAGGGGTCGTAGTGGGAATCGAAGATGAGGCCCTTGAGGGGATCCTGGGGAAGCCCCTTCGGCGCGCTGATCCTTCCGACGATGGCCTCGAAGAGCTCGTCGACGCCGGTGCCGAGCTTGGCGGAGACGAGGAGGGCGTCGCGCGAATCGAGCCCGAGGTCCTTGTCGATCTGCCGCTTGACGGCCTCGATGTCGGCCGCCGGCATGTCGATCTTGTTGATGAC
>DBTK01000006.1:0-7100 GCA_002307015.1 Spirochaetaceae bacterium UBA1318
AGATGGAGGAGCTGGTGGAGCGCCTGGTGAGGTGGGGAATCCACCCCGAGGACCTGGTGACGAACCGGTTCACGCTGGACCGGGTCTCCGAGGCCTACGAGCTGATGAACGAGGGCAAGTGCGGCAAGGTCGCCGTCGTCTTCGACGAAGAGGTCAAGTAGGACCCTTCGATCCGGCCAAACATCGTGCAGGGAGTCGGGAAAGGCGATTGGGCCTTTTCGACACTGCCCAGGATAAGGAGGCGCCATGCGCGCACTGGTACTTGAAAAGGTTAAGCAGCTTGGCATACATGAAATAGAGCTGAACGAGGTCATGGGGCCCGAGGACGTCACGATCAAGGTCCATACGGTCGGCATTTGCGGAAGCGACGTCCACTACTACGATCACGGCGGAATCGGGAACTTTCTCGTGAAGGAACCGATGGTGCTCGGCCACGAGGCCTCGGGCACCGTCGTCTCCGTCGGGAAGAACGTCAGGGACCTGAAGCCTGGCGACCGGGTGTGCATGGAACCTGGGATACCGGACCGGAACAGCAATGAGTTCCGCACGGGCCGCTACAACATCGATCCCAAGGTGAGGTTCTGGGCGACCCCCCCGATCCACGGCTGCCTCAGGCCGACCGTGGTCCATCCGGCGGATTTCACCTTCAAGCTCCCGGACAACGTCAGCTTCGGGGAAGGCGCCCTGGTCGAGCCCCTCGCCGTCGGCGTCTACGCCGTGGAACGGGCGGCCGTGAAACTCGGGAGCACCGTCCTCGTCATCGGGGCGGGAACCATAGGGCTCGTGACCGCCCTCGCCGCGGCCGCGGCCGGGGCCGGGAAGGTGATCGTGGCCGACATCTCCCAGAAACGGCTCGACCTGTGCGGCTCGAGGTATCCCTCGCTCGTGCTCCTCAACGTCGCGGCGAAGCCGCTCAAGGAAGCCCTCCTCGGCTTCGGGGCGATCGATTTCGTCTTCGAGGCGAGCGGAGCCCCGCCTTCGCTGCAGAGCGCCATGGAGGCCGTCGCGCCCGGGGGCTGCATCGTCCAGATCGGCTGTCCTTTGAAGGAATCCTCCTTTTCCGTATCCCTGGCCCAGTCGAAGGAGGTGAGGCTCGAGTTCATCTTCCGGTATGCCCATGTCTACCCGAAGGTCGTCGCCCTCCTCGCCTCGGGGAAGCTCAACGCGAAGCCCCTGATCACCAGGGAGTACACCTTCGCGGAGGGTGCAAAGGCCTTCGAGGAAGTGAGCAAGAGCGACGAGATGATCAAGGCCCAGATCCTGATGCCTCAATGATCGAGAGCCGCCCCGGGAAATCCGTGCCGTTTTTCCGGGGCGGCCATCCATCCGGAAGTCCGGCAGCGAGCGGGGAACCATGGCTTCATCCTACATCCTGACCTTCGATCTCGGAACGACGAGCAACAAGTGCACCCTGTTCACCGAAACCGGTGCCGAGTTCGGATCCGTCGCCGTGCCCTACCTCACCCGCTACCCCCATCCCGGATGGGCTGAGCAGGATCCCGCCGAGCTCTGGGCGAGCGTGGTCCGGGGCTCCAGGGCCCTGCTCGCCGACGCTCCTGCCCGGGCCGCGGGCATCGCCGCCATCGGGCTTTCCGGCCACATGAACGGCTGCCTCGCCGTCGACTCCTCGGGCGAACCGGTCTACGCCGACATCATCCACTCCGACGGACGGAGCGCCCACGAGGCCGAGGAGATACGGGAGAGGTGCGGGCTCGAGGCCTTCTACCAGCTGACCGGGAACCGGCCCGATTCCCATTTTTCACTTTCCAAGATCCTGTGGCTCAGGAACAACGTGCCCGAGGCCTACGACCGGGCGGCCTTCTTCCTCAACTGCAAGGATTACATAGCCTTCAAGCTGACCGGGAACCTCGGCTTCACCGATTTCTCCGACGCCTCCCTCACGACGGCCATGGACATACGGAAAAAAACGTGGTCGGATTCCCTCCTTTCCGAGCTCGGCCTCGACGCGGGAAAGTTCCCGACCATACTCAAGTCGAGCGATCCGGTGGGCAGGGTCTCGGCTTCAGCCTCCCGTGAGACCCTCATTCCCGAGGGCGTCCTCGTCGCGGCCGGGGGAGGGGACGCCGCCTGCACCACCCGCGGCGCGGGAATCCGAACGCGCAACTCGGCCTACACCTACGTCGGCTCAAGCTCTTGGATATCGGTCCTGAACGACGGGCCCATCTTCGACCCGAAGGCCAGGATGCAGAACTTCTACGACCTGGACGGGGAGAGCTGCAACATCTGCGGCACGGTCCAGTGCGCGGCCATCGCCTACGACTGGACGGTCGGGAACTTCGGGAAGAACATCACGGAACAGGCGATGCGGGAGGGCAGGGATTCCTTCGAGGCGATCGAGGCCGAGGCCTCCCTCTCGCCGCCGGGAAGCAACGGCCTCCTCTTCGTCCCCTACCTCATGGGCGAGAGGACACCCTACTGGGATCCGAGCGCGCGGGGGGCCTTCATCGGCTTTACCCTCTTCCATCAGCAGCGCGACGTTTTCAGGTCGGTGCGGGAGGGGGTGGTCTTCGCGCTCCGGAACGTGCTCGACGTCTACGCCGAGTACGGCATCAGGATCGACGAAATGACCCTCATTGGAGGGGGCGCGAGGAGTGCGCTCTGGTCGCGGATATTCTGCGACGTGTTCGCCCGGCCCCTGTCGGTCAGGGAGTTCCCGACCGCCGCGACCTCGCTCGGGGCCGCCATGGCCGCCGGGGTCTGCGCAGGGCTATTCAGGGATTTCGATTCGGCCGTCCTCGGCACCCAGTCCGAGCGGAGGCTCCTTCCCGATCCCGACCTCGTGCCGCTCTACGACCGGCAGTACGGACTCTATTCGATGATTTACGATCGGCTCGAACCCATCTATGCGGGCCTCGCTTCCCTGGCGTCCCCCCTTCCGTAGGCGAAGACCGGGGGCCGCGTCCGCCAGTTCGCCCCTGAAGAACCTCCGCTCGGGCCTCCATCGGGGTCCGAGGCGCTGTTGCCTTTCGAGAGCCTCGACGGCGGCCCCCGCCATGGCCTCCATGGGCTGCTTGCACGAGACGATGCCCGGAACCCCGAGGCCGTCGATGCCCAGCACGAGGCGTCCGCCCAGAAGGGATTTGAGTTTCGCCGCCATCGCGTCGTTGACGCAGAACACGGTCGAATCGGGCCCAATCGCCTCGGGAAGCCCCTCCGGCTCGGCCGTGCGGCTCATGGACACGACGGTGCCCGAAAGCCCGAGGCCCGCGCATTGCGCGAGGAATCCCTCTTTGCGCAGCCGGTCGCTGTCGGCCCTGAGGTCCGAGTGGGTCACGAAGACCGGATCCTTCAGGCCCCGTTTCGCCGCGTAGCCGAAGAGCTGGGCCATGGCGTCCCCGTTGTCGAGGCCGACGTAATCGGCGTAGTCACCGGGGATCATTCGGTCGAAAAAAACCATATTCGCGCCGAGCACCCTCAGCCTCTCGAAGGTCTTTTCCGGAAAGGAATTGCCGCTCGGCCAGATGATCAGGTTGTTGACCCCTTTCCCCACCAGCTCCACCGCCGCCTCTTCCTCCTTCTCCGGTGTTTCGTCGGTCAGCCTCAGGACGAGGAGAAGGTCGCGGGCGCTCAATTCCCGTTCCACGGCCCCGATGAACTCGAGGGCGAAGGGATCGCCGAGGCTGGCCAGCAGGGCGATCTGTCCCGAGGCCTCGGAATTGCCGCCCGAATTCCTCGCGACGAAGGTGCCCCGTCCCTGTTCCCGGTTCAGGATGCCGGCCTTCTCGAGCTGCTCGTAGGCCCTCCTGACGGTGACCCTGGAGGTGAAGGTGGACACTGCCATGTCGCGTTCGGCCGGCAGCCTGTCCCCCGGCGCGAAGTCTCCCTTGAGGATGGCCCTGAAAATCCTGGTGCGTATCGACTCGGTCTTGTTGACGCCGTCGATCCGGTCGAGGCCCCTGCCGTCGACCCCTTCGAGGCTTCTCACCGGAGGTTCGCGGCCCATGCCGCGGCGAGGGCCGCGCCGGTCGCCGCCTCTTCCCGGTTTTCCGCCAGGGCGCAGGCCAGGCCGAGCTCGCGGGAGACGAAGTCCCGGGCGAGGGAATTCCTCCTGATCGCGTTTCCGCTGACGAGGACGGTCCTGAATTTCCCGATCGCCTCCCGCGGAACCATGTCGGTCAGTTCCCTCACCATGCCGTGGATGAAGCCCCGGCAGAGGGAACCCGGGTTGAGGTTGCCGATGTCGATGCCCTCGATGCTTCCCCTGACCGAGGGGGTCATGCGGGTTCCCGCGAGCCGGGTATCGACCTCCAGCTCGATGCCGGAATCGGCGGCCACGCGGTTCATCGAGGCGTAGAGCTCGTCGTCCGTCGGTTCCAGGCCGGCGAAATCCCTCAGGGTCTGGCGGAAGAAACCCTCGAGCAAGGCGTAGGCCCGTCCCCCGCAGAGGCTCGAGCCGACCAGGAGATAGCCGCCGAAGGGCATGGGCCTCGTTTCGAGGTCGGCGTGACGCGAGAGTTCCGCCGAGGGGAAGGACACCTGGCCCCCGGTGCCGAGGTTCAGGAGCAGGGCGTCGTTCCCGAGGCCGCAGGTGCCTATGAAGCTCGCCTGGTTGTCGCCGACGGGGACCCTCACCGTCACCTCCCCGGGAAGCCCGAGCTCGACCCTGAGCCGCCCGAGCTCGCCCAGGTCGGGCCGGATTTCCGGCAGGACGGAGGGAGGAATCCCGAGCCGGTCGATCGCCTCGGGGTCCCACCGCCCCCCGGCGAGGTCCATGATACCCCAGCTCGCCGCATGGGTGGGGCCGGTCGCGGCTATTCCGCAGAGCCTCGCGGCCACATGGTCGGCGATGGCGAGGGCCGTGGCGCCGGGGGGGATGGCACCGCCCTTCGCCAGAACGGCGAGGGTCGCCCCGCCGTAGCCGGGATGGAGGAAGCAGCCGGTTCTCCCTGCGGGCCAGGTCGATTTCTCGATCGAGCCGGTGAGGGTCGAGGCCCGCTGGTCGCACCAGGTGATCAGGTTGGTGACCGGATCGAGAGCCGCGTCGACGAGGACCACCCCGTGCATCTGTCCGGAAAGGGCTATCGTCCCGACCTGAGCCGGATCGAAGCCCCCCGAAGCGATCAGCGTTCTGAGGAGCCTGAGGCAGGTTTCATAGATCTCCTCCGGATCCTGCTCGTGGGTTCCGGGGGGAAGACCGCCGACCGTCGCGGCATTGGCCTCTCCGACCACCGCGATGCTTTTCTGCGAATCGCCGTCGAAGGCGATTGCCGCGATCTTGCTCGTTCCGATATCAAGGGACAGTACGATATTCATGATGATTCCGCCTGGTGGGATTATACTATGATACCATTACTTAATAAACACGCGGACGCTCACTTTTCGCCCACTATGCGGGGAAGGCGATAATCGCTATACTCATTTCCATCACCCACCGAACCACCTAAATCAGGAAGAATTGACGCATAAAGACGCATCCAATCCCGCCATCAGAAATATTGCCATCATCGCCCATGTCGATCACGGCAAAACCACCCTCGTCGACGCCATGTTCAGGCAATCCGGGCTCTTCCGCGAGGGCCAGGAAGCCCCCGAACGCCTCATGGACAGCATGGACCTCGAACGGGAGCGCGGAATCACCATCGCGGCGAAGAACTGCTCGGTCGTCTGGAAGGGAACCAAGATCAACATCCTGGATACCCCGGGCCATGCCGACTTCGGAGGGGAGGTCGAGCGGGCGCTTTCCATGGTGGACGGAGCCATCCTCCTCGTCGACGCCTCCGAAGGCCCCCTGCCCCAGACCCGGTTCGTGTTGAACAAGGCCCTCGAGGGCGGGCTTGCGATCGTCGTCGTGATCAACAAGATCGACCGTCCGGACGCGAGGCCAGCCGAGGTCCTGAGCGAAATCTACGACCTGTTCATCGATCTGGGCGCGAACGACCAGCAGCTCGAGTTTCCCCTGCTCTACGCGATCGGCAAGCAGGGCATGGCCCGCGAGACCCTCGAAGGGCCGGGCGACAACCTCACCCCGCTTTTCGACGCGATCATCAGTCATATCCCGGCGCCCGAGTACTCCAAGGGCGAGCCCTTCCAGATGCTCGTCTCCGACCTTTCCTACTCGGATTACTTTGGACGGCAGGCCATCGGCAAGGTGATGAACGGCCATGCCCATTTCAAGGACGGCCTTGTCTGCATCGGCGAAGGCGAGGTCCGCGAGGTCCTGAACGTCACCAAGCTCCACACCTATGCGGGGGTCAAGCTGGTCGAGGCCGAAAGCGCCGAACCCGGCGACATCATCGTCCTTTCGGGGATAGAAAACGTTCACATCGGGGATACCATCTGCACGCGCGAAGCCCCGAAGGCCCTGCCGCGGATCGTCATCGACGAGCCGACCGTCTCCATGCTCTTTTCGGTCAATACCTCGCCCCTCTCCGGCCTCGAGGGCAAGAACGTCCAGTCCATGAAGCTCTTCGAGCGCCTGAGAAAGGAAACCCTTGGCAACGTGTCGATCCAGGTCGAGGAGGCGAAGGTCAAGGGCGGGTTCATCGTGAGGGGCAGGGGGGAATTCCAGCTCGTCATCCTGATCGAGATGCTCAGGCGCGAGGACTTCGAGATCTGCGTCGGCCGGCCCGAGGTCATCTTCAGGTTCAAGGACGGGCAGAAGCTCGAACCGGTCGAGCACCTGTCGGTCGATTGCAGCGAGGTCTACGCGGGCATCGTCACCGACAAGATGTCGGCGCGCAAGGGCCGGATGCTCACCTACGTCTGCCACGAGGGAGGCCGAGTCCGGCTCGATTTTTCCGTTCCGTCCCGCGCCCTCATCGGCTACCGCGACGTCTTCCTCACCGACACGAAGGGGACCGGCATCATGAACTCCTACTTTTCGGGGTACGAGGCCTACCGTGGCGACTTCAACGACCGGACCACCGGTTTCCTCGTTTCCGACCGAAGCGGCAAGGCCGTCACCTACGGCCTCTACCACCTCGAGCCCCGGGGCAGGCTCTTCGTCGTTCCGGGCGATCCGGTCTACGAAGGCATGATCGTCGGCGAACACAATCTCGATTCGGATCTGAACGTGAACCCCGCCAAGGAAAAGAAGCTGTCCAACATGCGCTCCGTGCTCAAGGACGAGGCCCTGACCC
>DBTK01000006.1:7346-29774 GCA_002307015.1 Spirochaetaceae bacterium UBA1318
GTGCTCAAGGACGAGGCCCTGACCCTCACGCCGATCCAGCCCATGACCCTCGAGCGGGCCATCCTCTCCCTGGGAGAGGACGAGATGGTCGAGGTGACCCCGCTTTCCATCCGGCTCCGCAAGACCATACTGCCCGCCATGGAGAGGAAGACCAGCCTCCGCGACAAGCAGTAATAGGTTCCTCGAAGCTTGTTGGTTCAAGCCTGGAGATCACCCGGACACGCCGACGCCATTTCCGGCGGGGCCTTTCCGTTTCAGGACGGAATTGAGCTTCTCCGAGCTGGCGAGCATGGCGGCGATGTAGCACAGGATGAACCAGGGAAGGAGGGCCAGGGTCGAAACGGAGGCCAGGAAGCCGAAAAGCGGCGGCAGGAAGGTCGCCCCCGTATACGCGACCGCCATCTGCAGCCCCATGATCGTCTGGGCGTTCCCGGCGCCGAAGCGGACGGGGGTTTCATGGAGCATGCAGGGGAAGATCGGCGCGCAGCCCAGACCCACGAGGATGACGCCGAACATGGCGGCGAGGCTCGGCAGGGGCAGCAGGAGGAGAACCGTCCCGATCAGGATGATCAGTTCCCCGGCGCGGATCAGGCGGCTGTTGTCCACCCTCATCGTGAGGAACCCGGAAACCAGCCTGCCCGCGGTGATGCTGGCGTAGAAAAAGGAAATCCAGACGGCGGTTGTCGCGACATCGAGCCCCTTCGCCTTCACGAGAAAACTGCTGCCCCACAGTCCGACGGTCGATTCTATCCCGCAATAGAAGAGGAACGAGACGAGCACGATCTTGACGCCCCGTATGTTCAGGGGTTCGAGCGGGTTCCCGTGACCTGTCTCCGATCTTTCCTCCGGTTCCTTCGATTCGGCCATTCCCCCCGTGATCCGGGCCTTTTTTCGGGTCCAGAGCGGGAGGGAGAGGAAAAGCAGGGTCACCAGGACGAACTGGATGATCGAGACCGTGAGGTAGCCCTTCCTCCACGAATCGTGGTTGGCGATGACCCTCGAGATGATGATCGGGCCGGTCATGGCGCCGATCCCCCAGAAGCAGTGCAGCCAGCTCATGTGCCGCGACTCGTAGTGTTCGGCGATGTAGGCGTTTAGCGCCGAATCGACGGCCCCGCCCCCGAGTCCCAGGGGAAGGGCCAGAAAGAGAAGCCACCCGAAAGCCGGCGCGAGGGAGAACCCGAGCAGGGCGACCGCGGTGAGCAGCACGCTGAAGGCGGTCACCCTTCCGGTGCCGAAACGGCGGAGGAGCCTGCCCGAGAACAGGCTCGAAACGATGGTCCCGCCCGAGATGAGCATGGAAACGAATCCGGCAAAGCTGACGGGCACGCCGAAGTCCGGCTGCATGGCGGGCCAGGTGACCCCGAGCAGGGAATCCGGCAGTCCGAGGCTGATGAAGGTCGTGTAGATGATCAGAAGGAGCAGTGTGGCCATTTTTTCCTCGCGTTATGGCGACGGCAGCGTCGTCGTTTCAAGAAGTGCCAGGGTTTCCTCGATGATTCCGTTCTGGTAATCAAGGGTGAAGTCGTCCGAAAGCCGGATCGCCGGCACGAAATTCGGCGTCATCGACGTCGAGCAGATTTCCCTGATCCTCCCGACGCTGCCCGCCGTCAGGAAGCCGCCGGAGAGAACGACGCTTTCGGGATCGGCCACGGCGCCCATCGCCGTTATCAGCTTCGCGATCGCCGCGCAGCACCTCTCGGGGGACTCGTAGAGTCCCTGATCCGTCCAGTCGACGCCCAGGGGGAGATTCTGCACCTCGCCCGCGTAATGGTGGTTTCCCCGGTAGAGCCTGCCGTTCAGGCATATGCCGGCTCCGGGCGGGTATTTCCTGGGGAAGTAGAGGTAGACGGTCGCTGCCTCCGATTCTATCCGGTGCCTCCTGCAATAGCCGAGGGCCGCCGCGTTCACGTCGTTTTCGAGGATGACGGGAATCAGGTACCACGAGCGGTACCGATCCAGGAAGGCCGTCCCGACCAGGGCGGGATAATCCATGGAGATGATCCTTCCGTCGAGCTCGACCCCCGGCAGGCCGAAACCGATGGCCCGCACCGTGGGGAATTCCGCGATGGCCTCGTCGATCAGGGGCTCGAAGCTGTCCGGGGTGACGGATCCGAGGTCGACGTTCCGCTCGTAGCGGCACTCGCCGAACAGGTTGGCGACCCGAACGTGGGCGACGTCCTTTCCGTCCTCCTCATGGGTGAAGAGAACGAGGACATGGTCGTGATTTTCGTTGAAGCGCGTGAGGCGCGCGGGACGGCCCCCGTTCGAGGCCACGAGGTCGACCTCGGCGACCTCGCCGCTTTCGGCCAGCTGCCTGATGATCGAGGCTATCGTGACGGTGCTCAGGCCCGTCGCCTCGGCGATCTGCTGCCTCGTCGCCTGCTTTTTCAGCCTCAGCGTCCGCCTGACGAGGCTTATGTTGAGCTCCTTCATGACGAGGGCGTTTCCGCTCAAGTTCGTATCGACACCTCCCTCGATGTGTTGGCGGCCGGATCCCTTCATCGGGGAAAGGTCCGCCAGATAGTAAATAACTTTAGAAAAGTACTTTACTAAGTAGAATGTATCCCCGGTCTGTCGGTTTGTCAATGGGCAGGGAACGGGGGGTAAAACCGCCGAAAGCGGGCGCCGGCACGAATTCCTTGAAATGCGTATCGGGCTCCTTTATACTCGAGGTAGCCGTCGCTTTCCGGATGTCACCGGAAGAACCCGGCAATTATCCCCTTAAGGAGCAGCAATGGCGAAAAATAGCGGTTTTTCGATCGACTCGAATTTTTTCCTGAAGCTCAGCCTCGGCGTGTTTTTCCTCATGCTTGGAATCATGGGCGTCGGGAGGTACGATTCAGGCCTCAGCCAGGTCGCCCGATTTTTCGGGAGGAACGACAGCCTCGCCATCGCCGTCGCCGTCGCGGAGATCGTGATGGGCGTGATTCTCCTCCTCGGCATCGTCCTGCCGGTCTCCTCGAATATAGCGAAGATCGTCGGCCTCCTCATTTTCATACTCTGGCTCTGTGTCATCCTCTACTATTTTTTCTTCAACAATTTCGTGAAGCCGAGCTTCGTTCCCTGGTTCTACGAGATCTCGTGGCGGGCCGTGGTGCTCGCGGCCCTCTGGGTCGTCGGGACGAAAGCCAACGCCTGAGAGCGGCGACGGGATTGCCTTTCACCAACTCAGCCATGGAATGTTCCGTTACGGTGCATCATGGCTGCCTGGTTCTCGATCAGGCGCGAGCGTTGCTACCGATTTTCGCTCTTCTATTGTTGCGGGACAGCGAATCTCCTTGATGATTAGTTTTTTGCTTTCAATCATTTCCGATAGAAGCTGAACGGTGCATTTCCCGATTTCGTTGAAGGGTTGAACCATGGTGGTCAGCGGCGGCTTCAACAGTGAGGAAAAGTACATGTTGTCGAATCCCGTAATCGAAAGATCCTCCGGAATCCTGATGTTCAGTTTATCGGTCTGTTGGATAATTATCGATGCGGTCAGGTCGTTCGCGCAGGCGATGGCCGTTACCCGCGGGGACAGCGACATCAGGTATCGCAGCATGTCCTGTACCTTCTGATCGTCCGGTTTGTCTTTTTGAATGTAAAATTGGTCTACGATAAGTTCCTTGGCGATGGGAACGCCGAAACGCAGCAACGCCGTACAATAGCCCTGAAACCGTTCGGATGTCGAGCTGAGGGAAAGATCGCCGCAGACGAAGGCTATCCGCGAATGTCCCTTTTGACAGAGGTATTCGGTGATCATGCAGAATGATTCGGTATTGGCGCAGCTGACGAAGGAATGTTTGAGGGCGCTGATTTTCCGGTCGATCACGACGAACGGATAGTTGTCGACCACCATCCGGCTGTAGATCTCGATATTCTCGATGTTCGTTACCGGATATACGATGATGCCTGCCGCCCCATGTTTTCTCGCCTGAATTATCAGTTCCCTTTCGGTGACCGACGAGAAGTGCGAGTTCTGAAAAACAAAAAAATAGCCCCGCTCCCTGCATGTCGATTCGATGCTCTGGATCAGTTCGGTTTGGCTTGCATCGAATGGAATGATGCAATAGATCAATCGATTCTGAAACATCGAGATCGTGGTTTGATTCGGTTGGTGTATTTCGCAGGCAAAGCTTCCCTGTCCCTTGACCCGCTTGATGTATCCGAACTTCTGCAGCTCGTTGAGCGCTCGGGTTATCGTTATGGTGCTGATCTCGAACCGGGACCCCAGCTCCTCTATGGACGGTATTTTGTCACCGGGATGAATGTTTCCGGTACTTATTTCCTTCTTTAAATACTCAATAAGTTCTTCGTATTTAAATTGTCGCATGAAAAGTATATTTATCCAATTTCATAAACAAATCAAGGGATGATATTGTTATTTTACAATAACGGTAACGATTCCCTGAATTGTCATTAAATCCTTTGCTGGCGATAGACGGCGGCTCCGCATTGTTTCCAAGAAGGTGAGTGCGGAAACGGACCTGTCTTACGTCAGCCAGGCGTCCTTCCGTCTTTCGCAATGAACATAAATATATTTATATGAAATAAAACTTGACAAAAATATATTTATGGATTTATTGTTCCCGTATTCAGAACAGTTGTTCCGAAAATTTATTCAGCTCCACAGGGAGGAGAGAATGAAGAAAAATCTCATGGTTGCACTGGCGATGATGCTCGTAGTCGCCACCGGCATGTTTGCGGCACCGACCGAAATCACCTTCTGGACAAGCTTTACGCCGCCTTTCTCGGATTATCTGCAGAAAATGGTGGATACCTACAACCAGAGCCAGGCCAGCGTGCATGCGAAGCTCGTCATGGTTCCGGGCGGATCGACCGACGTGTCCAAGTTGATGACGGCGGTTCGAGGTGGCACCGGCCCCGATGTGTACATGCTCGACCGGTTCATCACCGCGGAACGGGCGGCCGATGGCGTGCTTACCGACCTGACGCCGTACATCAAAAAGGCGGATCCGGATATGGCTTCGAAATTCCTGCCCTTCGCCTGGTCCGAGTCTTCCTTCAAGGGCAAGACGTGGTCCCTTCCATTCGACACCGATACGCGGGCCCTGTATTATCGCGCCGACCTTCTGAAGGATGCCGGAATCGATATCACCCCTCTGGATGCCAAGAACGGCCCGATCACCGTGGATAAACTGAAAGAGATCGCCTTCAAATACAACAAGACCGACGCTTCCGGCGCCTATACGCAGGTCGGCTTCATCCCGTATTTCGCGGAAGGGTGGCACTATACCTGGGGCTTCATCTTCGGCGGCAAATTCGCCGACATGAAGGCCGGCAAGGTTACGCCGACCGATCCCGGTGTCGTCGCCGGCTTCCAGTTCCTGTACGACTATGCGAAGGCGCTCGGCCCGCAGAAGGCGAGGACATTTATCAGCACCTATGCGCCGCCGAACAATCCGCCACAGCAGGATCCCTTTATCACGGGAAAAGTGGCGATGTACATCACCGGCGATTGGAATATCGCCTCGTTGGCTCAGTACGCGCCCGACATCAAATGGGGCGTTACGTATCTTCCCGTGCCGAAGGCCGGGGATAAGCCGACGACCTGGGCCGGCGGTTGGTCCTTCACGATGCCGAAGGGTGCAAAGCACCCTGAAGCCGCCTTCGATTTCATGCGGTGGATGACCGGAGCCGATGGACAGAAGATGTACACCCAGCTATCCTCCCATCTTCCGACGATCAAGGCCCTCGCTTCGGACAATACCCTGTTTACGGGAGAGCATGCCTTCTTCCAGCAGACGCTCTCGTTCGCGAACAACCGTCCCGCCCTGCCCGTCGGAGCCCTCTATTGGGATTCCCTCACGACCGCGTGGAACAGCGTGACGGATAACGTCGCGACGCCCGAGGAAGCCCTTTCAAAGGTGGCCCCCAAGGTGCAGCCCAAGCTGAACAAGTTCCTTCCGCTTCAGTAAAAAACAATCGTTCGCTGCGTCCCGGTTTCCGGGACGCAGCTGGCTTTTTCGCCCCTGCGGATGTTTATCCTGAGTGAGCGCGTTCTTGTCCCTAGACCACCCGCGGATCGCTTTTTATGGGAGAATATAATGACCCGTTCAGCCCGACGGAATTTGCGAAATGGTTTGCTGTTCATCAGTCCGTGGATCTTCGGTTTTTTGACGCTACAGGTGTATCCCATTTTGTACTCCCTTCGCATGAGTTTCACGGAGTACACCGGTTTCAACGATATGGTCGATGTCGGTCTCCAGAACTTCACCGAACTGTTCAAGGATGAGCTGTTTTGGAAATCCGCGTACAATACCCTTTATTACACGGCGCTCGCCGTGCCGATCGGTGTCGTCGTCGCCATCGTTCTCGCGATCGCCATGAATCAGAAAGTCAAAGAGGTTTCCCTCTATCGTGCGATACTCTACATCCCCTCGATCCTTCCGGTCTTCGCCCTCTCCTTTGTATGGATAGTGTTCCTGAATCCGAAATTCGGCCTTTTCAACCGGATAGGCGGCGCGATCGGGCTTCCGACGATCGACATGTTGGGGGATCCCGCCTGGACGAAATTCGCCATCGTCCTCATGGCCCAGCTCGGGGCGGGCGGCCCAGCCCTGATCTTCCTCGCAGGCCTTCGTGGCGTTCCGGTCGAAATGCTCGAATCGGCGCAGATCGATGGAGCCGGGCCGGTACGGCGCTTTTTTTCCATAACCCTGCCATTGATAACCCCGGTAATCCTGTACGATGTCATCATGGGGCTTGCGATGGGCCTGCAGGTATTCACCCAGGCGTACATCATAACGAGCGGTTCGGCCGGTTCCGGCGGATCGATCGGAGGGTCGGCAGGACCCCAGGATTCCCTTCTCTTTTACGTGTTCTACCTGTACAAATGCGCGTTCCAGTATTCCCAGATGGGATACGCTTCGGCTCTCGCCTGGGTGTTGTTCATCGTGAGCGTCGTTCTCGCCTTGATCGTGTTCAAGTGGGCAAAGAGCTGGGTCCACTATGAAAGTGAATAAAAGCAAAGGGGCAACCGTTATGGGATATCAGAGTTCTGCCGCGCTTTCCTTATCGGGGCGGCGTAAAAACAGGGAATCGTTCAGGCATCTCTGCGCGACGAAAATCCTACCCAGGATCGTTCTCGTGGTCATGTGCGCCTGCTTCTTCTTGCCGTTCTATCAGATGTTGATCACGTCCCTGAAAACGACGGAAGAGCTTAATGCCTATCCCCCGACGTTTTGGCCTCGGGTTTTCGTGTGGGGGAACTACGCCGCGGCGATACAGTACATTCCCTTCATGCGCTTCACGCTCAATTCCGTGATATTGGCCATAGGGGTGACGATCGGGGCCGTCATGTCGAATTCTCTGATCGCCTACGGATTCGCGCGCATCCAATGGGCGGGACGCGACCTCATCTTCTTCATCGCCATCATTACGATCTTCATTCCGTTTCCCGTTACCATCGTCGCGTTGTTCGATATCTTCGCGAAGATCGGCTGGGTCAATACCTACTTCCCGCTCATCGTCCCCGCGTTTTTTGGATCGGGCATGTACATTTTCCTGATGAGGCAATTCTTGATGGAGCTGCCCAAGGAAATATCCGAGGCGGCGAGGATCGACGGGGCGAACGAGGCCCAGACCTTCCTGCAGATCATCCTGCCACTCATGAAGCCGTCGATAGCCGTCGTCGCCATCTTCGCCGGGGTCGCGTGCTGGAACGATTTCCTTACGCCGCTATTGTTCCTCAACACCGAAGAGCTTTACCCGCTCTCCATCGGACTCCAGTTTTTCCGATCCGAGCATAACGTCGCCTACAGCCTGCTCATGGCGGCGTCGGCCATGGTCGTCTTTCCGGTCATCGTTCTATTCCTCGCGTTTCAGCGCTTCTTCATCGAAGGAGTGACGGTCGGTTCGGTAAAGGGCTGATTCACCGGGAACACACTATATACCCCCATTATCTCAAACCTAATTCTGGGAATCGGAGATAGCTATGCTTACACCCAAGATTAATGAAAGAATTCAGCAGTTTATCACGTTGCTTGACGAGAAAAAGTACACAAACATAGGGGAGGTCGGGCTGGAGGTCTTCGCGACCGGCGAGGTTTTCCGCAAGCCCCCGGTGGACGCTTCGTGGATGCCGATCGCGCTTCCCTTTCCATACGGAAAGGACTGGACGACGTACTGGTTCAGGACAAACCTTGTGCTGCCCAGGGAGGCCGAAGGCCAGGAGGTCTTTTTTCAGGCTCATCCCAACGCCGATAGTCTCGTCTTCCTGAACGGCATACCCTCGGGGGCGGTGAATCCCTTTCACGAAAAGATCAGGCTCACCTCCTCGGGTCATGCGGGGGAACGGTACGCAATCCACCTCGAATGCTATTCAGGGCACCATTATCCCGGCACGGACCCCTTCGCCGAAAGCTCGGTCATGCTGACCCTCGGCGTTCAAATCAGGGATTACCCGAACCTTTTCTCGTCCTCGAGACTGTTGATCAAGAACAAGGCGATCTACGATTTCTATTACGATGTCCTGAGCCTGTTTGAGCTTGCCAGGGAGCTCGACGACAACTCCCTCCGGAAAAATCGGATTCTCAGCGGACTCTACGAGGGTTTGATGAAGATACGCTTCACCGCGAAACCGGAAGAGCTAGTGGAACAGATAGGCGCCGCCTCCACGGTGATCGCTCCGCTCATGCGGGCGCGGAACGGCGACACGGTACCCGCAGCATACCTCGTCGGCCACGCACATATCGACCACGCCTGGCTATGGCCAATTTGGGAAACCGAACGGAAGATAGCGCGAACCTACGCCAACATGGCTCGATATTCCGAAGAGTTTCCGGAGTTCATTTTCCTGCAATCCCAGCCCTGCCAGCTCGAGATAGTCGAGCGGGAGTATCCCGAAATCTTCGAGCGGGTGAAGGCCGCCTACCTCCGCGGTCAATGGGAGCCGAACGGGGGGATGTGGGTCGAGGCGGATTGCAACATAACGGGGGGCGAGTCCCTGATCCGGCAATTCCTCGTGGGCAAGCAGGCTTCGAAGCGCATGCTCGGCTACGAGGGCGACGTCCTCTGGCTTCCCGACGTTTTCGGCTACGCCGCCGCCCTTCCGCAGATTCTCGCGGGTTGCGAGATAGGGTATTTCGTGACAAGCAAGATCAACTGGAACGATACGACCCGATTTCCGTACGATAGCTTTATCTGGCTCGGCATCGACGGAACCGGCGTGAAGACCGTCTACATCACCGCACGGGACTGCGGCTACAACGGCAAGGTCAAGGCTTCCCAGCTCATCGAGGACTGGGACAATGTCCTCCACAAGGAGGTCCAGGACGGAATCATCAAATCGATCGGCGAGGGCGATGGAGGCGGCGGTACAATGCGTTCCGATCTCGAATCGGCCAGGCGCTTCGCGGATCTCGAGGGCGCGCCCAGGACGCGCTGGACGAAGATGTCGCAGGCTCTCGGAACGATGTTCTCGGGGGATCGGGCGTTTCCCCAATGGCACGGCGAGCTCTACCTCGAGCTGCATCGCGGAACCTACACGACACAGGCTAGGACCAAGCGGTACAACCGGAAACTCGAGTTCGCTCTTCGCGAGTGCGAGTTCCTCTATTCGGCGATCGCCATGCTCTCCCCCTCGGACCTTCCCTATCCTCGGGAAGCCCTTCTCGAGTGCTGGAAGAAGATACTGACCAACCAATTCCACGATATCATTCCGGGATCTTCAATTACGGCTGTCTACAAGGACGCCGAGCGATGGTATCGAGAGGTCGAGGCCGTCCTGAATGGCTTTCTGACCGAGGTCCGCGCCTCGCTCGCCGCTCGATTGAGTCCGGTGGACGGTGCGGGGCGTTCGCTCGCTGTTTTCAATTCTCTCTCCTGGGACCGCGTTTCCTACACGGCGATACCGTGGGCGCCGGAGTTCCGCTCACCGGCGGCGCTCGTTTCCGGCACGGAAAGCTTCCCCGTCCAGACCTTGAAGAACCTCGAAGGCCTCGACGAGGCCATCGTCCGCGTCGGTGCCCCCTCGATGGGCATGTCGGGCTACACCGTCGCGAAGGCCGCGGTTCCTCCGTCTCCCTTCCGCCAGGGAAGGAACAACCTGGAAACTCCGTTCTATAGGGTGAGGTTCGATTCGGCGGGGCGGTTCGCCAGCCTCGTCGACAGGGAAACGGGCCGTGAGTTCGTCCAGCCAGGTGGCGCCCTCAACGCCTTTCAGAGCGCCGAGGACCTTCCGGTCCGCTCTGACGCGTGGGACATCGATTCGGATTGGACCCTCAGCGTCGTCGACGAGAACCGGCTCGTTTCAAGCGAGGTCGTCTCGGACGGCCCGCTTTTTATTCGCATCAGGAACTCCTACACGATCGGCGCGGCTTCGACCCTCGTGCAGGATGTCGTCTTTTACGCGGCGGATAGAAGGATCGATTTCATCACGAGGATCGATTGGCATGAGTCCCATCGCGTGCTCAAGGTCGCCTTTCCCGCAAACCTTGCAACGGATCGGGTCCGATGCGAAGTTCAGTACGGGCACGTGTTCAGGAACACCCATGACAACCTGCCGAGCGATAGGGCGAAATTCGAGATCTGCGCGCATAAATGGATCAGCGTGGAGGAATCCGATTGGGGTATGGCACTGCTGAACGACTGCAAGTACGGTCACGATGTCCGCGGTTCACGCATGCGCCTGACCCTGCTGCGGTCACCGAAGGCTCCCGACGGCGAAGCCGACATGGGCGTCCATCGGCTTACCTACTCGATCCTGCCGTATATCGGCGTTTTTTCCACGGAGCGGATCGTCCGCGAGGCCTACGATCTCAACTGTCCACTCTCAGCAGTCGATGCCACCCGTGAAAGGCGCGGAATTCAGGGCTTCCCCGTTTCCTCCGATTTCTCATTTTTCTCGGTCGACGATCCGAACGTGATCATCGAGACGGTCAAACTCGCCGAAAACGATGATGACGCGGTTATCGTGAGGCTCTACGAGGCGGGCGGCGGAGCGCGGACGACCCGGCTTTCGACCCCGTGTGCTGTTTCCGCCGCTCTCGAGACCAATATGCTCGAGCGGAACGGCAAGCCCCTCGCGTATCGTGAAGGAGGCCTTTCCCTTGAGTTCAGGGCCTTCGAGATCAAGACGATTAATCTTAGGTTGAATCGATCATGAAAGGAAGGAAATCCATGGCCAAACTCTACTGCATCGGCAACGCGCACATTGACCCTGTCTGGCTCTGGCGGTGGCAGGAAGGCTACGCCGAGATAAAGGCGACCTTCCGTTCGGCTCTCGATCGGATAGCGGAATTCGAGGATTTTGTTTTCACCTGTTCGAGCGCAGCCTACTACGCCTGGGTCGAGGAAAACGAGCCCGCCATGTTCGAGGAGATCAGGCAGCGGGTGAACGAGGGGCGGTGGGTCATCGTGGGCGGGTATTGGATACAGCCGGACTGTAACCTTCCCTGCGGGGAATCGTTCGCGCGTCAGGGCCTCTACTCCCAGCGGTACTACCTCGCGAAATTCGGCAGGATGTCCCGCGTCGGCTACAACCCCGATTCGTTCGGCCATAACGGCAACCTTCCCCAGCTTCTCAAAAACAGCGGGATGGATTCCTACGTGTTCATGCGGCCGGGGGAGCATGAGAAGACCGCGCCCGACCTCTTCGCGTGGGAAGGCATAGACGGCACGAGAATTCCCGCCTACAGGATCATGTTCGGGTACGGGACTCCGGGGCCGTTGAACGATCTCGAGGTTTTCAAGTCGAAGGTCGCCGAGGTCGACAAGAAACGCCGGGAAACCGGGCTCGACCAGATGCTTTTCTATGGCGTCGGGAACCATGGCGGCGGCCCGACGGTGAGGACGATCGAGTGTCTCGAGGGAATGATGAACGCCGCCGAACCCGGGCCCATGGCCTTCGGCTCGCCCGATGATTTCTTCGACGCTGTCCGGTCGAGCGGGTTCGAGCTTCCCGTCGTCAAGGGCGACTTGCAGCACCACGCCTCAGGCTGCTATTCGGCCATGAGCGAGATCAAGGAGCTGAACCGGAGGGCCGAGCTTCGCCTCCTCGGTGCCGAGAAGTTTTCGACGATCGCTTCCGTGCTTTTTCATCTTCCCTTCCACACGGCGAGGATTGGTGAGGCCTGGAAGAAAGTCCTGTTCAACCAGTTCCACGACATCATGGGAGGCTGCTGCATCCCTGAGGCCTACGAGGACGTGAAGGAGTCCTTCGGCTTTGCCCTTCACGAGGCTGCCGAGATTGCCAACGCCGGCATGCAGAAGATTTCCTGGCATATCGATACATCGAAGGGTCTTGAGCGGAACGACGGCAAGGATGAATGGATATCGTGGGAAAAAAGCGGCCTTGGCCAGCCCTTCGTCGCATTCAATCCCCTTTCCTGGAGCGTCCGGGCGCCGATAAGGATAAACCGCGCACTCGCGGCGGTTGCGGATGACAAAGGGAAACCCCTCGCGATTCAGCGGGTGCGCGCCTCCAGGACGAACGGGGAGGATAAATGGGATACCGCCTTCATCGGCGAGGTGCCGGCGATGGGGTACCGGGTGTTCTGGGCCTACGGGCAGAAAGGGACAGGGACGCCAGAAACCGGTATGGTATCCGTTTCCGAGGGCGTCCTCGAGAACGAGTTTCTGAAGATCGCGATCGATTCCAGAACGGGCGGCATACGGAGCCTCTATGACAAACGCTCGGGGTTACCGCTGATCGGAGCCGGCGGATCCGCCGCCCAGGTGATCGACGAGAGCGACAGCGACACCTGGGCCCACGGGATTTTCGCCTTCGACAGGATAGTGGGAAGCTTTTCCCTCGACAAGATCGAGGTCGTCGAGAGCGGTCCTGTCCGCGCGGTTCTCAGGGTTTCTTCGTCCTGGGGCGGATCGCGCCTTTCCCTGGACTACATCCTCTACGCCGGGATTGCAAACCTCCGGATAGAGGTTGACACGGAATGGACTGAGAAGCATAAAATGCTTAAAATCGCTTTTCCCGTTTCCGTCGGCTTGCCGGAGGTGACGTACGAGATTCCCTACGGCTTTATTCGAAAAGAGCCCGACGGAAGAGAGGAGCCGGCGGGCAAGTGGGCCGACCTGAGCGGAACGACCTCCGACGGCAGGAAGGCGGGCCTTGCCGTGCTCAATTCCTCGAAATACGGCTACGATGCGAAGGGGTCGACCCTGCGCATCACGGCCCTGAGGAGTCCCCTGTATTCGGACCATTTCGGCGTCCGCGACGGACAGGGCCGTTACATGGACCAGGGCGAGCAGCGGTTCTCCCTCGTGCTTGTGCCGCATTCGGGGGATTGGACGGGCGGCGACCCTGTCCGAAGGGCCTACGAGTTGAACGCATCCCCGCAGGTGGTTGTCGAGACCTACCATACGGGGCGGTTGCCGGAAACGATGAGCGGCGTAAGCCTCGATGTGCCGAACGTCATCGTCGAGGTTTTCAAGATGGGCGAGGATGGCGACGCCTATGTTTTGCGGTGTTTCGAAACGGAAGGCAAGCCGACCGCGGCGAATATCTCGATCGGCCTGATTGACCGAAGCTTCAGGGCGGAATTCCATCCGTGCGAGATCAAGACCTTTCTCCTGCCATGCGAGAAGGCGTCGCCGGTACGTGAAGTGGATTTTATTGAACGGGAGAGGGAGGGGCGATAGTGACGAGCCATACGACAATCGAGCCGATGACGATCGAGGAACTGAGGCGGCTTCTGGCTTCCGTGGGGAAGGTCAGGATCGGGATCATCGGGGATTTTTGCCTTGATGCCTACTGGACCATGGAACCGGCCCTCTCCGAGAAATCGATAGAGACGGGTCTCATGACCAATCCCGTGGTTGGCCAGCGTTACTCTCCCGGAGGCGCGGGCAACGTGCTCGCGAACCTCCGCGCCATCGGGGTTGGCTCCCTTGCCGCCTTCGGTGTCATCGGCCCCGATCCCTTCGGCGTCGAACTGAGATCCCAGCTCGAGGCGCTCGGAGCAGACACCTCAGGGCTCCTCGTCCAGCATCGGGCCTGGGATACCCCGACCTACATCAAGCCCCTCGTGAACGGGCAGGAGTCGGGCCGGTTCGATTTCTCCCAAGCGAACATCCTCGAGCGGACGATCGGGGAAAGCCTCGTGTCTGCCATCGAATCCGCCCTGCCGTCCCTCGATCTCGTCGTCATCAACGAGCAGCTCGCCTCGGGCATCCACGACGGCTTTTTCAGGGAGGCCCTCCGCTCCCTGATCGGGAGGCATCCGGAGAAGAAATTCCTGATCGACGGCCGAAGCCTGAGCGATTTCTACGACGGCACGATACGGAAGATCAACGATCGGGAGGCGATGAAGCTTTCCGGAAGGGAGATAGACCCCGGCGTGTCGATACCGTTCGAGGAGATCGCCCCCGTCGTCGAAGCCCTGGGAAGGAAGTGGGGCAAGCCCCTTTTCGTGACGCGGGGAGAGTGCGGCGTCCTCGTCTACGATGGACGGGAGCTTTTCGGCCTGCCGGGCATCCAGATCCTGTCCGAGATCGATACGGTGGGCGCCGGGGACAGCGCCATGGCCGGTATCGCCTCCGCCCTCGCGGCCGGCAGCGCCCCTCCCGAGGCGGCCCAGCTCGGGAACCTGGTGGCGGGGGTGACCGTACAGAAGCTTCATACCACCGGAACGGCGAGCCCCGCCGAGATCCTCGCCCTGGGGACCGATACCGACTATGTCCGCGAGCCCGAGCTCGCACGGGACTCGAGGAGGGCACGCTTTTTCCCGGATACCGAAATCGAGATCGTGGGCGCGAAGATGAGGCCATCGGGTTTCGACCGGGTCATCTTCGACCACGACGGGACGATCTCGGTCCTCCGTCAGGGCTGGGAGCCGGTGATGGAAAGGATGATGATGGCGGCCATACTCGGCGAAAAGGCGGCCTCGGTCCCCGAATCGGTCTACCGCGAGGTCGCCGAACGGGTACGGGATTTCATCGACAAGACGACCGGGATCCAGACGATAGAGCAGATGACTGGGCTCCGCGACATGGTCGGCAGGTTCGGCTTCGTGCCGGCCGACGAAATCCTCGACGCCAAGGGCTACAAGGACCGCTATACGGTCGAGATACTCGAGATCGCGAACAAGAGGCTTGAGCGCGTCGAGAGGGGGGAGCTTTCCCTCGAGGACGTGACGCTCAAGGGGGCCGTTCCCTTCCTCGAGGCCCTCGTCTCGCGGGGCGTCGAGCTCTACCTCCTTTCGGGGACCGATCACGATGACGTCGAGCGGGAGGCGAAGCGGCTCGGCTACGCCGGCCTTTTCGGGGGCCGCATCTACGGTTCCGTGGGGGATGTCTCGAAGGACGCGAAAAAGGTCGTGCTCTCCCGGATCCTGGACGAGATCGGCGCCGGGGCCATGGCCCGGGTAGCCGCCTTCGGGGACGGCCCTGTCGAGATGCGCGAGATCCGGAAGCGGGGCGGCTTCGCCGTCGGGGTCGCGAGCGACGAGGTGAGGCGCTACGGGGGGAACCCCGCCAAGCGGGAAAGGCTGATCCGCGCCGGCGCCGACATCGTGATTCCGGATTTTTCCTGTGCCAAAAAACTGATGGATTTTCTCGGATTCTGAGGAGGACACATGGCCTATTCCCGATTCGATCGCGACCGGATACGGTTCCGGCCCCTCGCCGACCGCGAGAACCGCGTTTCGTCCGCGCGCGACATCATTCCCCTGTCCGCCTTCCCCCATCCCGTCCCCGGGGATGCCGCCGAGGCCTTCGACTCGACGGTCCGCGACGTGAGGGCGGCGAGGAAGGCCGGCCGGCCCGTGATCCTCGCCTTCGGCGCCCACGCGATCAAGAACGGCCTCGGCCGGGTGCTGATCGCGCTCATGGAGGAGGGATGGCTGACCCACCTCGCGACGAACGGCGCTGGCATCATCCACGACTGGGAGCTTTCCTTCCTCGGGGCGACGAGCGAGGACGTGAGGACGAACGTCGAGATCGGCGAGTTCGGCATCTGGGACGAGACGGGCAGGTACCTCAATCTCGCCATCGCCGTCGGCGCCTACCGGGGCTGGGGCTATGGCGAATCGGTCGGCAGGATGATCCAGGACGAGGCGATCGACATTCCCTCCCCGGAGGAACTCCTGCTCGCGATTGCTGATGCGGCGGGGGAAGCGGCCGGAAAACCGGGCCAGCCCGGCGCGGCGGGCTCCGGCGAATACGGCCGGGCCGGCGAAGCCAAGGAAACCGTGGAAACCCTCGACCGGGCGGCCGCCGCCTTCGATCTCCTCTCCCTGATGCGGAAATTCTCGCTCCTGCCGGGAAGGCTCGCCGTCTCCCATCCCCACCGCGATACGAGCGTCCAGGCAGCGGCCTGCCGCCTCGGCATCCCCTTCACCGGCCATCCCATGCTCGGCCACGACATCATCTACACCCATCCGATGAACCTAGGGGCCGCCATCGGAAGGACCGGGCTCAGGGATTTCCTCTCCTACGCGAACAGCGTGAGCCACCTCGAGGGGGGAGTCTACCTTTCCGTCGGATCGGCCGTCATGTCCCCGATGATATTCGAGAAATCCCTTTCGATGTCCCGGAACGTCGCGCGGCAGGGGGGCCGGAAAATCGACGACTTCAGGCTCTCGATCGTCGACATCGCCGAATCGAAGTGGGACTGGACGAAATCCGGCGAGCCGCCCAAGGACGACCCCGCCTACTACCTCAGGTACTGCAAGACCTTCAGCCGCATGGGAGGCCGCATGAGCTACCTCTGCATGGACAACCGGGACTTCCTCCTGGGCCTCTACCGCGAGCTCGCGGGGAAATCCGCCCGGTCATGAAGCTTCGGTAGGCGACCTGGTCAGGCCGTCTCGAGCCGGTTCGCGTAGAGCCGGGCGTAGCTCCCGTTCGCCTTGAGAAGGGCGGCGTGGGATCCCGCCTCGACGATGCGGCCGTCCTCGAGCACCAGGATGAGATCGGCTCCCCGGATCGTGGAGAGCCGGTGGGCGATGACGAAGCTGGTGCGGCCCGCGGTGAGCCTTTTCAGGGCCTTCTGCACATGGAGTTCGGTCCTCGTATCGATCGAGCTCGTCGCCTCGTCCAGGATGAACATCGGCGGATCGGCGAGCATCACCCGGGCTATGGTGATGAGCTGCTTCTGCCCCTGGGAGAGCCCGCCGCCCGAATCCGATATCCTGGCCTCGTAGCCCCCGGCCAGCCGAGCGATGAAGTCGTGGGCTCCCGCCGAGCGCGCAGCCTCGACGATTTCCGCCTCGCTCGCTCCTGGCTTCGAGTAGGCGATGTTCTCCCGCACCGTGCCCGAAAAGAGCCAGGTGTCCTGCAAAACCATGCCGAAGGAGCGGCGAAGCTCGTCCCGGCCGAACTCGCGGATATCCGTTCCCCCCAGGCTGATCCTCCCGCCGTCGACGTCGTAGAAGCGCATGAGGAGGTTGACGAGGGTGGTCTTTCCCGCGCCGGTCTTTCCGACGATGGCGACGCTCGAGCCGTAGGGTATGTCGAGGTCGAGCCCTTCGATGAGGGACCGCGTTTTATCGTAGGAGAAGCGGACGTTCTCGAAGGCGATCCGTCCCCTGACGTCCGGGAGCGGCGCGTCTTTCCCGTCCGGCTTTTCCGGCTCGAGGTCGAGGATGGCGAAGACCCTCCGCGCGCCCGCGAAGGCGCTCTGGATCTGGGTGAGCACGTTCGTGATGTCGTTGAACGGCTTGGCGAAGAGGGTCGAGTAGATGAGAAAGCTCGTGATCCCACCCACGGTGAGGGTTCCCGAGATGGCGGCGAGGCTTCCCACGACCCCCACGATCGCGTAGGTGAGGTTGTTGACGATCCGCGTCGACGGGTTCGCGAGCGAGGAGTAGAACTGGGCCCTCACCCCGGCCCTGTAGAGTTCCGCGTTCATCTCGGAAAAGCGGCCGAGGGCCTCGTTCCGGAGGCCGAAGGCCTTCACCTCGCGGCGGCCCTCGATCATCTCCTCGGCGTAGCCGTTGAGCGCCCCGACGATGTCGGCCTGTTCCCGGAAGTTCCTCTTCGAGTTCTTCGCGACGAAGCGCGCGGTGAGGATCGAAAGGGGGGTGAGCACCACGACGAGGACGGCCATGGAGGGGCTGAGCGCGACCATGAAGACGGTGGCGCCGAGGATCATCGCGGCCCCCGAAAGCACCTGGGCGAATCCCTGGAGCAGGCCGTCGCAGACGGCGTCGACGTCGTTGACGAACCGGCTGATGACGTCGCCGTGGGCCGAGGAGTCGAAAAACGAAAGCGGCAGGGGCGCCAGTTTCCCGAAGAGGGCCGATCGGAGCTTCCTCGCCGTCAGGTAGGAGACCCTGTTCGTGATCAGGCTGAGCAGCCACTGGAAGAGGTTCGAGACGAGGTAGACCGCCGCGAGCGCCGCGATGATGGCGGCTATCCCCGGGAGGTCCGGTTTTCCCTTGACCATGCGGTCGATGGCCTTGCCGATGAGGGCCGGGGCGGCGAGGGTCCCGGCCGCGCCCAGCACGGCGCAGGCCGCGGAAAGCGGCAGAAGGATCCTTTTGCCGCCCAGATACGGGATCAGTTTCCGAAACGTCTTTTCTTTCATGGGTTTCCCTTATGCCTGGGACTCGATGATATCGCGGTATGCCGCGCAGCTCCGGACGAGTTCATCGTGGCCGCCTATTCCCGCGACGGCTCCGTTGTCGAGCACCAGGATCCGGTCGGCGTCCCGAATCGATGCCGCGCGCTGGGAGACGATGATGGTGGTGAGCCCGGCACGCGCGGCCTTCAGCGCCCTTCTCATCGCCGCGTCCGTCGAATAGTCCAGGGCGCTCGATACGTCGTCGAGGAGGAGAATTTCCGGCTTCGAAACGAGGGCACGGGCGAGGTTGATCCGCTGTTTCTGCCCGCCCGAGAAATTCACCCCGCCGCGCTCCATCGGGGTTTCGTACCCCAAGGGGAGTTTGCCGATGAATTCCGAGGCCTGGGCGATGTGGGCGGCCTCGGCGACTTCCTCGTCCGAGGCCCCGGGTTTCCCGAACCTGATGTTCTCGGCTATCGTGCCGGTGAAAAGGACGGCCTTTTGCGGGGCCAGGCCGACCTTCGCCCTCAAGGCCCCGTCGGGGATGTCCCGTACGGGAACTCCGTCGATGCGGATCTCTCCCTCCGTCGGGTCGTAGAACCGGGCGGCGAGGCTGACGAGGGTCGATTTGCCCGCTCCCGTGCCGCCGATGATCCCCAGGGTCTCGCCCCTTCCTATCGAGAGGGAAAGCCCGCGGAGGGCCGTTCCCCCGCCATAGCCGAAGCTCACGTTCTCGAATTCGATCGCGGGCGAGTCGGCCGCGAACCGGGGAGCCTCTCCGTCCCTGTTCGGCATGTCTGGAACGGCCTCGAGGATCTCGATCACCCGTTTCCCGGAGGCCGATGCCCTGGTGAAGATGATGACCAGGTTCGACACCACGATCAGGGCGAGCAGGGTCTGGGTGACGTAGTTGACGAAGGCGATGATCTGGCCCTGCATGAGGGTGCCGTCGGCGACCATCGAGCCGCCGACCCAGAGGATCGCGAGGATGCCGGCGTTCACCGCGACCGTCGTCAGCGGATTCATCAGGGCCGATACGCGGCCGACGAGGAGGGCGGTGCCCGTCAGGTCGTCGTTGGCCGCGTCGAAGCGCCGTTTTTCGTCGGCCGTCTTCGCGAAGGCCCTGATCACCCTCACCCCCGAGAGGTTCTCGCGCACGACGACCGAGATCGAATCGAGCTTTTTCTGGTAGGCTCGGTAGAGGGGGGAGGACCGGCTCATGATGATCCAGATGATGGCGACGAACACGGGAGCCGAGGCGATCAGGATGAGGCTCAGTCTCAGGTTGAGGATCATCGCCATCACGATGGCGCCGACGCAGATGAAGGGGGCGCGGACGACGAGCCGTATGAGCATGGCCACCGAGAGCTGGAGGGTGTTGACGTCGTTGGTCAGCCGGTTCGTCAGGGTCTGGGTGCCGAATGCGTCGAGCTGGGCCACGCTCAGGGCCTGGATCCGGGAGAAGAGGTCGTTCCTCAGCTCGGTGCCGAAACCCTGGGAGGCGCGGGCCGCGAAGTACTGGCAGACGAGGGCGCTCAGGAAGCCGAGCACGGCCATGGCCGCCATCAGGCCACCCGCCCTGAAAACGAAGGAGGGATCGTGCCTGTTGACGCCGTCGTTGATCATGAGAGCCATGATGGTGGGGAGGAGCAGTTCGAAGATCGCCTCCAAAAGCTTGAACAGCGGCCCGAGTATGAATTCCTTTTTGTATGGTTTCAGATAGCGTGCAAGTTTGAACACCGATCCTCCTCGTTGCTGCCAACCCTAGGAGCATCATAGCAAAAAAATAAACATATGAAAAATATAATTTTTGAATGAATGCGATATGTTTTCAGTATGGATTCCGGAGGCGTCATGGATCTCAGGCAATTGCGGTATTTTCTCGCCATCGCCCAGGAGGGCAACATCACGGCTGCGGCCGACAAGCTTCACATGGCCCAGCCTCCCCTGAGCCAACAGCTGAAGGCTCTCGAGGACGAGCTCGGCGTCCGTCTTGTGGAGCGGGGGAGCCGAAGGATCAGCCTGACCGACGCAGGCGAGATCCTCAGGAACCGCGCCGCCCAGCTCCTGGAGCTCGCCCAGTCGGCGAAGCGGGAGATAGCCGATTACAACGCCGGGCTGACCGGCACCCTTTCGCTGGGGGCGGTATCGTCCTCCGGCCTTCCCGACGAAAGCCTCAACGGTTTCCACGAGAGGTATCCCGGGGTTTCGTTCGAGATCCACGAGGGCAACACCTATCAGCTGCTCGATCTCCTCAAAAGCGGGGTGATCGAGGTGGCCGTCGTGCGCACGCCCTTCAACTCGGTGGACCTCGAATGCCGCTACGCGAAATCGGAACTGATGACGGCGATATTTTCGGGGGAGGATCCCTTCGGGGGAAAGGAAAGGCTTTCGATCCTCGACCTGAAGGGAAAGCCCCTCGTCATCTACCGCCGCTTCGAGAGGCTCATTTTCGGGGAGTGCGAGGAGGCCGGCTTCGAGCCCCTCGTCGCCTGCACGAACGACGACGCACGGACCACCATCAACTGGGTGAGGTCTGGCTACGGCATCGGCCTCGTGCCGGTTTCGGCCATCACCAGGCTGAGCGTCGGCTTGAACCACCGGGTGATAGACAACGAGAGGCTCCGAACCCAGCTTACCGCCATCCTGGCGAAGGACCGCTACTGCTCCATGACGGCCCGCCGCTTTTTCGAGTGCTTCCACGAAAGGGACGGGGAGACCGACTCCGGGGCGGCTTCCCCGGTTCCCAACCCGGAACGCGCCTGAGGGAAATATTCTGAAGAATGGAAGTTTTTTCGATGCAAATTCGATTTCCCTGTCGTAGACTGGAACCATGAAGACACAGAATTGCGGGGCGATGCGCCCTTTCCTGGCCTGTCTCGTCGTCATGTCCATGGTAGTTCCCGCGGGACTTTCCGCCCAGAGCGCTTCCTCCGCCTTCCGCGCGAACGCCTCCCCCGCCGTGATGAACCTTGAGTTTTCCGGTTGGAAAGGCCGGTCCGTGCCGCTCGATATCCTCGCGACGGGCACGGGGGTGGGGCAGGACTCCAGTCCCGCCTTTTCCCTGTCGGACCTTCACCTCGTGCTCGGCTTCGCGACGGTAATAGCGGGGCTTTCCATGGGGGTCCTCGTGCCCGAACGGGTAGGGGTGCCGACCCACCATGCCCTCGCCTACACGACGGCGGGCCTGGCCGCATCGACGATGACCGTGGGCTACATCTCCCACAAGGACAGGGTCGGGGCCGAATTCGGCTTCAGCTCCTCGAACGTGCACGCCGCGCTCGGCATCGCGGGCGGATCCATGATGATAGCCGCCGCCATCCTCGCTCCCGGGGATGGCCACGCCGCGCTGGGGATGCTCGGCGCCCTGTGCATGCTCACGGCGGTAACCTGGAAAATATTGATCTGAGCGGGTCGTCCGAAAAGATGCTTCCCGGACGGCCTTGCTGTTCAGTTTGACCGGGCGTTTACCGAAAATCTAGTAGACGCCATGAAACGTACAACCATTGTTCTGTTCATCCTTCTCGCCTCGGCCATGTGTTCAGGCGCCCAGGACGGAATTACCCGCATAATCAAGAAGGGCGACACGATCTACTCCCTTTCCCGGGAATACAACGTGCCGGTCGATCTCATTCTCAAGGCAAACGGCCTCGAGGACGGACGATTGCTCAAACCTGGACAGAAACTCGTGATCCCCTCGACCTATACGGTCGCCAAGGGCGATACCCTCTACTCGATCTCGAGAAAATCCGGGGCGAGCGTTGATGCCATCCGCACGGCAAACGGCTTTACGGCTTCCTCTGTCCTCAAGGAGGGCCAGACCCTGTTTATCCCGGTCGAAGAAACCCAGGTGGCCAAAAAACCGGGCGGAACCGCGGCATCGGCCCCGGTCGACCCCCAGAATTCCGCATCCAGCGTGACAAAAGACCCGGCGACAGCCGGCGTCAAGGACCCGGCGA
>DBTK01000047.1:0-17487 GCA_002307015.1 Spirochaetaceae bacterium UBA1318
TTGTCACCCTCGTGGATGGCCGTCCAGTCCTTGCCTTCCTGGAGCACCTGGACCTTGCCGACGGCCTCCTTCACCACGACGGTGATGTCTTCCTCGGCGTAGGATGCGGCGGCGATTAGTCCCAGAATGACCAGGGCGGAAATGACAACTCGCTTCATCGGTATCTCCCATAATGGAAAGGTGAACGGCGGTATCCGCGGGTCAGTTGCCACACATTTCGAGACTGCGGGTCAGGATGCGGATGGCCTGGTCGCCCTTTACGGTCGAATCGGGGTCGACATCGCCCTTGATGATGCCCCTCCAGGAAAGTTCGCGAAGCGCGTAGCGCGATCGAGTACATAGCCCACCGTCGCGGCCGAAGGCCTTCATGATGAGGTACAGGAGGTATTCTGAGGCGCTGCCGGGGATGTGTAGAACACGACGACCATTGCAGCCAAGACAAAACGGCGGCGGTTCTCGATACGAATGATCGTTTTCATATCAATCACCAACATTAATAGAGATTGATACCACGGATCACGAAAAGTATCGCAATGCTAACCTAGCCCGATGATGATAAATAGACGTTCGGATTTCGAAAATCGTACGTAAAATTCCCGGAGTCATTGTATAACGGTACAATGAAAATACCGTTCATCGCAAAGCTAACCAAAAAAACCTTTATCCTTATCCCGGCCATAGCCGCGACAGTGTTTTCCGGCCTCTACCTCATGCAGTTCTACGGGGATCTGGAGTACCGGATTTTCGACGGATTCCTCGGGATGCGTCCGGAGCCGAAGCAATCGACCCTCATCAAGCTGGTCGACGTCGACAACGGCGCCATCGACCTCGTCGGCAGCTGGCCGTGGCCACGCGACGTCATGGCCGAGGGCGTCATGAGGATGCGCGAGCTCGGCGCCCGGACGGTCTCCTTCGATATCGAGTACGTCAATCAGTCGAATGCGGGCATTGACGTCGACCAACTCAAGAACAAGCTTCCCGCCGATTTTACCCAGGGATTCGGCGAGATACAGGGTAACGTGAACGATCTCATCGACGCGGTCGCCACCGGCGCCATCTCCCCCAAGGCGGCGCTCAGGTACAAGAACGACCTGAACGCCGGGATCGACGACACGAGGGTGAAGCTGATCGGCGAGGTGAGCTCGGTGGCCCGCGACAATGACCGGTATCTCGGCGGAGCCCTCCGGCTTTTCGGAAGCGCCTACGTCACGGTGAACGTCTCGAACAACGAGTCCGAGGCGGTCACGACCATTAAGCCATCCAAGGAAACCGAGCGGTTCGCGGTCGACAGGATCAAGGCGGATAGAGACTCTGCCCTGGAAGCCACGATCATGAGCGCCACGATCCCGCAGATCGCCGAGGGTGCGAAGGGCGCCGGTTTCGTGAACGTGTTGATCGATCACGATGGCGTCCGCCGCAGGATCGACATCCTCAGGGAGTATGACGGAAAGTACTACGCCCAACTCATCGTGGCCCCGCTCCTCAGCGTACTGGGGAATCCGCCCATCGAGGCGACGAAGTCGACCGTCACGTTGAAGGGGGCACACCTTCCCGACGGGACGGTCAAGGACATCAGGATTCCGATATCCTCCGGTGCCCAGACCCTGATCAATTGGCCCCGGGCCGATTTCTACGGCAGTTTCCAGCACAAGTCCTTCTCGGAGCTCGTGAACCTCAAACGGCTCGAGGAGGACCTCTCGGGCTATCTTCGAAACATAGCCGAGATGGATATCGACACGGGCACCCAGGGCCGGCCCTACCGAGACGGGGCCCTCGCGGTTCTCGCCCTCGAGGACAAGGCGAGCGCGCTGAAGGCCCAGGCGATGGCGACCGGAGACCAGAAGGCGACCGACGCCTGGATAGCGGGAAGGGTGGAATACCTCGCCGCGGCCAAGAAATTCCTCGCCGGGGGGTCGGACAAGGAACTGACCGGCTACATCGACATGGCGATCAGGAAGGGCGCGGTCCGTCCCGCCGACGTGGACGGCGCCAGGGAAGTCATCGCGACGGTCGACAAGCTCTATACCCAGGCCCGGGAGAGTCTCCAGACGCTCAGCGACAAGCGCGCCATGCTCTCGAGCTTCCTCGCCGGATCGATGTGCATCATCGGATGGACCAGCACGGGAACGACCGATCTCGGCGTCAATCCCTTCCATGCACAGTACATCAACGTCGGTACCCATGCGGCCCTCGCGAACACCATACTCCAGGGGGATTTCCTTTCCGAGGCCCCTGTCTGGATCTCCATCGTCCTGTCCTTCGCCCTGGCCTTTCTCATCATCCTGATCCAGCGCAACCTGAAACCCCTCCAGAATATCCTCGCCGGAATCGTGGCCATGATCCTGGTCGTGATCGGGACCTTCGTCCTGTTCAGGTTTACCGGAATCTACATAAAGGTCCTGGGGCCGGCGCTGACGGTCTTTTTCACCGGCATGACGAACGCCATTGTCAAGTACTTGAGCACCGAGCGGGAGAAAAGCTTCTACCGCAAGGCCTTCGCGACCTACCTTTCCCCCGACGTCATCAACCAGCTCGTCGCCGACCCGAGCAAGCTCCGCCTCGGCGGCGACATGAAGCACATGACGGCCATGTTCACGGACGTCCGGGCCTTCTCCTCGGTTTCCGAAAAGCTCACCGCCGATCGCCTTGTCGCACTGCTCAACGAATACCTCACCGGCATGAGCGACATCATCCTGGACATGAGGGGAACCATCGACAAGTACGAGGGCGACGCCATCATCGGCTTCTTCGGCGCCCCGCTCGAGATTCCGGACCATGCCCATCTGGCCCTCGAGGCGGCGGTCAAGATGAAACGCCGCGAGGCGGTCATGAACGAGCACTTCGTCGCCGACGGCATGAGCCCCAACCCGCTGCTGACCCGCATCGGCATCAACACCGGCGACATCGTCGTCGGCAACATGGGCACCGAGCGCAAGATGGACTACACCATCATGGGAAACAACGTCAACCTCGCCGCCCGTCTGGAGGGCGTCAACAAGATGTACGGGACTTGGATTCTCGCGAGCGACGCCACCAAGAGCGAGGGCGAGGAGGGCATGCTCTTCAGGAGGCTCGACCGCGTTCGGGTCGTCAACATCAACACCCCCGTCCAGCTCTGGGAGGTCGTTGACATCCTCGCCGACGCGGACGACGCCACGAAGGCCAAGATCGCCGAATTCCATCAGATCCTGGACGTTTTCGAGACGAAGGACTGGAACCGGGCGAAGGCGGGGTTCGAGGATTTCCTGAAGCGGTGGCCCGAGGACGGCCCCGCGAAGACCTTCCAGAAACGGACCGAAACCTACCTCGGCCCCAATCCTCCTCCCGAGGGTTGGGACGGGGTTTTCAACCTGAATGAGAAGTAACCAACGGGGGGAAATGAAAAGGCCGGAATCCTTAAAAGGTTCCGGCCTTTTTCTGCCCTATTCGGAGTCCGAGGATTCCGTCGGCAGGATCGCGTCGAAGGCGCCGATCGACCAGGGGGCTTTCCGTTTCCTGCCCTGCCTGTCCAGCAGCGCGACGTCGGGGGGCTCGGCGCCGCCGGTGGTGATGCGGGTCGAGGTCGAGGCCGTCGGGGCGAGGGAATCGTCGAGGCCGGCCTCGTCCCTGCTCAGGATGCCGCATGCGGCGGCCCTGGGCGTGGTCAACGATTTCTTTTTCTGGGTGCTGGTGAAATTGCCGTTCTTGTCCACCTCGTTGAAGGATATCCTGGTGTCGTCATCCCGGTACGCCGCGGTCTTGCAGTCGATCGCGAGCACGTTTTTCACCAGTTTCGGATTCGCGTGACCGTAGTTCTCGAAGATCCCGTAGGCCTTCTCCCCCGAGGCGGTCAGGATGCAGTCGCCGATCTCGGGCGCGGAGCCGGCGATGAAGATCGCATAGGAATCGAGTCCCGAGCCGCCGTCGATCGAATCGCCCCAGAGCCGGGCGTTCGCGCCCGAATAGAGGGCGACGCCGTAGGAGGAGGCGCCGGCGCCTCCCCTGACGACGGAGCCGTAGGTCTCGACAGCCGACTTCGTCGCGGAAATACCGTAGGTTATGCCCGTTCCCGCGCCGGCTAGAATCGAGGACGAAACGATGACCGGCGCCGAGCTGTCGGTCGACAGTCCCACGTTGGTGCTGCCCGTACCGCCGCTCACGTCGCAGCGCTCGATTCGCGGCTTGGAGCCGGAAACGACTCTGATGCCGTAGGAATACTCCCCCTCGCCGCCGGAAACCGAGCAGTCGCTGATGCGGGGGGAGGCGGCGTTGGCGCAGAGAATGCCGGCCGTGTAGGTACCCCGCCCGCCGGTGATGGTGAGTCCCTCGATTACCGTTTCCGCGACCCTGGTTCCGTCGAGTACGATGGCGCTCACCGGGTTCTGGGCGTCGCCTTTTTCGCCATCGGAGGAATTGATGACCGTATTCCTTCCGGAACGGGTCGAGTAGTCGTGCGACCATCCTCCGGAAATCCTGATCGGTTCGGTGATTCGGAGCGAGGCGGTATAGGTTCCGACCGAGGCTTTCACCACCGGGAGGTGAAGGCTCTGCGCCATGCCTACCGCGTCGGCGAGGGAAGCCGGAGATTCGGGGCTGCCGTGACCGGATCCCGATTCTGAGGCGTAGACCTCGCCGACCGCGTAGGTGGATCGGGACGGCTCGGATACGTAATTGTACTTGGTGTATGACACGGAGATGACGACCGAGGTCCGCGGGACGGTGAACGGTCCCGAGTAGTCGAGGCCGTTTTTGTCGGTTGGAACCGTGCCGTCGATGGTGTAGCGGATCTTGACCCCAGGGGTCGGACAGGAAAGCGCCAGGCTGAACGGTGCAGCAAAGGCTCCCGGAACGACGGAAAATGTCGGGCTCTCCGGAATCGTCGTTGCGGCCTTTTCAATGGCGACGCGAGTCACCTCGGCGGCTTTGGCGATCTCGGCGGCCTTGGTGATTTCCGCCGCTTTTTCGACCTCGGCCTGTTTGACCTTGGCGGCGAGGGTTGCGACCTTTTCGGCTTCGGCCGCCTTGGCCTTTTCTGCCTCGGCTTGAGTTTTTTCGGCTTCAGCGGCCTTGGCCTCGGCTGCAGCCGTTTTCGCTGCCTCGAGAGCAGCCGCCTTTTGGGCTTCGGCCTCGACTGCAGCCGCTTTTTCGGCTTCAGCCGCCTTGGCTTCGGCTTCGAGTGCGGCCGCGTTTTCTGCTTCAGCCGTCCCGGCTTCGGCTTCGGCGGCGGCATTCTGCTCCTCGAGCGCGGCTTTCTGGGCTTCGGCTTCCTGACGGTTCTGCTCGGCGGCTGCGGCTTCGGCTGCGATCTGTTCCGGAGCCTTGGCTGCCTTCCGGACCGGTTTCGGTTTGGCTACGGGGGCCGGTTGAGGCTGGATCGCCGCCTGGGTCGGATTCTGGGGCGTCTCAGGCGTCTCAGTCGGCGCGGCGGCCGGGGCTGTCCCGGTTTTCTTCGGCGTGCAGGCGAAACATATCGAGGCAATAAGCAGAATGACTAGCGCCTTTTTGGGCATATCGAAACCCCTTTGCAGTTTTTTCGTATAGCGACACACTCTAGCATAGTACACGGTTTGAAAAGGAGGATTGTTCTGATTTATAAAACCGAACTCTTTTCATTACCGTTAATTGAACGCTTAACCTTACGTCTGGGAGACAGCGGCCTGGCCGATCGGCGGATCCTCGAACACCAGCCATTTTTCGCTCGCCTTGGTCAGGTCCGCATAAACGCCCCGCCTGTCTTCGGGAAGGAGCATCGCGAGCTGGTACATTATCTCGTCCGACATCTCCTGCCTGATTTCCTTCGTGAGCTTTTCTCCCCGTCGATCCAGATGGAAGGCCCTGCCGACGCGGATGTGGATCGTCGGTCGACCGAAACGCCGAGAACCCGCCGAGCCTTTCCTGTTTTCCGGCAGGGGACGGTCGTCCCAATGCGCGAGGGGCTGAAGCGGGGAACCCGAGTGGAGGGCGAGCATGGTAACCCCTCCCTGGGCTTTCTGCAGCGTGCCCGATGGACTCCTCGTTCCCTCGGGCGCGATCCCGATGATGTACCCGTCGGCCAGGGCCCCGAGCGTCGCGCGCAGGGCCTCCATGTCGGACTCTCCCCTTCGTATCGGAATGATTTTCCAGAGGGAGAAGACGAGGTTGAGGAAGGGGTTCTTCCAGTTTTCGATCTTGGAAAGCCCCGTTACCTTTTTCCTCGGCTTGAGGAAGGTGTAGACCATGGGGGCCTCCAGAAGGCTCGTATGGTTCGGGTAGAGGATGAGCGGTCCGTCGGCGCGGACTTTTCCCATCTCGGAGTCCTCGATCCGGTAGAGCATCCTGAGGCCGAGCTTGCATCCGTAGGTCACGATCCATTCGAGTGGGTTCATGTCTCAAGCATAACATCGAAGTCTCCCGGGGGCAATGGCGATAATGATTCACCGAGCAACGCCTGAGTTCATGGCCATGCAGCTGACTGAGGCAGGGGGGATGGCCGCGGACGATTTAAACCTTGACGGCTGGGAGGGGAGGCTTTATTCTCAGGAGGGTCGAAGCCCACAGCCTGCTTGAGCCATTGCGACTATCGGCAGGCTTCGATCCCTCATCGCATAAATTTCCTTGCTGAACCGACAGTCTCCGGCTCGCTGGAGGCTGTCGATCGTAGCTTCCGAAGGGGGCCAATCTCATGAACGAAAGGATTGCTGCGCTCAGGGAGTTCATCGTCGAGAAACGCCATCATGGCCTGCGCACGGGCGTCGTGGGGGAGCTCGCGGGGGATTTCCGTGCCAGGGGGCTCGCGCCGGTCGAGCGGGTGTCATGCCGCCTCGTCCGCCTGCTCGACGCCGAGTCGCCCGTCATACTCGAGAACGAGAGGATCGTGCTCACGCGGACGGTGCCGAAGCTTCCCGCCCTCTTCGAGGACGCCGAATGGAAGGGGATCACCGCGGGCCATTTCATCCACGAGAAGGGGAACGTCTGCAACATCTGCCCCGACTACGCCTCGACCATCCGGGTCGGGCTCGGCGAGCGGAGACGGGAGGCGGCCGACCTCCTCGCCGGCTGCGCCAAGGGGCAGGACGACGGGAAGGCGCCGTTCCTGACCGCGGTTGTCGCCTCGATCGACGCCGTGGTTCGCCTTTGCGGACGCTATCGGGCCGAGGCCGAGAGACTGGGGCGGAGCGATATCGCCGAGGTCCTCACCCGGGTGCCGGTGCAGGGCGCGACGACCTTCCGAGAGGCCCTCCAGTTTTTCCGCATCCTCCATTTTACGCTCTGGTGCGAGGGCGAATACCACAACACCGTCGGCAGGTTCGACCAGTTCATGTTCCCCTACCTGAAGGCCGACATGGAGGCGGGAAGGCTCGATCGCGGGAGCGCCCTCGAGCTCGTCGAGGAGTTCTTCCTGAGCTTCAACCGGGACAGCGACCTCTATCCCGGGGTCCAGCAGGGCGACAACGGCCAGAGCCTCGTCCTCGGCGGCATGGACGCCGAAGGCCGCGACGGCTTCAACCTCCTCTCCGAACTCTGCCTCGAGGCCTCGGGCGAGCTCATGCTGATCGATCCGAAGATCAACCTCCGCGTGAACTCGTCGACCGGCAGCGAGATCTACCGGCGCGGGACGGAGCTCACGAAAAAGGGCCTCGGCTTTCCCCAGTATTCGAACGACGACGTCGTCATCCCGGGGCTCGTGAGCCTGGGCTACGCTCCGGAGGATGCCAGGAACTACGTCGTCGCCGCCTGCTGGGAGTTCATCATTCCGGGCGCGGGCATGGACATTCCCAACATCGGGGCGTTCTCCTTTCCCGCCGTCGTCGATTCGGTCATGCGCTCGAGCCTCGCCGGCTGCGCGGACTTCGGGGCGTTCATGGCCGCGGTGAAAGCCGGGATCGCCGAGGAGGCCGGGCGCATGGCCTCGGCCATCCACGACCTCTGGATGGTGCCGGCGCCCTTCTACTCGATCCTGATGGATGGCTGCCTCGCTTCCGGCCGGGATATCTCCCTCGGTGCCCGATACAACAACTTCGGCTTCCACGGGACGGGGCTCTCGACCGCCGTCGACTCCCTGGCCGCCATCGAGACCTACGTGTTCGAGAAAAGGTCCGTGTCGCCCTCGAGGATCCTCTCGGCGGTAAAAACCGACTTCGAGGGCGAGGACGATCTCCTCCACACCCTCCGGTACGACGCGCCCAAGTTCGGGAACAACGACGAGATGACGAACGGCCTCGCCACCGAGCTCCTCGCCGCCTTTTCGGATGCCCTGGCGGGGCTGAAAAACGAGAGGGGCGGGCGTTTCAGGGCGGGGACAGGCTCGGCCATGTACTACCTCTGGCACGCGAACGAGATCGGCGCCTCCCCCGACGGCCGGAGGAAGGGCGAGCCCTTCAGCGCGAACTATTCCCCGAGCCTCTTCGCGAAGCTCAAGGGTCCCATCTCCGTCATCCAGTCCTTCACCGCGCCCGACCTGAAACGGACCATCAACGGCGGACCCCTGACCCTGGAATTCCACTCGACGCTGTTCAGGGACGAGGAGAGCATCCGGAAGGTCGGCGACATCGTGAGGACCTTCATCGTCTCCGGGGGCCACCAGCTCCAGCTGAACGCGGTGAACAAGGAATCCCTCCTCGATGCCCAGCGCCACCCCGATAAGCACCGGGGCCTGATCGTCAGGGTCTGGGGGTGGAGCGCCTACTTCATCGAGCTGGACAGGGAATACCAGGAGCACATCATCAGCCGCCAGGAGTACTGAAGGATGGCGAGCGCCGAGGGAATCATTTTCGACATCAAGGAGCTGGAGACCCACGACGGTCCCGGCGTGAGGACGACCGTCTTCCTCAAGGGCTGCCCGCTCCGCTGCGCCTGGTGCCACAATCCCGAGGGGGTGGACTTCCAGCCCGAGCTCGTGACCTACCGGTCGCTCTGCAGGGACTGCGGGCTGTGCCGGAAACCCTGCGACCACGAGGAATGCAGGCCGTTCGGCCGTTGCGTCAGGGCTTGCTCCTACGGGGCCATCGCGGTTTCCGGCAGGAGGGTCGAGGCGGGGGAGGTGGCCGAGGGGCTTTCGAGGCAGGCGGGCATTCTCGCCTCCTGCGGCGGGGGAATCACCGTCTCGGGCGGGGAGCCCCTCGCCCAGCCCGATTTTCTCCTCGCCCTGATCCGGGCCCTGAAGCCGATGCACGTCGTCGTCGAGACCTCGGCCTACGGGGACGGCGCGGCGTTTTCCGAGGTTGCCGGGATGGCCGACCTGATGCTCGTGGACATCAAGCACATGGACCCCGCCGTCCACGAGCGCTTCACCGGGGTCGACAACGAGCGGATTCTGGAAAACGTCGCCTCGCTCGTCCGCTTAGGGAAGCCCTTCGTCGCGAGAATTCCCCTGATACCCGGGGTGAACGATTCGGTCGCCAACATGGAGGCGACGGCCCGCTTTCTCTCCGTGGCAGGGGACCGGGTGAGCGTCGAGCTTCTGCCCTACAACCCCTACGCCTCGGCCAAGTATCCCCTGGTCGGGAAACCCTGGAATCCGCCCTTCGACGAGAGGGCGCGCTTCGAAGCCCACCCCGAGGTGTTCCGGGAACGGGGCATCGAGTGCCGGCTCGTCTAGCCGGGGCCGAAAAGCTCAGCCAGCCAAGAATGTGTCGCTCAGGATTGCCCTTCGTCGACCGGCTGTGCTAGCCTTTTTGCATGAACCAACACCAACCTAAGACCGAGGCCGATGGCCGCCCGTCGGATGTCCTCCCCGAGACTGCAAGCTCCTCCGGCCTCGCGATCCGTTTCGCGGAGCGGGGGGATACCGGGCTCATCGTAAGCTTCATTCGGGAGCTTGCCGACTACGAGCATCTCCTTTCCGAGGTGAGGGCCGACGAGGCTGCGATCGGGAAGACCCTGTTCGAGGACCGTTACGCCGAGGCCCTGATCGTCGAGTGTTCGGGAAAGCCGGCTGGCTTCGCCCTTTTTTTCCACAACTACTCGACCTTCCTCGCGAAGCCCGGGATCTATCTCGAGGACCTTTTCGTCAGGCCTGAGTTTCGCGGCAGGGGCGCGGGCAAGGCCCTGATCGTGCGGCTCGCGGCGATCGCCCTCGAGCGCGACTGCGGGAGGCTCCAGTGGGCCTGCCTCGACTGGAACGAGCCATCCCTCGGCTTCTACCGAAGCCTCGGTGCCGAGTCCCTCGACGACTGGATCAATTTCCGGGTATCGGGCGAAGCCCTGAGAAAGCTGGCGTCGAGTTCCTAGCGAAAAGGCGGCGCGACCGGCACGGTTCGATCCGGCTTTCGTTCCGGGCGGAAAGCTCGATTCTCCCGCATTCCGGCGGCGGGGCCTTTTCCGGGTCGATCAGACCGGGAGGGCGGCGAGGGCGGCGGCGACATGGAAGCCGCTTCCCGCCATCACGAACAGGTGCCAGAGCGGATGGGTCCACGGCACTTTCTTCATCGCGTAGGCGATAGCCCCGATGGTGTAGGCGGCCCCGCCCCAGAACAGGTAGCCGAGCGCCGCGGGAGGCATCGCGGCCTTCAGGGGCTTGGCGGCGAAGGCTATCGCCCAGCCGAGCACGAGGTAAAGGACGAGGGAGAGCTTGTTCACCCGCTGACCGAAGATCGCGAACAGCACGATGCCGGCTATGCCGACCCCCCAGACGATGCCGAACAGGCTGAACCCGATCGGTCCCCTGAGCACGGTCAGCGTGAATACCGTGTAGGTTCCCGCGATCAGCACGAAGATCGAGCCGTGGTCGAATACCCTCAAGACCTTCTTCGCCCGGGGATTCGTGAGCGAGTGATAGAGGGTGGACATCACGTAGAGCAGGATGAGCGATGCGCCGAAAATGGAATAGGCCGAAATGGCCCAGGGATCATGCGATCGGACGGCCGCGACGATGAGGACCGGGGTCGCGGCCATGGCGGCGATGGCGCCGACTCCGTGGGTAACCGCGTTGGCGATCTCCTCACCGAGGGGATAGGCGCGGGCTACGGGTAACGCGGGGTTGGACATGAAAACTCCTTGCGATCGATGGAATGCGATTAATAGACTCAAGACCCGCCCGATCGGTTGCACCGGCCGGTGAATACCCAGACCGGCACGAAAAGCATTTCCGGGGAATCGCTCTCATCCCGTGTTCCGTCATCGAACCTGCCCCATAATGCCGACGATTGCGCGTTGCCGCAAGATCCCCGTGCTTCCCCGTTCCCAAGAAGGAGGGAAGTCCCGTGGGGAAGACGCTCGGAAAGGCCCGAATGGACTTGACAGGTTCGCTTTATGACAATAGACTGACTGCATGCTCAGTGAGTATGAAGTCAGTGAAAAGCGAGAAACAAGTCGTCATGCACGAAAGGAGAATACCAGGGCCGCCCTTGTGGAAGCCGCCTTCGGGCTTTTCGCCGAGTTTGGCCCCCTGGCGACGACAACCGGTGCCGTGGCGCAAGCCGCGGGGGTTTCGCACGGCACCCTCTTCCTCCACTTCCCGACTCAAGGGGCTCTGGTCGAGGCCGTCATTCTGGAATTCGGTTCGAAAGTGAATGCCAGGCTTCACGAGCTTTCCAGTTCGGGCGGCAGCGTCAGGGAAATCCTCGAAGCCCACCTCGCCGGACTCCGGGAATTCGAGCCCTTCTATACCCGCCTCGTCATCGAGGCGAGGCTTCTTCCCGAATGCGCCCGGGAGGCCCTCCTCGGCATCCAGTCGACGGTCTCCCACCACCTGAGCGTAGCCGCCGAACGGGCGATGGCCGACGGTACGATTCGGACCATGCCCGTCGCCCTCCTGTTCAATACCTGGATCGCCCTCGTCCACTACTACCTTACGAACGGGGATCTCTTCGCCCCCGGCAAGTCGGTCCTTGCACGTCGCGGCGGGGAGCTGATCGAGCATTTCCTCCATCTGATCGCCCCGGTCGACGGGGATATAAAGGAGTCGCCATGAACGAAACGAAACGCAATCCCTGGAAGTTCTTTCTCGACGAGGCGCCCGAGGCCGCCGGAGCCTTCAACGGCCTCGTCGAAGCCGTGTCGAATTCCCCCGGTCTCGACGCGAAGACGAGCCAGCTCATCTACATCGCGATGAAGGCCGCGAACGGGGATGCCGGAGCCGTCGTCGCCCATGCGGGAATGGCGAAAAAGGCGGGCGTGAGCCGTGACGAGCTGAAGGCCGCTATTCTCATGACCCTGACCGTCTCGGGTGTGTCCGGTGTCGTGTCCTGCCTCGAACCGGCGCTCTCGGCCTGGGAGGCCGCGTCGTGACCGCGAAAGCCCACCGTGAGGTGAGCGCCGGAAAGCCTGTGGGCAAGGTCTCCGGCGACGGAGTACTCGACGGGAAGCGCTGCTACGGCCATCTGGGCGGAACCCTCGGCGTGAGGCTTTTCGAGCGCCTCATCGAACTCGGCTGGTTCACGCAAAAAGAGGGCACGACGACCGTGTACGAGGTCACCGATCTCGGGAAGGTCGAGCTCGGCCGGCTCGGCGTCGATGTTGAAAGGAGACGATAATGGGAAAGACGAGAAACTGCATCGCCTGCGGCATGCCGATGACGAGACCTGAAGATTTTCCGGGGGGGGATGCGACGAAGGATTACTGCGTCCACTGCGCCCGGCCCGACGGTTCGATGCAGTCCTACGGAGAGAAGCTCGATTCGATGACCGGCTTCATGGTGAAAACTCAAGGCTTGGATCCCGGAGCCGCCCGGAAACTCGCCGCGGGCATGATGTCGAGGCTGCCCGCGTGGAAGGACTTGTCCCGGAACTCGCCCTAGCTCACGGCTCCAGGAGGGGATGTCTTTCTTCGAGGGGAGGAAGCGTCTCCTCGATCCGTTTCTCGAGGACGGCGAAGAATTCCTCCCGCGCGTAGCGCTCCTCCCAGGGCTTGTGCCCGCATCTCGCGAGCAGGTCGACCGTGGGCTTTTTCCCGGCGCGCACGAGGGGCTCGATGACGCCAGCGGACGGGTGGACGTCGTAATCCCCGTGGATCACCGCGATGGGGCAGGCAATGGACCTACAAGCTTCGAGGAAGAGTCCGTTCTGCCTCAAGGCGCTCGCTTCGGGCCAGATTCGCGAGAAGGCCTCCCCGTCCGGTTCCTCTCCCGTGAGGGGCGACGAGGCTGGATCTTCCGTGGCAGGAAGCTTGCAGAAGGCGTCGACCGATTCCATCGCCTCGCCGACGAGGGCGAGTTCGCTTCCCGACAGGCTTGCCTTTTCGAGGAGTGGGGAAACCCTGTCGCGGACCCTCGAGTCCATCCTTTCGAGCCTGGTTTCCGTGATGCGCGCGGCGTACTCGGGAAGGAGGGGGCCGCTCGAAACGAGGATGAGGCCCGCGATGGATCGTCGGTGGAGCGTCGCGTAGAGGATGGAAAGCCAGGCTCCCCAGGAATAGCCGACGAGGACGGCCTTCGTCGCCCTCGAGTTCTTGATCGTGCAGTCGAGTTCCTCGACGAGGCCCTCGATCGTGTGCCGTCCCTGGAGGGCCTCGACGACGCCCGCCCCCGGTCCGCCGCCGGCCGCCATCCGGTTCTCGAGTTCGACCGCCACCGGCGCGAGCTCGCCCCGGGCGCCCGGCCCGCCGTGCACGAGGACGATCCGGTAGGGCGCCCTGCCGTAGAGCCTTTCCTTCGGCTTATCGACGGGCATCGCTTTTCCCGAGCGGACAAAGGTTCTCCTTGAGTTCCCGGAATCGATCGAGCTTTCCGATGGGACGGCCGATCGAAGGGGCGGGGTTCCGGCGCATGGCCTCCCCGAGGGCGAGCCATTCGACCGCGTGGGATTCCTCGCTCACGGTCACGGGACCGACCCGGGCGACGAAGAGGTAGCGCGCGTCGTAGTGGAAGTGGGCCGGGACCTCCCCCCGCGCGGGAATCGGGTGGATATCGATATCGAAGAGCCCGGTGCCCGGCCAGGGCTCGACCACGACCCCCGTTTCCTCGAGGGCTTCCCGTCTCGCGGCTTCGATGGCCGTTTCTCCCGGTTCGCAGTGTCCCCCCGGCTGAAGCCACAGGTCGAGCTTCGCGTGGTGGACGAAGAGGATCCGGCCCAGGTCTGGGGCGACGATGAAGGCCGAGCCGGTCACGTGGCCCGAAAGGCAGGACCGTGAAAGGCAATTTTCGTTCGTCTCAAGAAAATCCAGAAAGCGGTCGGCGACCCCCGCCTCATCCGGGTGCGAGTGGCGATAGGACTTGATTTCGGTTTCAAGCGCGATTCGGGGGGAATCCCCGCCGTCATCCCGTTCGAGGTTCGTGCGCTGTCCCATCGGGCCTCCCTGGAATGTAGGGGTATTATCGTGTTTCTTCATCGTTCCTTTTCCATACTCCGATCAGTCCCAGGCCCACGAAGACGAACCAGAGCGGCAGGAGGATGCCGTAGAGGCCGTAGGCGGCTCCGATGAAATCGCGGAGGGCTTCGCTGAGCATGCCGATGACTCCGGTCGCGATGCCGACAACGCCCAACCGTCTCGGAAAGGGGGCTTTAGCCATCGGGATCGAGAGCAGGAGGATGCCGAGTGCGGTGAGTATCCCCGCGGCCGATACGGCGTTGGCGTAGGCGGCGAGCGCGGAGGCGGCGGAGGCCAGGGAGGGCTTCAGCGCCTCGTCGGCAACCTGGTATTGGCCGCTCAAGGAGAGGAGGCCCATGTTGAGCGATGGCGGGCTCGAGCCGAGGCCCAGAGCGATGAGCTCGGATCCGACGCCGACTACGGTGCCCAGCAATGCGAGGCTCCCGTTCTTTCGCCAGAGCGCCGCGCCCAGAGCGAGGAAGACGAAGATGGCGGGCAGGGACAGGCCCACGAAGCAGATGAGTTCGACGAGATAGACGGCCTTGTGCGCCGCGATGTACTCGAGGATGGCGGCTCCGCCCGAGATCGGGGCCTGGGGCTGGGCGACGAGGAGCGCAAGGGGCACGAGGATCATCAGGACGTAGACGAAAGCCGATACCGCGCCAATACCGTAGAGGAGGCTCCAGGAAGATGTCGATGTCCTGCGTTCTACCATGGGAATACCATCCTTTCGAAATGACGGTTCACTGCCTGAATCCTCTTTTCGAAGGAGTATAGCATGGGGCCGTACGTCGAGGTAAAGCGTATTCTTGGCGAGCCGCACCCAGGAAGCCATGCTATACTCATTTCCATGAATGCAACCCAGGATTTCGAGATTTCCACCGGGTCGAGGTGCGTCCTGAGACCGATCACGGACGAGGTTCACGGGGCGGTGAGGAATGCCGGAATCGCCGACGGAATCTGCGTCGTTTCAGTCCCCCACACCACGGCCGGCGTCATCGTGAACGAGAACGCCGATCCGGACGTCGCTTCGGACGTGCTCGGCTATTTCGAGCGCCTCGTTCCCGCCGACCCGAGGTTCCGCCACGGCGAAGGGAACTCCGACGCCCACATCAAGGCCATACTGGCCGGAGCCTCGGTGACCATTCCGATCAGGAAGGGCTCCCTCGCCCTTGGCACCTGGCAGGGCATCTTCTTCGCCGAGTTCGACGGCCCCCGTCGCCGGCGCTTCCAGGTCACCTGCGTCCTGGCCGCTATCCCCTGATGCAGGTCATGCGGACGATGTGTTCGCCGACCGACATGTCGCCGGCTATCGTCACGCCCACGGGGGAACGCCCGTTCATTTTTGGGAACATCTGGATCGCCTTGGTCAGGTTTTTTTCGAGGTTTCCTCGAGCCGAAACCGGACGATCCGCCTGATCAGGGCTTCGGGCAGCGGCCGGTCGATGGGGAACCGGATGGCGCCCTTCGAATACTTGTACTCCCCGAGCTCGTCCTTGAAGGCCTCGATTCCGCTCGCGGTCGGATAGAAGCCGATATGGCCGGCGTAGCCGGCGAAATAGACGAGGATCCCGTTCAGATCGAACGCAGGCATCCGGTAGCTGATCCTCTCGACGGCCTCGGGCGCCTCGGAGCGTATGATCGCCCTCATTTCGTTCAGCAGCGTCCTGCCCGGTTCGGGAAAAGACCCTATGTACCGGTCGATCGAATCCGGTTTTTCTTCCATGCCTCGACCTCCTCGCGATCGTCGTTCCCGGTCACGACCGGGGCTCGTCCACGTTCCGGCCGGGGAGCTCGAAGCCTCGGAGGCGGAACTGCTCGAGGAGATCGTCGGGTGTCCGGTACCACTGGCCCCACTTCCTCGAGATGTGCTCGGTCCAGGAGTAGTCGTCGTACGTGAAGGTTTCGGCCTTTCCGTCCTCGAGCGGGATCTTGGCTTTCGCCTTCCGGTAGTAATCCTGGGCGAGATAGCCCTCGTCCATGGCCTTCATCGCGGCTTGGATGTCCCCGTCGCTCAGCGCCGGGTACTTCCCCCTGAAGAAGCTGCACTCGATCGGGTAGCGGGGGCGGGGAGGGTTGTCCTCGGCCGGAAAGCCCATCACGAGGCCCACGAGCGGCATGACGCGGGGCGGAAGCTCGAACTCCTTCGCGACCCTGTCCGCGAGGAAGGGCGACTCGCCCAGAAAACAGGAACCCATGCCGAGGCTTTCGGCCGCGATCACCATGTTCTCGGCGAGGTAGGCCGTGTCCTGGATCCCGAACATGAGCATCGCGAGGTCGTTCGTCACCCGCTCCCAGCCGCGGATTTTCATGAAGCGCTCGAGCTTGTGGAGGTCGACGCAGATCGTGAACCAGAGGGGAGCCCCGAAGGGAGACTTGGGCCTATCCGAGAGGAGGACGCTGTGGAGCTGGGAGGCGAAGGGCGCCTGCATTCCGGCCCTCACGATCGTTTCGACGACCTCGTCGGAGGGCCTTTCTCTGGTGTACTTCCGCACGGAGCGGCGGTTCATCATGGCGTCGATGGTAGGATTTCTGATCATGGCCCATCATGAACCGGCGCGGGAAAGGCGTCAATCCTTGAAATGCCTCAGGACCAGTTTCATGCAGGCCTCGACGACCCCGGGTTCGATCCGGTCGACCGTGTCCCGCTTCGTGTGGTAGACGTAGATCTCCTGGATCAGCCCGGTCGGCATGCCGACGACCGTGACGGACCGGAGCCCGATCCTGGCGCTTTCCGCCGCGTCGGTTCCCCCGTAGGGGAAGGTCATGGCGAAAGGCTTTATGTCGAGCCCGCAGTCCCTGCCCGCCCCGATGATCTCGGCCGAAAGATCGGGATCGAGGCCGACCGTTCCGTTGATGTCCCTGACGATGCAGTGGAGCTCGCTCTCGCTATAGAGGGAATCGAAGTTGAGGTGGGTCGTCGGGATGGCCAGGAACTCATTCCTCCTCGAGCGGAAGAACTCGGCCGATCCCCTCAGGCCAGCCTCCTCGGCGTCGAAACTGACGATCCACACGCGTGTGTCCTTGGGCATCTCGTCCCGATGGTCGGCGAGATACCGGCCCAGCCGGATCGCCATGACGCTCGAGACGAGGTTGTCCCCCGCCCCGGGGCCGCCCCTGAACGGATTGATCGCGAAAAAGTAGCCGACGGCGAAGGGAATGCCGGCGAGGAAGACCCGGAACTCCCAACCGCCGATGTCGATGCCGAAGGAGAACCTCGCGGCGAGGATGACGGTCTCGAAGGCGAAAAAAAGGTAGGGCAGCATGAGGAGGATGCCGGCGAGG
>DBTK01000047.1:17713-24382 GCA_002307015.1 Spirochaetaceae bacterium UBA1318
AGCATGAGGAGGATGCCGGCGAGGTTGTGGAGCGGGCCCTGGAGGAGGCGGGCGATGCAGGCGCTGTCGTGGTGGCCCGAGAGTATCACCTGCCGCCTGACGGGGCCCGACGGCTCGAGCACGCCCCAGACGTTCGCGCATCGGGCTCGGGGAAAGAACCGGTCGAAGCCGTGACTGTAGAGGCCGAAGATGACGACCATCATGGCGATGCCGAGGACGAGGAGGGCCGCGACCGGACCGGAGAAAACCCGGGGCAGGAAGGGCGCGGCGAGGCCCGCGAGGTAGACGACGGGAAGCAGCTTCATGTAGGAGAAGAACACGGCCGGGTGGGCGTCGAAGGAATCGACGCCGGAGGAATCCGCGTATTCCCCCAGCTTCGCGGCGAGGATCCTCGCGGTTTTTCCGTCCGCCCCGCTTCCCGCCATCCTCGGGCCGTGGTCGGCGATGATCCGGTCCACGGTCTCGAGGCATTCCCTCGCCATTTTTTCAATGCTGTCGCTCATTGCTCTCCTCGTGATGTCAGGCCGACAGGATACCGCGTCCGGCTTCCCGCTTCAATAGATCGGTCGGTCCGTCCGGTCCGCCATCGCTGCCCAGCGCTTCGGGGTCTTGCCCGTCGCCCTTCTGAACACCTTGATGAAGTGGGACGGGTCGCCGAAGCCCGAGGAGTAGCAGGCCTCGGTCACCGACATGCCCTGGGCGAGGGCCCTCGAGGCCCGGTTCACCCTCACCTGGACGAGGTAGTCCTGGATCGTCATCCCCGTGCCGGCCTTGAAAAGCCTGCAAAGGTGAAATTTCGACACTGCGCTTCTCGAGGCGATCTCGTCGAGGTTGAGGGGACGGTGGGCGAAGGCCTCGATGATGTCGATGACCCGCCTGACGCTCTCCTCCCGCATCGGCCTGACCCGGATTCCGTCGCTCTCCATCGAGAGCAGCCTGAGGATGCGCGCGAGGGTCTCGAGGTCGGAGCAGGCCGTCTGGAGGGAGGGCGGGGCGCTCGAGAACCGCGAGAGCAGCCTCACCGAGGAGATGAGGGTGCCTGTTGGTTCCTCGAAGATTGTTGGCACCGAGGCGGCCATGCTCCGTATGGCCCCGGGTTCGAATCCTCCGAAGCTCGCGAGGATACTTCCGCAGGCTTCGAGGTCGATGATGACGACGAGAACCCGGGACAGGTCCCGGGGGCCGATGCTGAAGGAGTGCACGGCGTCGGGGGGCACGAGGTAGAGGAAGCCGTCTTCGAGCCGGTGGACCGTGCCCGATATCCTTACCTCGCCCGACACACCCTCGGGGATGACCATCTCGAGGTAGGGATGATAATGGGGCGGGACGGAAGCCTCCATGGTATAGGTGGAGACGAAGGACCGGTAGAAGGAGTTCTCAAGCGGCATGGTTTCGCGGTAGGGCGGGGCGGAGGAGCCTGTGCCCGGATCGGTTTCCGATTCCATGAGAGCAAGATAGCACCATTTTTTCGCAAGTATAAGCGAGCGAAGTCCGGAAAAGCGCAGTATGATGCCATTACCGATGGAGGTGACCATGAACGATCCGTTTTCCGTACCCGTGAAGCCCGACCGGGACGAGTTCCTTTCCTGTCTTTCGCGGACCTACCGGGGCGGCAGGGTCCATCCGATCGAGATCTATCTAGACAAGGAGATCCAGGACGACCTCGTCGCGCGGTACGGGATCTCCGCCGGCATCCGGGACGACGATCCCCATCGGGGGCTCAAGCTCCAGCTCGCCCTGCAGCGGTTCCTCGGCTACGACTACGTCCTCGCCTCGGTCGGGAACCTCGCCTTCGATTTTTCCTGGGATAACGCCGCGGATTCGAGCGCCCTGGGAAAGGAGGGCGGCCGCAATTTCATCAACGAATCGCGGGGACCGGTGACCAGTTGGGAGGAGTTCGAGCGCTACCCCTGGCCCGATCTCTCAGCCGCGCGGACGGACGACCTGGAATGGTACGAGAGGAACCTGCCCGACGACATGTGCCTCCTCGGCGGGCTCACCGGCCACATCGCCGAGGAGATAACCTTCTTCATGGGCTACGAGACCCTCTGCATCGCCCTCTACGAGGAGCCCGACCTCGTCAAGGCCATCCTCGAGAAGGTGACCGCCCTCCACACCCGCTACACGGAGCTTCTCCTCCAGTTCGGCCGGGTCGCCGCCGTCTGGGGCACGGACGATATGGGCTTCAAGACCGGGCCCCTCATCTCGCCCGACCAGCTTCGCGAGTACGTGTTCCCGACCCACAAGAAGCTCGCCGGGATGGCCCACGACGCGGGGAGGCTCTACCTCCTCCACTCCTGCGGAAAGCTCGATCTGGTGATGGACGATCTCATCGACGACGTCGGGATAGACGCCAAGCATTCGTTCGAGGATACGATCGAGGACGTGGCCGACGCGAAGGACCGCTACGGCGACAGGATCTGCCTCCTCGGCGGGATCGACATGGACTTTCTCTGCCGCTCCGACGAGGAGGCTGTCCGGCTTCGCGTCAGGAAGACCCTCGACCGCTGCGGGGTGAACGGCTACTGCCTCGGGACCGGCAATTCCGTCGCGAACTACGTGCCCGTTCCCAACTACCTCGCGATGCTGGACGAGGGCCGGAGGTACGGCGGCGGGAGTTGAACCGCCTTCCGTTTCGCTCGGATCCAGGACGACGCCGGGGCGGGGCATGAGCCGCCCAGGCGCCGTCGCGATCAGGATGGTCCGTGCCGCTTCCGGTAGGCCGATTCGGCGGGCCGACAGAGGCAGATTCTCGACCGTACGATGAAGTGGATGCCCTCGCCTGCCGCCAATGAAAAGCCCTCGGGATCCCCTTCGCCGACATCGAGGATGAGCTGGGTGCGCTTCCACGCCTCGTATTGGCGTTCATCGATGTAGTACGGGCAGCCTCCCACCTCGCCGAGCAGGACATCGCGGTCGCCGATGATGAACTCGCCGGCCTCGAAGCACATGGGCAGGCTGCCGTCGCAGCATCCTCCCGACTGGAAGAACATGACCGGCCCCTTTTCTGATACGAGGCGGGAGATCGCCTCGAGAGCGGCCGGCGTTGCGACTACTGGATCCTCGGCGGACTCTTCCATCGGGGGATCAGAAGAATCCGAGCGGGTTGGGGCTGTAGCTGACCAGCAGGTTCTTGGTCTGCGAGTAGTGTTCCAGCATCATCTGATGGTTCTCCCGTCCGACCCCCGAGATCTTGTAGCCGCCGAAGGCCGCACCGGCGGGATAGAGGTGGTAGCAGTTCGTCCATACGCGTCCGGCCTTGATCGCCCGGCCCATTCGATAGGCGCGGCCGCCGTCCCTGGTCCACACCCCGGCGCCCAGGCCATAGAGGGTGTCGTTGGCGATGCGCAGGGCTTCGGCTTCGTCGGTGAAGGTTGTCACCGCCAGCACCGGGCCGAAGATCTCCTCCTGGAAAACCCGCATCTTGTTGTCGCCCTTGAGCACCGTCGGCTCGAAGTAGTAGCCCTCGGCGAGATCCCCCTTCAGGACGTTGCGGTGTCCTCCGATGAGGCACGCGGCCCCTTCCTTCAGGCCGATGTCGACGTACCCGGTGATCTTCTCGAGCTGCTGCTTGGAGACCTGGGGCCCGATCATCGTCGCGGTATCCAGCGGGTTCCCCTGGACGATTTTGCCGATCCGGTCGAGGCAGCGCGCGATGAACTTGTCGTAGATCGACGCCTGTATGAGCGCGCGCGAGGGACAGGTGCATACCTCGCCCTTGTTGAAGGCGTAGAGCACGAGACCCTCGATCGCCTTGTCGAGGAAGCTGTCGTCCTTGTCCATCACGTCCTCGAAGAAGATGTTCGGCGACTTGCCGCCGAGCTCCGTCGTGGACGGGATGATGTTCTGGGCCGCGTACTGCATGATCAGCCGTCCGGTCGTCGTCTCGCCGGTGAATCCGACCTTGGCGATGCGGGGACTGGTGGCCAGGGCTTTCCCGATCTCTCCTCCCGGACCGGTGACGATGTTGATGACTCCCGGCGGAACCACCGAACCGATCACCTCGGCCAGCTTGAGGATGGACCACGGCGTCGGGGAGGCCGGCTTGATGACGGTGCAGTTGCCTGCGGCGAGAGCGGGAGCGATCTTCCAGGCCGCCATGAGCAGCGGGAAGTTGAAGGGGATGATCTGACCCACGACGCCGAGCGGCTCGTGGAAGTGGTAGGCCACCGTGTCCTTGTCGATCTCGGTGATCCTGCCTTCCAGGGATCGGGCGGCGCCGGCGAAATAACGGAAATGGTCGACAGCCAAGGGGATATCGGCGGCGAGCGTCTCGCGGACGGGCTTGCCGTTTTCCCAGGTCTCGGCCACGGCCAGCATCTCGAGGTTGGCTTCGATGGCGTCGGCGATCCGGTTGAGAACCGCCGACCGTTCGGTGAGCGAGGCTTCGCCCCAGGCGTCCTTGGCCTTGTGGGCGGCGTCGAGGGCGAGCTCCACATCCTCCGCGGTCGATTTGGCGACTTCACAGAACGGTTTGCCGGTTACGGGACTGATGTTCGCCATGTACTGGCCTTTCACCGGGGCGACCCATGCGCCGCCGATGAAGTTGTCATACCGAGGCTTTACCGACACGACACTGCCTGGCTTTCCAGGAATTTCGTACACCTTGCTCATTTTTTCCTCCTGTTTGGTGATGGGATCTGTCAGCACGGCTGAAAACGCCCCTTGGCGTCCGGAAGTTTCGATCCAGCTCGATGTGACACGTACTTTCAGATCCGCCAATCATGCCAGGAGAGTTTGCGGCCGGCAGCACAGTCGAAGAAATATTACCCCTTTGGGGGCGGTTGTCAAGAAATATGCATTGTTTTCGAATTTCCGGCCTGGCCGTTTGGCCGTTCGGGCAAAAAAAAGCCGACCCCGGAGGGTCGGCTTCTCGCATTGCTGCGAACCGCTATCTAGTAGCGATCGGAATCTCCGCGGTAGGAGTCCCGGCGGGGCTTGTTCTCGGCTTCGTTGACGCGGAGCTTGCGTCCGCCGAGGTCCTTTCCGTCGAGGGCGGAGATGGCGGCGACAGCCGCGTCATCCTGAGCCATTTCGACGAATCCAAAACCCTTCGCCTGACCGGTGTACTTATCCTTGATGATGTTCACGGACGTGACGTCTCCGTACTGCGCGAACAGGGTGGAGAGCTCATCTTCGGTGGTGGCGTAGTTCATGTTGCCGACATAGATTTTTTTGGCCATTTGAAAACCTCGTGTTTTGCCAGGGTATTTACCCAGCGAATTCTATTCATTATCTACGATAATGAATATGCCTGATACCCTTATCACATTTTCTTGCGTCCAAATACTCACTTAGTTTTTCGGGAAGGCTCGACACGAGCCGGTTTTCGCCGGATAAACAGGAAGGATCAATAAATGCAGAAAACGCTGAAGGTTTTATCGACATATAACAAGGAGAATATACTCCGGCGTTTCGATGTTGTCAACTGAAAAAATACTGATACTGTCGAAAAACACGATATTTTCACTAAATCGCTCGCGGACACGACGGAAGGGCCGTTTGGCGGGGCGTGGCGCCCGAACGGCACCATGTCCCCGCCAAAATCGATCCCCGGGTCTCCGGGCAAGCGTTCGCCCGTGCTGGCTTACGCTCGCTTGTATTCCTTGATCGCCTTCCTGATCGTCGCCTCGAGCTCGGTTCGCGGAACGCGGACCTGCACCATCGTGTCGCGGTTTCGGAGGGTGACGGTTCCATCCTCCTTGGTCTGGTAGTCGACGGTGACGCAGAAGGGGGTACCGACCTCGTCCTGGCGGCGATAGCGCCGTCCGATGGCTCCGCCCTGGTCGTAGTCGGTCGAGTATTCCTCCATCAGCTCGCCCTGGATTTCCTTGGCGAGCTCGGCCATGCCGTCCTTCTTCATCAGCGGCAGCACCGCGACGGTGATGGGGGCGAGGAGGGGATGGAAGTGAAGGACCACGCGGCCCTCTTCCTCGCCCTCGACCTTCTGCTCCTCGTAGGCGTCGCAGAGGACCATGAGGACGTTCCTGGTGAGGCCGGCGGAGGTCTCGATGATGAAGGGGATGAAGCGCTCGTTCGATTCCTGGTCGATGTACTGGAGGTCCTTCCCGGAAAACTGTTGGTGGCGGGTAAGGTCGAAGTTCGTCCTGTTGTGGACGCCCTCGAGCTCCTTGAAGCCCATCGGAAAGTTGTACTGGATGTCGTAGGCGTCCTTGGCGTAGTGGGCGAGCTCGTCCGGCCCGTGCTGGTGCCACTGGAGGTTCTCGGGCTTGATGCCCATCTTGGCGTAGAAGGCCATCCTCTCGCCGCGCCAGTACTCGAACCACTTGTCGTCGTCGCCCGGCTTCACGAAGAACTGCATCTCCATCTGCTCGAACTCGCAGCTGCGGAAGATGAAGTTCTTGGTGACGATTTCGTTCCTGAAGGCCTTGCCGACCTGGGCGATGCCGAAGGGGATCTTGAGGCGGCTCGAGGCCTGGATGGTCTTGTAGTCGACGTAGATGCCCTGTGCCGTTTCCGGACGGAGGTAGACGACGCTCGCGTCCTCCTCGACCGCGCCGATGTGGGTCTTGAACATGAGGTTGAACTTACGGGTCTCGGTGAGCTCGCCGCCGCACTCCGGGCATTTGCGGTCCCTCAGGTTCTCCTCCGGGATCATGTCGGCCCGGAACCGGTTCTTGCATTTCTTGCAGTCGACCAGGGGGTCGG
>DBTK01000047.1:24619-35282 GCA_002307015.1 Spirochaetaceae bacterium UBA1318
TGAAGTTCTCGACGTGGCCCGAGGCTTCCCAGACCTTCGGGTGCATCAGGATCGACGCGTCGAGGCCGACGATGTTGCCGTGAAGCTGGGTCATTTCCTTCCACCAGAAGCGGGAGATCCGGTTCTTGAGCTCGACCCCCATCGGGCCGTAGTCCCAGGCTCCGTTCTGTCCGCCGTAGATCTCGCTCGACTGGAAGACGAATCCCCGCCTCTTGCAGAGGGAAACGATCTTGTCCATCGTCGCCTGTCCGGGTTCCTGTATTGCCATGAAGTGCTCCTTGTATGGTGAGGAGTGAGGGGTGAGGGGTGAGCGGAACTCACTTCCCGGCGCCGACTTTCTCCTCGAGATAATGTATCAATCCGATCAGCGGTTTTCTTATTTCCTCTATCCGCGAATCGAGAGAAGGCGTCAGGACGCCCCCGTCAAGATAGCCAAGATTTTTTGCGATGATCAGCTGCGTTTCTAGTTCGCTCAGCGATCCCATCGCGATACTCAGAAAGTGAATGAACTCCCGATCGCTTCCCCTGGTCGCGCCTTCGGCGATGTTGGACGGCACGGAAACGGCGGCCCTACGAATCTGGGCCGTCAATCCATATAATTCGACCTTAGGGAACGAGGTGGTGATGCGGTAGATTTCGGTGACGAATTCTATTGACCGTTTCCAGACTTCCAGCTCAGAATGTCTCACCCCTCACCCCTCACCCCTCACCGTTCACTCTTCACCCCTCTTCTACCCGTTTTTCTTCTCTATCTTCGCCCAGGTGTCCCTGAGGGACACGGCGCGATTGACCACGATCTTTCCGGGCTTCGAATCAGGGTCGACCGAGAAGTAGCCGAGGCGCTCGAACTGGAAACGGTCGCCGGATTTCGCGTTCGCGAGCACGGGTTCGCCCTTCGCGTTCGGGAGCGATTCGAGGGACGCGGGGTTGAGGTCGTCCATCCAGGTCTTTCCTTCGGGTACCTCCATCGGGCGCTCGGAGAGGAAGAGGTAGTCGTAGAGCCTGGCCTCGAGGGTGACGGCGTGGGCGGCGGAAACCCAGTGGATGGTTCCCTTCACCTTGCGGTTGTCCGGGGCGTTGCCGCCCTTCGTTTCGGCGTCGTAGGTGCAGCGCACCTCGGTGATCTCGCCTGAGGCCGGATCCTTCGTGAAGCCGGTGCAGGTGACGATGTAGCCGTATCTGAGCCTGACCATGGATCCCGGGAAGAGGCGGAAGTACTTGGGCGGCGGGACCTCCTGGAAGTCGTCGCGCTCGATCCAGAGCTCGCCGGAGAAGGGGACCTTCCTGGTTCCCGCTGCGGGATCCTCGGGGTTGTTGACCGCCTCGAGCTCCTCGACCTTGCCGGCCGGCCAGTTCTCGATGACGAGCTTCAGGGGCTTGAGGACGGCCATGACGCGGTTGGCCCTCTTGTTGAGGTCCTCGCGGAGGCAGTGCTCGAGGAACTGGATGTCGACGAAGCTGTCGGTTTTCGCGACGCCGATGCGGGAGATGAAATCCCTGATCGCCTCGGGGCTGTAGCCGCGGCGGCGCATCCCCGCTATCGTCGGCATCCTCGGGTCGTCCCAGCCGGATACCCGCTTCTCGGTGACGAGCTGGAGGAGCCAGCGTTTGGAGAGCACGGTCCGCGTGATGTTGAGGCGGGCGAACTCGATCTGCCGGCTGGGGAATACCTCGGCCTCCCTGATGAACCATTCGTACAGGGGACGGTGGATCTCGTACTCGAGGCTGCAGAGGGAATGGGTGATTCCCTCAAGGGCGTCGGAAAGGGGATGCTGGAAGTCGTACATCGGGTAGATGCACCAGGCGTTTCCCGTCCGGTAATGGGGTACGCGTCGGATCCGGTACATGACCGGGTCTCGCATTACGAGGTTCGGGTGGGCCATGTCGATCTTGGCGCGGAGGGTCTTCTCCCCGTCGCCGAACTCGCCGGCCCTCATGCGGGCGAACAGGTCGAGGTTCTCCTCGACCGAGCGGTCGCGGAAGGGGCTGTTCTTCCCCGGCGGGGTGATCGTGATGTTGTTCTTGTCGGGAACGGCGGTGCCCCGGTACTCGCGGGTTTCCTGGTCGGAAAGGTCGTCGACGTAGGCGCTGCCCTTCTTGATGAGCTTCACCGCCAGGCCGTAGAGGTACTCGTAATAGTCCGAGGCGAAGTACTCCCTGTCTTCCCAGTCGTAACCGAGCCACTTGATGTCGCGCTTGATCGATTCGACGTAGGCGATGTCCTCTTTTTCGGGGTTGGTGTCGTCGAAGCGGAGGTTGCATTTCCCCCCGAACTGTTCGGCCATGCCGAAATCGATGCCGAAGGCCTTTGCGTGGCCGATGTGGAGCCAGCCGTTCGGCTCGGGCGGAAAGCGGGTGTGGACCTCTTTGAAGCGGCCGGATTTGAGGTCTTCGGTGATAAAATCCTTGATGAAATCGGAAGCGGCGGGAACGGATGCATCGCTCATTTCGTACTCCTGTACCACGCTTCAGGGGCGCGGCGCTTTCACTATGCCGTCAATGGAGGGAAGAGTCAAGAATGGAAGAAGTGAACGGTGAACGGTGAACGGGAAGAGGGAGAAGGTGGGGGTGAATGTCTGGTCTACACGATTTTCGTTTTGAGTGGTAGTATTTCTCCAAATAGAGGGACAACCTGTACCGGGATTGCGAGTACAAACAAGGAGCGATGGGACATGTCCGATGAACCAGAATTATCGAGGGTCGAACGCCGTCGCATGGACGCGCGAAGACGCATTCTTGACGCGGCGCAGCAGCTGTTTCTTGTCGAAGCCAGCTATGACAAGGCGACCATCAGCGATATAGCCCGTTGCGCCGACGTGAGCGTCGGGGCTGTGTATCTTCTGTTCAAGAACAAGTACGCGATTCTGACAGAACTCATCGACGAGTATTTCAGTCGGATGGTCAGCGAACTATCGACGGCGAAGGAGAGCGAGAGGACCGGGTACGACCAATTGGTGAAGGTCGCCACCGAGTCCGGCCGCTGGTATTACGACAATATCATCCTGATGCAATTCCTCCCCCAGATGGATTCCGACGAGTTCCTCAAGAACCGGCTGACGGTGCATGTGGACGAGATAATCGACATGTTTCTCAAGATCATGGAGAAGGGGAAGGAAGATCGCAGCATCCGCACAGCCGACGATCCACTGATCAGCGCGATCGTTTTCTATCATGGCTTCAATGGGATACTGAGCCTCGACAGCGACAACGCGAATGTGGGGAGGCATCTGTCGGGCGGGTACAGCCTGTCGGCAAAAATCGATGAATATCTCCGACTCTTCGCGTATAGGTAGCGTTCAATTCTACCTAAGCCCACCTCGCGCGTCCCGCGTACCCACGCCACCGGTCGAGCCGGGATACGGCATCGTAGAAACCGGTCCGGTCGCCCCCGGCGGCCAGCGTCACGTTTCGCCGGTCTCCGGCTCGCCTCGTTTTCTTCCGTCGCTTTCGACCTTATGGTAGTTTTTTTTCTGTTCATACATAAGCGAGTCGAGATAGCCTACATAGTCTTCCGCATCCCCGTGAAAGGCCGGATCGAAAACTGAACCGCCGATGCTGATCGAGAGGGCATACCGGCTATTGCCATTCGAACTCTTTTGGAAATTCTGGTGTATCCTTTCGGTTATTATCTCGAGCTCCTGCTTTTCGCAGTTCGGCAACACCACAACGAATTCGTCCCCGGCGTAGCGGGCGAGGAAATCGTCGAAGCGAAGGCTCTCGCGGATCACCTTGACCACGGTTACCAACGCCTCGTCACCGGCGAGGTGCCCGAACTGGTCGTTGATGTGCTTGAAATCGTTCACGTCGGCGAGAAATGCGCAAAACATCTTGCCGGAGTTTCGGCAGTCCTGGATCATGACATCGAGGTATTCGTCGAGCCTTCTCCGGTTGTACGCGCCGGTGAGGTAGTCATACATGAGCCGTCGCTGCTGGATATTGGCGCTGAGTACGAGGAGAGACAGGGTGAAGGAGGGCAGGAGGATGGCATAGTCGGGGAGCAGGAGCTGCAGAACGCCGCAGAATGCCATGGGGACGGGAAAGGTGACCAGGCCCTTAAATTCCCCGGGGTTGACCGTTCTCCGCCTCATGTTGGCGATGGCCAAAGCCCAGGTGAGGTAGCCATAGAATACGACGGTCGTAATGGAAGAAAATCGTCCCTTGTGAACGTAGCCTTGGCTGTCGAACAGGAAAAGCCAATTCGTAAAAAGCGAAACGAAGCTAAGGCAAAATATTACGACAGCAGGAACGAAATACAGGACAAGCCTTTTTCTCTTCCGCCTATGCGCCGGGCGCGTCAGCAATTCGACATAGACGGCGTAGACCATCGTAATGAACGGATTCACCGTGTAGAAAATGAAGGTGGCGTTGCGCAGCAGCCACTGACCCGGCTTTGTCGCGCTGCCGTCGGTGAGCAGCATGGCGGAATCGGCGAATAACTCGACACATACGAGCGCCAGAATGATCATGAAGAGCCGGTAATCCAGTTTCTTTCGATCCTGTTTGTTCTGCAGCCCCATGAGAAGAAACATGGCGACTTGCGAGCAGAACAAATCTATGTTGACCCTTAGTCCTATATCCACATATGCCCTCTTTTCCACGTTCCGTACGGGGAGTACCCTGCCAATATTCTATGTCGAAAAATCCGTAAACACCATTATGGTGCTACTGATAAATGATCAATTCGCATTGAATTAAAACCGTATGCCGCGAAGAACAATATTGCTATTCACTTATGAACAGCTTGTACATTCAGCTCACAATACGGATAGTAAAGGGAGGAGATACTCATGTCTGATATACCCAAACCTTCGAGAGTCGAACGGCGGCAGTTGGCCGCGAGGAAGCGAATTCTCGAAACGGCACAGAAGCTTTTTTTCATCGAATCCAGTTATGAGGATACAACGATTTCCGATATCGCGCATCGCGCGGATGTAAGCGTGGGCGCGATGTATTCTCAGTTTAAAAAAAAGTCAGATATCCTTTCCGAGCTGGTTGACGTATATATTTCGCGCATGATCGTCGAGCTAACAAATTCGATCGATACGAATAAGTCCGGCAGCGAGCAATTGGTAGCGACTACCGGACTTTTCAGCCGGTTGTTTTTCGATAACGGAGCCGTGCTTCAGCTCCTCGGTCAACTCGGGCGGAAAAATCTCCTTGATGCGTCACAGCTGAGCATGCTGATGGATTCTGCCAATACAATCATCAATGTCTTCGGTTCCATCATGAAGCGGGGCGTCGAGGATCAAACCCTTATCCCGAGCGAAGATCCCTACAAGAACGCCATCGTCTTTTTTCATGGCCTCGAAGGGATTTTAAGCCTGGAATCCAATGATAGTCAGACTCGTCACTATCTTTCGGGCGGCTACAGTCTTTCCGACAAGATTGAGAGCTTTGTTCAACTTCATATAATAAAATAAAATACGTATCCATTGAGGCAGCCTTGCCGCTGAACGAACCGGTATGTCGCCTGCTCCTTCTTGCAGTTAATGGGCGAGGCCCGCAGCTGCAAGGTTGTCGGTTTCGATTGCCAAAGGTTTTTCCTGCAGGCGCATACCAGGTACTTTTCGACGGCGAGACCCCGTATTTCCTTGTTTCTAAAAAATTTATGATTTCCTGATAATTATCTCCCCTGAGTATCTGAAATATCTCCGTAATATTCGCTTGACAATACTGCATTAATATTATATTTCATTATTGAACATACATTCAGAAATGAGTAATATGTTCTGTATTGAGTGGTGGTTCCTGGAATATCTGATTCCAAGCCAACGGCTAAGGGCCGTATCAATCGGGATCAGGTAAGTCTTTTAAGGGAAATGAAATTAAGCCTGGCACGGCTACGAGGAGAGAATGATGAATCGACAGGGGATTGCAGGCAGAATCGGCTGGGGGCTATTGGCCTTGGCGGTGACCGTGGCGGCTTCCGGCTGTGGGGCGGGCAAGGACTCCGCGGCGCCCGCTCCAAAGGCCGAATCGAAGGTATCGGTCGCGGTCGCGCACCCGACGAAGAAGAACGTCCAGGGGGCGTTGACCCTCAGCGGGACGATCCATGCGCAGAACGAGGTTCAGGTCGTCGCCGAGACACAGGGCAAGGTCGTCGCCGTGTATACCGATACCGGGAAACGGGTCGCCACCGGCGACGTTCTCGTCCAGATCGACGACGAGTTGAAGCAGGCCACGTACAGGACGGCCCAGGCCTCCTTCGACAAGAGCAAATCGGACTGGTCCAGGGCCCAGGACCTCTTCGCCCAGAAGGTCATTTCCGATTCGGACCGGGAGGGCATCAAGCTCGCCTTCGCCAATGCGGAATCCCAACTCCTCATGGCCCGCCGCGACCTCGAGAACGCCCGCGTCCGCGCCCCGCTCTCGGGCGTCGTGACTCAGCGGTTCGTCACCGTCGGCTCGATGCTTGGCGGCGGAGCGCCCGTCGTCCACATCGTCGACACAGAAAACCTCAAGATGACGATCCGGGTGGGCGAACGGGACATCCTCAAGATCCAGAAGGGTATGGCCGTCGACATCGATTCCGACCTCTACCCGGGCGTCGTCTTTTCCGGGCGGGTTTCGGCCATCAGCCCCCAGGGGGATTCGGCCCTCACCTTTCCCGTCGAGATCGTCCTGAAGGGCAATGCCGGCAAGCCCCTCTATGACGGGATGTCGGCCCGGGCCCACGTCAACCTGGGGTCGAGATCGATCATCGCCATTCCCCGCGCGAGCCTCTCGGGAGACTACCAGAAGCCCCAGGTCTACGTCGCGAAGGACGGGATTGCGAGGCTGACCGACATCGTCACGGCCGGGGAGTTCGGCACGGACATCGAGGTCCTCAAGGGCCTCGAAGAAAGCGACCTGGTCGTGACCGGGGGCCAGAACAACCTGAGCGACGGGGCGAGCGTCCTCGTCACCGAGGGAGACAAGCAATGAAGATACTAGACCTGCCCCTCGTCCGCCCGATAGCGGTCGTCGTCATCTTCAGCCTCCTCGCGTTTATCGGAATCGTCGAGTACTCGAGCATGAAGTACGAGCTGGTTCCCCCGATGTCCCTGGCGACCCTCACCGTGCAGACGATCTATCCCGGCGCCTCGCCAAAGGAGGTCGAGGACCAGGTGACGAAGAAGATCGAGGACGCCGTGTCCGGCATCGCCCTGATCAAGCACGTCACCTCGGAGTCCGTCGAGAACGCGAGCATCGTCATTCTCGAGTTCGACGCGAGCGTCGATATCAACCAGGCGGTTCAAGACGTCCAGCGGGAGGTCAACGCGAAGATGGGCGACCTCCCTTCGTCGGTGAAGATGCCTTCCGTAAGGAAATTCTCGCTGTCGGATTCCCCGATCATCCAGCTCGCGATCACGGCCAATATCGGCAAGGGCGAACTCTACGAGTTCGTGAAGGATACGGTGAAGCCGAGCCTGAACCGGATCGGCGGGGTGGGCCAGGTCACCATGCTGGGCGGAAACGCCCGCGAGATCAGGGTGGGCCTGACCCAGACGAAACTCGAGCAGTACGGCATTCCCATCCTCCTCGTGCTGCAGAAGATCGGGGCCGCGAATCTCGACTTTCCCGCGGGGTCCATCAAGGACACCGACGGGGAGTACGTCGTCCGCATCGCGGGGAAGCTCAAGAACCTCGACGAGATGAGGAACCTCGTGCTCGCCACCGTCCCCGGCACGGGCAGCATCCACCTCGGTGACGTGGCCACCGTGGAGGACACCCTCGCCGATTCGGAGACCATCTTCCGGTACAACGGCAAGGAGGCGATCGGATTGCAGATACTCAAGCAGTCGGGAGCCAACGCCGTCGAGGTCTCGAAACGGGTCCACGCCGAATTCTCCCGCATGGAAAAGGAGTTCAAGTCGGAAAACCTCAGGTTCGAGGTGGTCGACGACTCGTCCATTTTTACGCTCGGCTCGGCCCACGACGTGGTCGACGATATCCTGCTCGCGATCCTGTTCGTCGGGGTCATCATGCTCCTGTTCCTGCACGACGTCAGGAACGCCTTCATCGTCATCATGGCCATACCCGCGACGCTGCTCACGACCTTCATCGGCATGGGCGTCCAAGGCTTCAGCCTGAACTTGATCAGCCTCCTCGCCCTGACCCTGGTCATCGGCATCCTGGTGGACGATTCGATCGTCGTCATCGAGAACATCCACCGGCACCGGATGCTCGGGAAAAGCGCCTATGACGCGGCCCGCGACGGAACGAAGGAAATCGCCTTCGCGGCCACCTCGGTGACCCTCGTCATCATCGTGGCCTTCCTGCCCTTGTCCCTCGCCGGCGGACTGATTGGGGCTCTCCTGATCCAGTTCGGGCTCACCATCGTCATGGCGACGGCGATCAGCCTTTTCGTATCGTTCTTCCTCACCCCGCTCCTCGCGGCGAAGCTCGGGGATTCGGCGAGCGCCCATTCCTCGGGTTCCATGGCCCGGTTCGGGAAATGGTTCGACCGCGGCTTCGAGAAGATCACGAAGGCCTTCCTCGCCATCCTCGAGTGGGCCATGCGGCACCGGAAATCGACGATCGGCGCGGCCTTCGCTCTCCTTGTGTTCAGTTTCGCCCTTCTCGGGTTGGGTGTCGTCGGGTCGGAATTCGTGATCGGGATAGATAGGGGAAAGTTCGCCATCGACCTCGAGTTTCCCGAGCGCACGACCCTCGAGGAGAACAACCGGATCGTCCTGGGAATAGAACAGGACCTGAGGGCCAGACCCGAAATCTCCCAGGTGTACACCAAGGTCGGCTACAGCTCGAGCGGTTCATCCAACTATGAAACCGAGATGGTGGTGCAATTGGTACCGAAGACAAGTCGCCGGAAGAGCTCCGCCCAGGTCGGGACAGAGGTGGGGGAGGCGATCAGGCTCATTCCGGGTGTCAAGGCCCAGGTGCTGCAGGCCGGGATCATCGACGCGGCCACCGCCGCAAGCCCAGTTTCCTATGACGTCGTGGGCCCAGACTACGGGGAAAACCTCAAGGTCGCCAAGGCCTGGGTCGCCGCCATCAAACAGGTCAAGGGCACCGGGGAGGTCCAGCTTTCTGTCAGCGACGGGAAGCCCGAGCTTCAGATAGACATAGACCGCACGAAACTCGCGGACCTGGGGCTCAGCCTCGACATGGTCGGCGCGTCCCTCAGGACGGCCCTAACCGGCAACAACGACCTCTACTACCAGGAGGGAGGGGCCGATTTTACGATCAAGGTCGTGCTCAACTCGGTCGACCGGACGAACGTGAGCCAGATCGGGAACCTGAGCTTCGCCAACAGCCAGGGCCGCCAGATACGCCTCGGCCAGTTCGCGACCATACGGAACGCCTTCGGCCCGACGATGCTCAAGAGGCTGGACAGGGAAAACGACATCACCATCTCGGCCCAGGCCATCGGCCGGCCGTCGGGGGACATCGACAAGGAGATACGGGAAAAGACCGCCGGAATCTCGGTGCCCTCCGGCGTCGAGGTGAGGGCGTCAGGCAGCCTCTCGAGCCAACAGGATGCCTTCGGCAGCATGGGTTTCGCCCTCATCCTGTCCCTTCTTCTCGTCTACGCCATCCTCGCGATCCTGTTCAACTCGCTCTCCTATCCGCTTTCGGTCATGTTCAGCCTGCCTTTCTCCATAGCTGGCGGTTTCTTCGCCCTCGCCCTTGCGAAGCAGACCCTCAACATCTTCTCGATCATGGCTCTGATCCTGTTGATCGGCCTCGCGGCGAAAAACGCGATCCTTCTCGTCGACCGTGCCCTCAAAAACCGCGACGAGCGGCATATGGACATCATGGAGGCTTTCAGGGAGGCGGTCGCGACCCGAATCCGGCCGATCTTCATGACCACGGCGGCCATGGTCGTCGGTATGCTCCCGATAGCCCTCGGCATGGGCTCGGCGGGGGAACTGAAGCAGGCCATGGGCGTCGAGCTCATCGGCGGACTCATCTTCGGCCTCCTCGTCACGATGGTCATCGTGCCCGTCAGCTTCCTCGCCGTGGACTCCCTGAAACACCGCTTCGTCCGCGCCCAAAAGACCACCATGGAGAACTCGAATGCATAACAGGATCATCGCGTTTTTGGCCGTCGCGGGCCTCGCCTGCGCCGGCATTTTCCAGACGGCGGCCGAGCCGGCCCCGGCCGCCCTCACCGTGGATCAGGCGGTCGAGGCCGCCCTCCGAAACAACCTGGCCGTCAAGTCGGCCGCGGCCCAGACCCGGATCAAGAAGCGGGCGAACGACTTCTCCTACAACAAGTTCCTTCCGGCCGTCTCGGCGACGGCGACGGCCCTCGAACTGAACGACGTGAGGGCGAAGAAGAGCCTCGTGGCCGTGGTGAACGGAACCGGCTACTACAACACCCCCGACAAGGGCAACCTCGCCCTGGGCCTCACGGTCCAGGAGGTTCTGAGTCCCGTCTTCCTCAGGCTCATGGACCAGACCGCCCTCGACTACCAGGGGAGCCTCATCGATAAAGTCAAGGCCGAGAAGCAGATGGCTTCCACGGTGAAGAAGTTCTACTACCGGCTCCTCGTGCAGAAGGAGGCGATCGACCTCACCCGCTCGAGGCTTGCCAACGCCAGGGAAAGGCTCCGCCAGGCCCAGGTTTCCTACGAGGTCGGCCAGGGAAGCGAGCTCAACTTCCGGTATGCCCGGGCGAACGTCGAGAACCTCGCGCCGGGACTGCGCTCCATGGAAA
>DBTK01000074.1 GCA_002307015.1 Spirochaetaceae bacterium UBA1318
TACTTCGACAAGGACTTCCTCGCGAAAAACCACCTGCGGGTTGAAATCAGCGGAGCATCCAACCTCGAGGACGTGGCCAATACCCTCCTCGTCGACGGCATGATAACGAGCATCTACTTGTGCATCGGCATCGTGTTCCTGCTCCTCCTTGTGGTCCTGCGCAACTTCAGGATGAGCCTGATCTCGATACTCCCGATCATCGTCACCATGATTCTGAACTTCGGCCTTATGGGTTTTTTCAAGATACCGCTCAACATGGCCACGGCTCTTGTATCCACAATCGTAATAGGCATAGGCGTGGACTATTCGATCCACTTCATCACCTGGTACCGAAACGAGCTCCATGCGAAGCCGGACATTACCCTCGCGCTCGAGAACACGATTTATCGGAAGGGCAGAGGCATCCTCTACAATATGTTCGTGGTGGTTGGCGGATTCATCGTTTTCGCGTGCTCGAGATTCGTTCCGCTCATCCAGTTCGGCCTGCTGGTCTCGTTCTGCATGCTCGTCGCGGCCTTTGGCGCCCTCGCCATCGTTCCCGCAATCATTCGACTTCTCGCGAAGGGTAATCACAAGTTTCTGTATCTCGATACTGATTCGGAAACAAAAACCGTATAATGTACCATGGGTAAGGGGGGGGCCATGTCGAGATCATTTGGAGGATATGACCGTGTGGTCGAAGAGGCGATACAGAAGAGTTTTCTCGCGGAATTTCCCCGCGAATTGCAGGACATGGTCCTCTCCGACGCCCTCCTCGCGAACTACCCGGCGAACAGCATCATCTATCGAGAGTACGAACCGGCCAGGATCGCCATCGTCCTGACCGGACTCATCAGGGCCTACCTTACCTCGAAAGAGGGCAGACAAATCACGGTCAAGTACGGCGGCTCTGGAGAATTGATCGGAACGCCCGCCTTGGTGGGCGGTCCGATCCCGGTCTGCGTCCAGGTGGTCAGGGACAGCACGGTCCTCGTCATCAACCCGGCTGTCGTCGAAGAACTGGGAAAGAAGGAACCGCGGCTCGGCTGGAGGGTCGCCGAGGAAATCGGCGACGATTTCTGCGACCTCCTCATCATCCTCGGCGAGAACGTCTTCGACTCCGTCCAGGTGCGCACCGCCCGGCATCTCCTCTACCTCGCCGTACCGTCCGGCGAGAACGGGGAGCTCGTGGCGACCCTGACCCAGAGAGAGCTTGCCGACGCCGTCGGCTCCGTCAGGGAGGTGGTATCGAGGATACTCCACTCATTCCAGAGCGAAGGACTCATCGCGATCAAACCCGAGGGCATCGTCATTCTCGACATCGGGCGGCTCAAGACGATCACCCGAAATTCCCAACGGTGACGGAAGTCATGGGACGATCGGACATACGTCACAGCCCAAGAAAGCAAAACGCGTGATATTGAACTCGGAGGCAATCATGAATCAATCGAACAGGAGAGGCGGCGAAGACGCCCAGGGCCGCATCGACGTTCATCACCATATCGAATGGGAAACCTATGTTTCCACGTTGGAGCGCAACAGCATCAAGCCGGCTCATGGCGCGGGCTATCCCGATTGGTCGATCGAAAAAACCCTCGCGACCATGGACGAGAACAATATAAGGGCGGCCCTGCTGTCCGTATCCTCGCCAGGCGTCTACTTCAAGGGGACCACATTCGCCGTGGACCTGGCGCGGCGGTGCAACGACTATACCGCCGGTCTCGTCCAGGCTCATCCCGATCGTCTGGGCTTTTTCGCCATCCTTCCGATGCCCCTTGTGGAAGCCTCGGTGAAGGAGGCGATCCGCTCCCTCGATACGCTCAAGGCGGACGGCATCGTCCTCCTGGCGAGCGCCGGGGATAAATTCCTTGGCGACAGGGATTTCGAGGAGCTGATGGCCGAACTCGACAAACGAAACGCGGTCGTCTTCATCCATCCGAATATCCACTCGACGAGCGAGAACCTCGGGCTCGCCATGCCGGGATTCCTCACCGAGTTCCTTTTCGACACGACCCGCGCGGTCACGAACCTCATCTATACGGGGACCGTCGAGCGGTACCCCCGGATCCGCTGGATACTGGCCCATGCGGGCGGAACGGTGCCCTTTATCGCCTGGCGCCTTGCGCTTTCGAACATGGATCCCGAGTTTCTCAAGGCCGCGCCGAGGGGTTTCATTGCCTATCTCAAGGAATTCTACTACGATACGGCCCTCTCCACATCTAGCTTCGCAATGGCCCCGCTTCTCGAGCTTGTCGGACCCTCGCGCATCGTGTTCGGCAGTGACTATCCCTTCTGCCCCGCGCTTCTCGTCGCGAAAGAGGTCGACGATCTGAGGAGGCTTCCTCTCTTCGACGAGAAGGTACGGGAGGCAGTTAACGACCGAAACGCCACCGAGCTTTTCCCACGATTCGGGACTTCGGCAGGTTCCCTATCGGCAGGCGGGTTGGATTCCCGCGCGAAAAAGATCCCGTTCGCTTCCCGCCTAGCGGTCTCGGCCGCGAGACGGATGATGAAGATGTGAGCAAAAAGGTGAACGGTGAAGGGTGAAGGGTGAACGGAAAGAGTGGGGCGAAGTCCGATATTTCAGGGGACTTCCGGGAGAGCAGTGAATGTTTTTTTTTCGTGGCTTCGAGTTTTCGTGGTAAGTCTTCTCTTGTTGGAAGAAGGGAGAACCACGAACGCACGAAAACACGAAGAGGTGAACGGTGAAGGGTGAACGGGGAGAGTGGGGTGAAGTCCGATATTTCAGGGGGCTTCCGGGAGATCGGCGAATGGTTTTTTTCGTGCTTTCGAGTTTTCGAGTTTTCGTAGTAAGTCTTCTCTTGTGGGAAGATAAAGAGAACCACGAACGCATGAAAACACGAAGAAGTGAACGTTGAAGGGTGAACGGAAAGAGTGGGGCGAAGTCCGATATTTCAGGGGACTTCCGGGAGATCGGCGAATGGTTTTTTTTCGTGCTTTCGTGCTTTCGAGTTTTCGTGTTAAGTCTTCTCTTGTTGGAAGAAGGGAGAACCACGAACGCACGAAAACACGAAGAAGTGAACGGTGAAGGGTGAACGGGGAGAGTGGGGAGCCGAGCGGCGCGGCCATCGTCCGCCCCGCGGCGTCCGTGTAAAAAATCTTTGTCATTAATTACGTTGCCACCACGAGATATCCTGTTTAATTTCTTCCTGCCATAGCTCACGTACCGGAAAGCCAGGGGATCGTCAGTGCGCTGGGGGAGACCTCAACCAGTCGGAATCCGAAGGCCATGACTGGAGGCCACAATGAAGAACTCGGTTCGGATGCAGCGAGAAGCTCACACAATTTCCCGGGAGTCGTTGGCGCTCAGCGTGGGCGTCGACTTGCGCACCATATGCTGCATCGAGGATGGTCGAGCCGATCCCTCCCTTGTGCTCGCCTATCGGATAGCCAGGGTCCTCGATCTCCATGTCGAGGAGGTTTTCGAGCTGGAGGACCAGCCTCTTTCACACGACGATCTCCTGCCGAAAGGCCGGCGCGAACTTGAGAAGATGATCAGCGAGGAATATGACCAGTGTTCCTGATCGCCGAATTACGCGATGGTCTCCACGAACTGGATCCTGAGGCCGTCGGGGTCAAGGACGAAGAGAAATTTCGTCTTGGGATTCGGCTGGAAGGGCCCGGACTGTATCGCGATGCCCTTTTCCTTGAGGAACTCGATTTTCCTATCGAGCGATTCCACGGTGAATCCCATCGAGATGTCGCTCCCGATATTCACCGCGGTCGTCTTGGCGTTCCAGATCAGCTCCACCTTCGTTTCTCCCGAACCCAGGAAGACGATCTCCATGTCGGGACTCGGTTTCATCTTCCGGTCAACGGGAAGGCCGACGATCTCCTGGTAGAACTGCAAAGATTTGTTCATGTCTTTCACGTCGATGGTCGTCCAGCAATAGCTCATAGGGTCTCCTTATGAAGTGAGGGGTGAGCGGGAAGGCCCGGGGGGCGAATGCGCTGGGGCGCTTCTCCCTCCCTCTTTTTCGTGCTTTCGCGGTAAATTCCTTTTTTGTCAGAAGAGAGGAGAACCACGAATGCACGAAAACACGAAAAATGAGTGAAGTTCTTCCCTTCGTGGATTCGTGATTTCGTGGTAAATTCTTCGTTTACTGGAAGAAAGAGCAACCACAAACGAACGAAACCACGAAGAAGTGAGGTGCGAGGGGTGAGCGGGAAGGGCCGGGGGGCGAATGCGCTGGGCTCATCGACCGCTTGACAAACTCCCCTGCGTCCGCCGAAAATCCGTTCACCGTTCACCGTTCACCGTTCACCGTTCACTTCCCTAAATCACCGTTCCCGGTTTCAGGACGGAGTTCTTCGGGATGACGATGACGCCGTCCACGATGTGGTAGCAGCCATAGTCTCCGTCCTTTCTCTCCCGCTGGTCGATCCCGATGCGGCAGCCGTCTCCGATCCTGGCGTTCTTATCGATGATGGCCCCACGGATCTCGCAGCTCTTTCCGATGCCGATGCCCGGGGTTCCCTCGATCTGGTTGCGCTCCTTCCTCGAGTTCGACTCGTAGTAGTCGGCGCCCATGCAGACGACGCTGTCCAGCTTCGTTCCCGCTTCGACGATGCTTCTGACGCCGACGATGGAATCCTTGATCGAAGCGTTGGTGATGATGCAGCCCTCGGCCGTGATCGACTGGTGCATGTCGCAATTGTTCACCTTGGAGGGAGGCAGGTTCCTCATGTGGGTGTAGATCGGCGCCGCCTCGTCGTACATATCGAACTGGGGGTTGATCTTCGCGAGATCGAGGTTCGCCTCGTAGAAGGACTTGATGGTTCCGATATCCTCCCAGTAGCCGTCGAAGACGTAGGCGCTCACCCTCCTGGTCTTGATCGATTCCGGGATGATCTCCTTGCCGAAGTCGAGGTAGTCGTTCTCCAGCACCTCCTCCATGGCCTTCGCGTCGAAGATATAGATGCCCATCGAGGCGAGGTAGTCTTTCCCGCTGCTGCCCCTGAGCGCTGAGGGCACGGCGAACTCGCCGATCTCCTTTGTCGGACCGGGCTTTTCCAGGAATTCCTCAACCTTGTTCGATGCGTCGACGCGGAGGATGCCGAGGTCGGCCGCGGTTTCCCGGTTGACCCTCGTGGTCGCCAGGGTGATCTCGGCCCCCGAGTCGAGGTGCTTCTGGAACATGTCCTTGAGGTCCATGCGGTAGAGCTGGTCGCCCGAGAGGATGAGATAGTGGGTCGGATCCTGGGGCCTGAAATGGGCGAAGTTCTTGCGCACCGCGTCGGCGGTTCCCTCGTACCATCCCGAATGCTCGAAGGTCTGCTCGGCGGAAAGTATCTCGCAGAATCCCCTGGAGAAGGCGTCGAAGGTGTAGGTCCGCGCGATGTGGAGGTTGAGCGAGGCCGAGTTGAACTGGGTCAGGATGTAGATCTGCTTGAACTCGGAATTGATGCAGTTCGATATCGGAATGTCGACGATACGGTACTTGCCGCCGAAGGGTACGGCCGGTTTCGACCGCTGCTTCGTGAGCGGAAAGAGCCTCGTTCCCTTGCCCCCTCCCAATATAATAGAAAGTACCTTGTTCACGATATCCCCCTTGTGCATCCCCGGTGTGGTTTTCGGACGACCGGAACCGTCGCGGACTTAAGGTGTCCGACGCTTCATGAATCGTCCGTTCCCGTGCTATAGTATATGTCCATATGAGCGATTCTGTCAGCACGATTTTGGAGGAACTCAAGGCGGATCCGGCCTTTTCCCGGGGCATCGCCCGGATCGAAACCATCCCCGCTCGCGATGGCAGCTACGTTCCCTTCCCCGAGGATCTCGATCCCGCCATCGCCTCGGCCCTCAATTCCCGGGGCATCGAGAGGCTCTACAGCCACCAGGGGGAATCCTGGAAGGCCGTCCGCGCGGGGCGGAACATCGTCGTCGTGACCCCGACGGCGTCGGGCAAGACCCTGTGCTACAACCTCCCCGTGCTTCAAGGCCTGATGGAGGATCCCGACGCCCGGGCCCTCTACCTTTTCCCGACCAAGGCCCTGTCTCAGGACCAGCAGGCCGAGCTGAACGGCATCGTCCTTTCGCCCGACATCCCGGTCAAGATCTGCACCTACGACGGCGATACCCCGGCCTCCCTCCGCATCTCGGCGAGGGATTCGGGCAGGATCGTCATCTCGAACCCGGACATGCTCCATTCGGGGATCCTGCCGAACCATCCCAAGTGGATCAAGTTCTTCGCCGGGCTCAAGTACATCGTCGTCGACGAGCTCCACAGCTACCGCGGGGTCTACGGATCCCACGTCGCCAACGTCTTCAGGCGGCTCAAGCGGATCGCCGCCTTCTACGGGGCGAAGCCGAGCTTCGTGCTCTGCTCGGCGACGATTGCCGATCCGAAGGAGCTCGCCGAGGCCGTGATCGGCGAGCCGGTCGACTTGATCGACGGGAACGGCGCGCCCCTGGGCGAGAAGCGGATCGTCCTCTACAATCCCCCCCTGGTGGACCCGGTCCAGGGCATCAGGAAGAGCACGGCCTTCGAGTCGAGAGACTTCGCCCTTTTTTTCCTGAGGCGGGGCGTCAGGACCATCCTTTTCGCCAAGTCCCGGATCAAGACCGAGCTCATCGCCAGCTACATCAACGACGCCCTAGCCAACATCTACACCGACAACCACCGGATCAGGGTCGAGCCCTACCGGGGAGGGCTCCTGCCGAGCGAGAGGCGGGCGATCGAGAAGGGCCTCCGGGACGGGACGATACGGGGCGTCGTCTCCACGAACGCCCTCGAGCTCGGGATCGACATCGGCGGCCTCGACGCCGCGGTGATCGCCGGCTTTCCCGGATCGTTCTCGAGCTTCTGGCAGCAGTCGGGGAGGGCGGGGCGGCGGAGAACCGTGTCCCTGGCCGTCCTCGTCGCTTCGTCGAACCCCCTCGACCAGTACCTGATCACCCATCCCGAATACTTCTTCAGCCGGCCGAGCGAGACTGCCCGGATCGACGCCGACAATCCCTACATCTACACCGACCACGTCAAGTGCGCGGCCTTCGAGCTTCCCTTCACCGAGGCCGAGGCGGCCGCCGACGAGAACCTCGGCGGGGCCCTCGTCTACCTCGAGGAGAACGGCACGGTGAGGCTCTCGGGCGGCCGGTACTACTGGTCCGACCGCAGCTACCCCGCCGAGGCCATCTCCCTCCGCTCGGCGACGGCCGACAACGTCGTCATCATCGATACGACGAGGGGACGCCACGACGTGATCGGGGAGATGGATCGGCCGAGCGCGAAGGAGATGGTCTTCGACAACGCCGTCTACATCCACCGGGGGAAGCAGTTCCTCGTCACCAAGCTCGACATCGCCAACCGCACCTGCACGGTCGAGGAGAGGGAGGTGGACTACTTCACCGACGCCGTCGTGAAGACCGACATCAAGGTACTCACCGAGGACGAGGAGAGGAGGACCGGCACGGTTTCCGTCCGCATCGGCGACGTCCTCGTCCGCTCCCAGGTGGCCAAGTTCAAGAAGCTGCGCTACACGACCCACGAGAACATCGGCTTCGGCGAGGTCGACCAGGCCGAGGAGGAGATGCAGACCCGTTCGGCCGTCCTTCTCTTCGACGAGGGGAGTCCGGCGGGGAACTTCGTCGCCTCCCTTCCCGAGGCGATGAAGGGGGCCGTCCTCGGCGGGCTGGGGAGCCTCGTCAAGCGGATCCTCCCCGTCTACCTTCTCTGCGATCCCTCGGACATCGGAATAGCCGAGAGGACGAGGGATCCCCACTTCGGCTGCGCTTCCCTCTATATCTACGACCGCTATCCGGGCGGAACCGGCCTCGCGGAGGCCGTTCCCGACTGTCTCGGCAGGGCCCTCGCCGCGGCTCTCGAGACCATCCGGGGCTGCCCCTGCGATTCCGGCTGCCCGTCCTGCATCGGCGCCGGTCCCGCCGGCCCGAAGCCCGGCTCGGCCGGCGTCTCGAGCGCCAAGACGGCCGTGGCGAGCCTCATCGCCTCCGCCCTCGGGTCATGAGCAGGCTTTCCCTTTCCGACAGGCTGCGTCTCGCGAAGCCTCCCGCGGGTTCGAGGCCGCAGGGGCCCACCGGGAGGAGCGGAGAGAATCGCGAAGGCAGCGTCCCCGGCAGGGGGCTTCGCGCGGACTCGGGTACCGGCACGCCGAACGAGGGCCTTATTCGGGCGGGGTTCGAGCCGGTCGGCGACTTCACCTGGAAGCGGACCTCTGTCTCCCCA
>DBTK01000073.1:0-4628 GCA_002307015.1 Spirochaetaceae bacterium UBA1318
CCAGTTGTTGGTGGGACCGGCATCTTCCTTCTTCTTGGAGCAGATGTAGGTGCGGTCCTCGACCCGCGCGACGTCTCCCGGATCGGAAACGGCATAGTAGCTGCCGGGTTTCTTGGCGAGCTTCCTGAAGGTGCCGCCCTTGATCAGCTGTTCGGCGAGGTGGTCGTATTCGGACTGAGTACCATCGCAGACGTAAATCGAGTCGGGCTGGGTCATTGCCGCGACTTCTTCAATCCACGCTTTCAGGCGGGGATGCTTAATGTCATTAAGCGTCATAATAACTCCTTGTAAAGTAATATCGCACTCGAATCCAACAATAGAGCAAACAGAGTCTTTGCTCTAAATTGATAAATTTAGTACTAAAAAATTAAAAAATAATCAATAGCAGGGTTCGCATATTATGCAATAATGTTGAGGATTATACCAGTGAGTGCGGTTCGTGAGGGCCGATAGGGTTGGGCTGAGGTTTTGTTATCCTGGGCTGATTTTGTTGCCGAGCTGAGCTTCTTTGCGTATTCTTCAATGAGGGAGTCCAAGCCCTGGTCCGACATGGTCTTGGCGGCTTCGGGCCTTTCAATTTTGGTTTTCTGGGCCGATTCGAGCTGGTTGATGAGGGTGTCGAGGACCATGAGCCGATCGATCGAGATTCCGGTTCCCGGCTGGGCGGAGGGAATGCCGACAACGTGTTCGAAATTGGCGTAGATGACCTGGTTCGCTTCGACCGGAATCTCGAGCTTCCCGGGAGAGAACCTCGCCGAATAGATCTGTGAGACGGGTAGATATCCTGATAGTGCCGCAGGTTGGATCATCTTCAGTCCCTCGTACACTTTTTATTATCGGAAATTTATTTTCGTAGTTAATCGATTTTTTCATCAGGAGGCGCCAAATGGAAATCTTGAATGCGATCACGGTGAGGCGTGCGAGGCGCGCCATCGCCCCGAAGGTTCTTCCCGATGAGGTCGTGAACCGGCTTTTCGAAGCCGCCGTTCTCGCGCCGAGCTGCGCGAACGCCCAGCCCTGGCGCTTTTTCGCCGTGAGGAGCCCCGAAAAGCTCGCCGCCGTCCGTCCCGCCCTGACCGAGGGGAACAAGTGGGGCACCGTCGCGCCTCTCCTCGTCGTCGTGACGACCAAGCCCTCCCTCGACGCGAGGCTCGAGGAGGGGCGGGACTACGCCCTTTTCGACACGGGCATGGCGACCATGAACCTCATGCTCCAGGCGACGGCCGAGGGGCTCTACGCCCATCCGATCGCCGGTTTCAACCCGAAGAAGGTGAGGGAGGCCCTCGGCCTCGAGCCGGATCTCGTTATTGTCACCCTCGTGATCGTCGGCTATCCGGGAGGCGAGGAGCTGCTGAACGATTTTCAGAAGGCTTCCGAGAAGTCGGACCGGACGAGAAAGCCGCTCGGCGAGGTGGTCGGCTTTATGTGATCGAGGAGGAGAGGAGGAGGACGGCGAAGTCGTAGAGCCCGTGGGCGACGGCGACGGCGTGGACGCTCCGCCTTTCCCTGAATGAGGCGGCCAGTATGGCGCCGATGACGGCCACCATGACGATGCCCGCGGCCCCCTCGTAGGCGTGGCCGGCCGCGAAGACGAGGCTCGATACGGTCACCGACGCCCACGCGGATGATCCGAGGTCGTCGAGCCTCGTGATGAGGTAGGAGCGGAAGAAGAGCTCCTCGCGGTAGCCGGTGACCATGCAGGTGACGAAGGAAAGCGGGAGCATCGCGGGGCCGGGCAGTCCGAAGGCGCCTTCGGGCTTCAGCATCCTCCTCGCCGACTCGCCGAGGAGGGAGAGCGGGATCTCGATCGCGGCCATGACGCCGACGAGGACGACGGCGATCGCAACCGCCGCGGGGATGTCAATTCGCCGGGGCTTCCCCGCGCCGAACCGTGCCGTTCCTCCCTCCATCCCCTGCATCAGGAATAGGAGGAGGAGGATCTGCGGGATGGCCGCCGTGGCGTATCGAAGGTGGAAGGCGGGGAGGTTGAAATCGGGACGCGCCATCGTCGAGGGGAAAAGGTAGCCTGGAAGGAAAAAAACGGCGAAGAGCAGGAGAATTTCGGGGATTATCCGTTCCCGCTCGGAAGCCATGATTGCCTCGTCCTTTTGACAGTTCCCTGCCGATACTATAGACTCGAGTGAGTCGAATTCGACAGTAGCCGATTATTTCTATCGATTCAAGGATTGCCAGGGAATGGTAGCGATACTGATCGGAACCATCGCATTGCTCGTCATCGTCTCGCTCGCCCTCGGCGGGGCGGGCCGAAAGCGTTCCACCGGTGCCAGTTTCTACATCCGTGGCCGGGCGGCGGGCTTTACGTCCCCCGAGATCGCCCAGCTGAAGAAGGCCGCGACCGACGTGCGCCTCGAGGAGCCGGCCTCGGTCTACTGGTCGGTCAAAACCCTGGACGAGTGCATCAAGCGGATCGTCGCCCAGAACCGGATCAAGGGCCTCGACAAGGACGAAAAGGCCCTCGCCTTCCAGTCCAAGCTCTTCGACTACCGCAAGAAAATCGAGTTCGACCAGCCGAAGTACAAGAGCGGCATCAGGTCCTCCCGCCAGATCGACGAGGAACAGCGGATCAAGCTTCTCGTCCAGGGCCTCGGGGTTTTCCAGGCGACCGTGACCGACAACGCCGACCGCTACCTCACCGTTACCTGCCCGAGCGTTTTCAGGCTTCCCGAGGACTTCGTCTGGAAGGGGAAGAAGGTGAGCGTCTACCTCTGGCGCCGCGAGGATGCCGGCTACGTCTTCGATACCTACGTGCTCGACGATTTTCTCTCCGGCAACGTCCCCCTGCTCCGCCTCGCCCATACGGATTCCCTGTTCCGGGCCCAGAAGCGCCAGTCGGTCAGGGCGAGGACCAAGCTCTCGGGGACCCTCTACCTCCTGAAGCGGATCGAGGGGGCCTACGAGAAACCGGAGCGGATGCCCGGGATGCGCTGCATCGTCGAGGATTTTTCGGAGGACGGGGCGGCGGTCATCATCGGGGGCAAGGCGAAGCCCGGCCTCCAGGTGAAGGTCCAGTTCCGCCTCGGCGACCAGCTGGTGGTGATGAGCGGCGTGGTGAAGGGCGTCGACTACGATCCGGGGCGCCATCAGTCCCGGCTCCATTTCCAGGCGATGACGCCAAGCCGGAGGACGAAGAACGTCCTGCTCGGCTACGTGTACAATATCATGAACGACGGCAAGGATTCCGAACAGAAGAATGCCCCCTTTTTGAAGTAGGGGTTCGTTCGGGGCCGTCTGGATGATGAGGAGGTCGCGATGAAACGCGCCGTGTTCGCCCTGTGCCTGATTACCCTCGCCTGGAGCCTCTCGGCCCAGGACGCCGATAACCTGACCGTCTCCTACCAGCGGAATTTCGTGCGCTCGAGCCTCGGGACCAAGCTCGACCTGCTGAAGGAGGCTTCCCAGCAGCCGACCGGCGGGATGGGCCCCCTGTACGAGCAGGCCCTCCAGTTCGTCCTGGACAATTACGCCCTGCTTCGGAACGACGGCTCCCTCCGCGACCTCGGCATCCTGGCGGTGCAGTCGATCGACCACGAACGCGACGCCCAGGCCATCCCCCTGATGCTCCAGCTTTTCCAGTCCTACCGCGAAACGGGGGTCCGAGTTCCCGTCGTCCAGGCCCTGGGGGATATCGGGACGGGGAACGGCCAGGCCGTCGAGTTCCTGAACACCTACCTCGCGAACCAGAACAACATCTACAAGACCGGCACGATACCCGACCTCGATACGATCAAGGAAAGCATCGTCGCCCTGGGCAAGCTCGGCGACGGGTCGTCCTTCGGCGTCCTTTTTTCCACGATGGTGACCGGATTCAACGACGAGGGGGTCACCAGGAGCGCCCAGGATTCGCTCGCCAGGATCAAGGGCGACTACAAGAAATACCTGATCGACGTGATCCGGAAGAACCCGGTCAACGAGAAACTCGCCGCCCTCCGTGCGGGCTTCAACACCGATAAGTTCTCCCCGGCGGAGACGGCCGAGATAGCCGAGGCGGGGCTCGACATGGGGCTCAACCAGCCGGCTGCGAACGGAGACGAGGCGAAGGACCTCCGGGACATGCGCTACGCCGCCGTCCAGAAGCTCATCGTCGTCCCCTGGCCCAAGGCCTCCCCCCTCGCCGTCAGGCACTTCAACGTGGTCCAGACCGACTTCGCCCGCAACGAGGCGACCCGTCAGCAGCTTCTCGACGCCATTGCCTGCCTCGGGGCGATGGGAACGAGCGACGCGGCCCAGGCCCTCTCCCTCTACCTCGGCCTCCTGAACGCCCAGGTCGAGCAGGGGAAAAACTACGACGAAGAAATCGTCCTTTCCGTCGTTTCGAGCCTCGGAAGGCTCGGCGACAAGGCCGCCTTCGATTACCTCCTTTACATCGGCTACCTGAACTACTCAGACACCGTGAAAAAGGCCGCGAAGGACGCCCTGGGCGTCCTGAAATGGTAAGGGCGGCGGAGGCCCTCCCGGCGCCGGTCGCGATCGCGATGGCGCCATGCATCGGCCTCTGCCCCGTGCTTTTCCTGCCATCCGCCGGTTTCCCCCTCATCCAGATCGCCGTGGCCTTCCTTCTCGCTTCCGCCGCCCTTTCGGTGCTGGGGCTGGTTCGCCCGCCGGTTCGA
>DBTK01000073.1:4877-7498 GCA_002307015.1 Spirochaetaceae bacterium UBA1318
GGGCTGGTTCGCCCGCCGGTTCGAGCCTCGGCCGATGGCCACCGGACCTCACCGGAACGGCCGACGCAGGCTGACGACGGGAACTCCGGGTCCCGGGCCGCCGCGGTGCGGAGAGGCGCTTGCTGGCTCCTCCTCGTCGCTCTGGGCATCGCCGCAGGCTCGTCCCTCCTCGCCGCCCGCCTCGTCCATTCCTCCAGTGCCTCCCTCGGCATTCCGCCCGGGAACGTCCTCGCGGTCGAGGGAACCCTGACCGAGGATTCGAGGCTCACCGCCAGGGGCCTGAGACTCTATCGCGTCAGCATCGACTCGGTCACCGGGATGCGGGGAGGAAGAACCTCGGCCCGTGGGTCCCTTCTCGCCGTCGCCGCGGGCGGCCCCGCCCTTCCGATGGGCGCCCCTTTTTCGGTTCGCTGCTCGGTGAAAAAGGCCCTCTGGCCCATCGATTTCGTCGCCTACGCGAACGGCCCCATCCGCGAATCGGAACCGGCCGATCCCGCCCTTCGCCTCCGCGCCGCGGTGAAGTCCGTCCTTCTCGACTCGACGGCGGCCGTCGCCGAGGGCGCGACGGCCCAGACGCTGAGAGGCGCGCTGACCGATCCGTTCGATAACCCCGACGATCCGGGGCCCGGCGAGGTCGCCGCGAAGCCCGCCGCGCCCGGTTCCCGGTCCACTCCGCCGGGAAAGCCCGAGGCTCCCGGTGCCCGGTCCGCTCCGACGAGAAAACCTGCAGCGGCGCCGAAGGCAGTCCCGGCTTTTCCCCGTTCCGCTGCCGCGCCCAAAGCCTCCATCCTTCTTCCAGGGAATCCATCGGCCCGTCCATGGGAGGCCCCCGCCAAGGGGCTTTTCAGGGCGATGCTCCTGGGCGTCACCGACGACCTTGGAGCCTCGGAGAACGAGAGCTTCCGGAGGGCGGGCTGCATCCACGTCCTTTCGCTTTCGGGGGAGCACCTGAGCATCCTTGCCGCCCTGCTCGCCTTCCTTCTCAGGCCCCTCGTCGGGAAACGGAAGGGCGTGATCATCGGTGCCCTCCTGATCGGCTCCTACGTGTTCCTCATCGGACCCCAGCCGGCCTTGTTGCGTTCGGCGATCATGTACGGATTCTTCGCCGCCGCCTTCCTGTTTCGCCTTCCGGGACGGAGCCTCCAGGCCCTCGCGCTCGCCTTCGTGATTCTCTCTCTCGTGAACCAGGAGGCCGCGGTGTCGCTTTCCTCCCAGCTTTCGTTCCTGTCGCTGTTCGGCATCATGACGGTCGGGCAGAGGCTTTCGCGGAGGGTGAGACCCTGGGCTCCCGAAGCCGTCGCGGTGGGGCTTTCCGCGTCGGTCGGCGCCCTCCTTTTCACCGCGCCGGTTTCGGCTGCCGTGTTCGGGGCCGTCTACCCGATCGGCATCCTCGCCTCGCTCGCGACCGCCCCCATCGTCACCGCCTTCATGTGGACGGGGTTCGCCTACCTCGCGTTCGCCCCCATTGCCGTCCTCACCCCGCTCGCCGCCGTGGTGGAAACGGCCATGGAGGCCGCGTACCGCGCGCTGATGGCGGTCATGGATTTTTTCGCTCAAGTACCCTCGCTCGAGCTGAAGGGAGGGGAGGGGATCGCGGTGACGCTCGCCGCCCTCGCGTCGAGCCTTGTCCTTCTCTACGTCATGCCGTATCATCGTTTTTTGCGCACGGACCGGGCCAGTCTCGACTCGTCCGCCAAGGAGCGATTGGATGGAGCTACCGGATTTTGATTCGCCCGCGAAGCTGCGGGACATGCTCGAGGGGAACGGCTGGGCGATGCAGAAGAAATTCGGCCAGAATTTCCTCGTGAGCCCCGGCGTACGTGGCAAGATCATCGACCTCGTCGACCTGCGCGAGGGGATCGACGCGTGGGAGATCGGTCCAGGCGTCGGGTCGATGACCTCGCTCGCCCTGGACCGCGGGGCCCACCTCATCGCCTTCGAGATCGACCGGGGCTTCGTCACCATGCTGAACGGGTTTTTCGCCGGATTTCCCCCCGAACGGTTCGAGATCGTCCAGGGCGACGTCCTCAAGACCTGGCGGTCCGAAAGCGAGAGACGGGGTGTGCCGGACCGGATATTCGGGAACCTGCCCTACAACATCGCCGCCACCCTGATCGCGGACTTCGTCGAATCGGGGATCCTGCCCGAGAGGATGGTCTTCACCCTCCAGAAGGAGGTTGCCGTCCGCATGGCCGCGAAGCCGGGAACCGCCGACTATTCCTCGTTCTCGGCCCTCTGCGCGTCCGCCTACACGGTCAAATACGAGTTCGAGATCAAGCGCGGCTCGTTCTGGCCCATCCCCCGGGTCGATTCCGCGGCCGTGTCGATGGTTCGCCGCGAAACTCCCCTCGCCTCGCGGGACAGGGGCCTTTTCCTCGCCCTGATCCGGGGCCTATTCGCCTCGAGACGGAAGACGATCCGCAACAACCTGAGATCGCTTTCGGCGCTGAATACCCTTGCGGCTCCCGAACTCGACGCTGCCATGGGCGCTGCCGGTGTCGATCCCGCGGCCCGGGGCGAGACCCTCTCCGTGGAGGAGATGGCCTCTCTCGCCGACGCTCTTTCGGACGTGATGAAGAGAGGTGAACGGTGAGCAGTGAAGAGTGAACGGGAAGAAAAGA
>DBTK01000073.1:7770-8708 GCA_002307015.1 Spirochaetaceae bacterium UBA1318
GAAGAGTGAACGGGAAGAAAAGAGGCTTTCTTTCGTGGATTCATGATTTCGTGGTAAATTCTCCTTTTGCTGAAAGAAAGAGCAACCACGAACGAACGAAACCACGAAGAAGTGAGGTGTGAGGGGTGAGCGGGAAGGCCCGGGGGGCGAATGCGCTGAGGCGCTTCTCCCTCCCTCTTTTTCGTGCTTTCGCGGTTTCGTGGTAAATTCCTTTTTTTTCAGAAGAGAGGAGAACCACGAATGCACGAAAACACGAAAAACGAGTGAAGCTCTTCCCTTCGTGGATTCGTGATTTTGTGGTAAATTCTTCTTTTGCTGGAAGAAAGAGCAACCACAAACGAACGAAACCACGAAGAAGTAAGGTGTGAGGGGTGAACGGGAAGGCCCGGGGGGCGAATGCGCTGAGGCGCTTCTCCCTCCCTCTTTTTCGTGCTTTCGCGGTTTCGTGGTAAATTCCTTTTTTTTCAGAAGAGAGGAGAACCACGAATGCACGAAAATACGAAAAACGAGTGAAGCTCTTCCGTTCGTGGATTCGTGATTTTGTGGTAAATTCTTCTTTTACTGAAAGAAAGAGCAACCACAAACGAACGAAACCACGAAGAAGTGAGGTGTGAGGGGTGAATGGGAAGGCCCGGGGGGGCGAATGCGCTGAGGCGCTTCTCCCTCCCTCTTTTTCGTGGATTCGTGATTTCGTGGTAAATTCTTCTTTTGCTGGAAGAAAGAGCAACCACAAACGAACGAAACCACGAAGAAGTGAGGTGTGAGGGGTGAGCGGGAAGGCCCGGGGGGGCGAATGGGCTGGGCTCATCGACCGCTTGACAAACTCCCCGGCGTCCGCCGAAAATCCGCTCACCGCTCACCGCTCACCGCTCACCGCTCACCGCTCACCGCTCACCGCTCACCGCTCACCGCTCACCGCTCACCGCTCACCCCTCACC
>DBTK01000059.1:0-5727 GCA_002307015.1 Spirochaetaceae bacterium UBA1318
CCCCCCCCCCCCCCCCCCTTCCCTCCCCCCCACGGGGGGAAGGAGGTGAGCGCCCCGGGCCGGGGGCCCCCCCCCCCCCGGGGGGGGGGCCCGCCCCCCCCCCTCCCGCCCCCCCCCCCCCGCGGGGGGGGGGGGGGGGGGGGCGGGGGGGACGCGGAAACACACCACGCGCGCGCCCCCTTCTGCTCCCTCCCCCCCCCCCGTGGGGGGGGCGGGGGGGGGGGGGGTAGGGGGGGCGGGGGGGGGGGGGGGGGGGGGTGAGGGGTGAGGGGTGAGGGGTGGGGGGTGAGGGGTGAGCGGTGAACGGTGAACGGTGAACGGTGAACGGTGAACGGTGAACGGTGAACGGTGAACGGTGAACGGTGAAGAGGGCGCGCCGATATTCGATTTCCAGGGACGATCCCGAGCTATCGCCAAAAATCCGCTCACCCTTCAACCCTCACCGCTCACTTATTCCGATTCTTTCCGCTCACTTATTCCGGTTCACGGCGCTCGTCGACGCGGTATTCACGCCGACATAGAGATGATAGCTGCCGATGGCGCTATTGTATCGCTCGATGACATAGTAGCCGGATGTGGGCACGGTAACGTTTTGTGTCGTCGTCTGCCAAACGTAATTGTAGGTATCCGAGGAGCCGACGAGATAGGTTGAGGGCGCCGTTGCGGCGAGGTAGATCTTTACACCGACAACCGCCGAACCCGAGCTCGCATCCTTGAGAGAGATTTTGGTTCCCGCCGCCGCGTAAAAGAATTGGGGAGTATCCGTCCCTATCGTCGTGATCGTAAATCCCCAGGTATCTCCGAGCGATCGACAATCGGCGTTCGTGGGGACGCACGTATAGTTCGAAAAGTCGCCGCTGACAGATACGGAAGCCGCTGCGCTTATATCGGATTCGCTTTCATTGTCCTTTTGCCCCGAAATCCAATAGTAATAGGTGCCGGCGGCGCTATAGCCGGAAACGGTGAACCCGGAGGCGCTTAACGCGAAATCGATCGACGTCGACCACGCCTGTTTCCGAGTCTTGCAGTCCCAATGTCCCGTGGCCTGGTTATAGATACACAGAAGGGTCGCGGTACTGGGGGTATTGGTCGTGCTTTCATAGAGATACAGATACTTCGCGTCCGTGATCGCAGGGAACGAGATCGTCGTTTTCGATGCGACGCCGTCATAGGCGGCGGTTATCGAAGGCATCACGAGTGTTGATGGAATTACCGATACCTTGAGGCCTTTTACATGGAACGTACCCGTTTGCGTCGCGCACATGAAAAGGGCGTGCGCCGCGCAGCTGTTCGTCACGTTGACGGTAGTACTATACGCCGTCGGCTTGTTTGTAAGGGAGATGTCCGAAGAGCCGAATATCGTATAGTCGGCGGTTGTTTTCTGGAGGCCGGCTGAGAGGGCATAGGAGCTTCCATCGGTCCACGCAGTGAAGGAGACGAGGTATGTTCCCTTCGTAATGGAACCGAGGTCATAGGAAGCGTTCAGGTCCCCGTTGGCCGTTTCACCGGCTATGCTCGCTACCGTCACGGTCGCCGTATCGGTGGTGCTATCGTATGAAAGGCTCAACGGCGACTTTGATGTTATTGTTGCAGAGTTGAACCACGTACTCCAGTTCGAAGTACCCGAGCCCGAAGTGCTTGAGCTCGCGTCGATGGTAATGGTTCCCATCGACGAAACGGCCGAGTCTTCGGTGAGCTTGAAGTAGTACGAGCCCGCCGACGCCGATGCCGTCGCCGCAATCGTCACGGTCGCCGCACCGTTCGAGATTGCCGACACGGTCGCGCTGACCCCCGTCGGTGCGGTCGTCGCGCTCGTTCCCGTGGAAGAGCCGTACCAACTGATTGTCCCTGTCGTTCCGTCAGCCACACTGGCCGTCGTGACGCCGAAGGTCACCGTGCCCGCGCTTCCCGCCGTTATCTTTCCCGATTGCAACGCGAGGCTCACTGTTTCGGTCGTCGACTTATCACCGGAGCTTTTAGAGCCGCTCGAACCCGATGGATTTGAACACCCGCCCACCACGAATGAAACGGCTGCAAGCGCCGCCAGAGCAAAACACCGCGCAGAGAATCGCTTTTTCATGTTTTTCCTTTGCGAACTCAAGATGTTGATGCAATTTATTCCATAAATTGGTGTTATGCGAAAGAGCCCGCCCCCGGCGCGGCGGCGAAATCATCCGAAACTCACCCAGCCTTAATTATCCGATTTCCAGTTCTTCCCGTTCACCCTTCACCGTTCACTTCTCATCACACAGTACACCGGGAAGTGGTCGCTCACGGTCCGGCGGGTCCCGGCGAAGTCGTCGGTCCAGTAGAATACGTCGGCCTTCGTTACGCGGGGCTTGAGGCGGGCGCTCACGAACAGGTGGTCGTAGCCCTTCCCCGGGCCGCGCATTCCCAGGGTCGTTCCCTTGACCGGGAGGACGTCCTCGTCGCCGAGGTCGACGAGGGAGGCGAAGTCGGCCATTCTCTCCTCGTTAAAGTCCCCCGCGATGATCGTGGTACCCGCGTTTCCCGTGAGGCCCTCGAAGTAGCGGTAGACCTTCCCGAGGCGGTTGATCTCGAGGTCGCGGGCCTTCGCGCTTTTCCCGTAGACGATGTGGCAGGCGACTAGGGTGAAGGTAAAGCCCGAGGCTTTGACCCTGAATCTGGCGCCGAGCGGGGCTCTGAAAAACTCCTTCCGGGCGGGGTAGGCTCCGAGCAGCTTTACGAGCTCGACTTTGTCGTCCCAGAAAAAGCCGGCGTACTCGCGGTAGGCTTTCGAACCCGAGCTCTTCTCGCCGATCGCGTAGGTCCAGGCCTTCCCGAGGGAGCGATGGACCCTTTCCATTCCCGCCTCGTTCATCACCTCGAGGGCGGCGACGACGTCGAAATTGGCAATCACCCTCGCGAGGGTCACGTAGTCCTTCTTCCCTTCGCCGAGCCTGTCCATGTTGTACGAGGCGATGCGGATCTCCTGGGAGGCGAGGGGGAGGGCCAGGACGATGGCGAGGAGGGCGAGGGCTGCCGGTCGTTTCATGGGGCCAGCATAGCGACAGGGCCACGGCGGGTCGAGGGGGCGGCGGGTTTTTCGCCGGGACGCTGCCCGCCACGTAGGTTGAGGCTGTCGATCAAATTTGCAAAATTTCGACTTTCGTAGTAGATTCGAGTGCGGACAAAAACGGTAAACGCGGACGGATGGTACAGCATGACCGATTGGTTCAAAGATTCGCGTGCGTACGGGAACAATCACGTATCGACCTATCCTCATCCTATCCTTGCAGAGGGAAATCCATGAAGATCGCAGTACTGAAGGAAACGCAGCCGGGAGAGCGACGAGTCGCCCTCGTACCCGAGTCGTGCAAGAAACTCATCGGTAAGGGAATCGAGGTCGCCGTCGAAAGCGGCGCCGGCGATTCGTCCTATCTGACCGACGACGCCTATCGCCAGGTCGGCGTGACGATCGGGAAGGACGCGAAAACCCTCCTTGCCGAAGCCGACCTGACCCTGAAAGTCCAGCCTCCGACCCCGGAGGAAGCGGCGCTTTACCGCGAGGGGAGCATGTCTCTTTCCACCCTGCTCCCGAGCAGGAATCTCGAGGCCATCAAGCGCCTCGCGGGCCGGAAGGTCACCGCCTTTTCGACCGACTCGATACCGAGGATCACCAGGGCCCAGTCGATGGACACCCTTTCCTCCATGTCGAGCATCGCCGGCTACAAGGGCGTGCTGATGGCCGCCGCCGCCTTGCCCAAGTATTTTCCCATGTTCATGACCGCGGCGGGAACCATCTTCTCGGCCAAGGTCTTCGTCATCGGCGCCGGCGTCGCGGGACTCCAGGCGATAGCGACGGCCAAGCGGCTCGGCGCGTCGATCACGGCCACCGACACGAGGAAGACGGTCGCCGAGCAGATCCAGAGCCTCGGCGGCAAGTACGTCGGGGTCGACAGCGACGAGGACGCCCAGACCAAGAGCGGCTACGCCAAGGAGCTCTCGGCCGACTTCTACCAGAAGCAGGCCGAGCTGATTGGGCAGCAGTGCGCGGCGAGCGACGTCGTCGTGACCACGGCCCTCATCGGAGGGGTGAAGGCGCCCCGGCTCATCACGGCCGACATGGTCGCCAAGATGCAGCCCGGCTCCATCATCGTGGACCTGGCGGCCGAGGGCGGCGGCAACTGCGAGCTCTCGAAGCCCGGCGAGACGGTGGTCGAGCACGGCGTCACCATTATGGCCCCCCTCAACCTGGCGGCGGCCATGCCCCGGGACGCGAGCACCCTGTTCTCGCGGAACCTCACGAGTTTCGTGCTCGCCTTCTGGCAGGAGAAAGAGACGCGGTTCAACCTCGACCTCGAGGATGAGATCATCAAGGGCGCCATGATCACCCATGGCGGCGAGGTGACGCACGGACCCACGCGCGAAGCCCTCGCCAAGGCTTGAGACTAAAAAGGAGAAGCAGATGCGTACGAGAATTGCATTCATCCTGTCGCTGGCCCTGCTGTTCGGTCCGGCGTTCATGGCCGTCGCCGAGGAGTCGGCCGCGGCCGCGCCCGCCGCGACAGCGGCGGCCGATACCGGCCCCGCGATGGCCCCGGCTGCTGCACCGGCGGCGGATTCGGCCGCCGCGATGCTCGCCTCTCCGGCCAAGGCCCCGGGCGAGGCCGCCCCAGCCTCGGGCAAGGTCGATTTCGTTTCGATGCTCTTCGTGTTCATGCTCGCGAGCTTCATCGGGATCATGGTGATCTCGAGGGTTTCGCGGCTTCTGCATACCCCGCTGATGGCCCTCACGAACGCTATATCGGCTATAGCCGTCGTCGGTTCGATCCTGATCACCGGGGCCGAGCACCCGACCTACATCACGATACTCGGGGCGGTCGCCTTGTTCGCCTCGATGACCAACATCGTCTCGGGCTTCCTCATCACGAACCGCATGCTCAAAATGTTCAAGACGAAGGAGAAGGGCAAGTCATGACAGAAACCATCATTCAGATCGCGTACCTCATCGCGACCGCGCTCTTCATTTTCGCCCTCATGTGGATGAGCAGCCCGAAGACGGCCCGACGCGGCGTCTACGCCGGCGTCGCCGCCATGGCCATGGCCGTCATCGGAACCCTCGTGAGCCCCGAACTCAGCATCAGGAACCTGCCCTGGCTCGTCATCGCGGCAGCCGCGAGCGTCCTCGTCGGCGTTCCCCTCTCCCGGGTTCCGCTGACCGCCGTTCCCCAGCGGACCGCCCTCTCCCATTCCTTCGGCGGCATCGCGGCCGGCCTCGTCGGCACGGCCGAGTTCTTCCTCTCGCTCAAGGCGTCTCCCCTCGAGCTCACCCCCTTCCGAATGACGGCCCTCGTCGTCGAGATCATCCTCGGCTTCCTCACCTTCACCGGCAGCCTCATGGCCGCCGGCAAGCTCCAGGAGGTCAAGTGGATCCCCCAGCGCCCCGTCACCTACAAGGGCCAGAACATCGTCAACATCGGCGTCCTCGCCGCCGCGTTCATCCTGGGCATTCTCTTGATCGTCAACCCGACGCAAGTCATGGGCCCGGTCATCTTCCTCGTGATCGTCGTGATCGCCCTCGCCTTCGGCGTGATGCTTATCATCCCGATCGGCGGCGCCGACATGCCGACGGTCATCTCCCTCCTCAACTCCTTCGCCGGCCTTTCGGCCGTCGCGATGGGCTTCGTGCTCAACAACAAGCTTCTGATCACCGCCGGCGCCCTCGACGGCTCCTCGGGCCTGATCCTCTCGATCATCATGTGC
>DBTK01000059.1:5973-6160 GCA_002307015.1 Spirochaetaceae bacterium UBA1318
TCCTCTCGATCATCATGTGCAAGGCGATGAACCGCTCGTTCACGAACGTCCTGTTCGGAGCCTTCGGCCAGGTGAAGCAGGAATCGGGCGGGGCGACCGGAAGCTACAAGTCCGAGACCCCGGACGGCGCCGCCATGGTCCTGGAACAGGCGAGCTTCGTCGTCATCGTCCCCGGCTACGGCATGGC
>DBTK01000059.1:6425-20411 GCA_002307015.1 Spirochaetaceae bacterium UBA1318
GCTACGGCATGGCCGTCGCCCAGGCCCAGCATAAGGTCCGCGAGCTCTACGACGCGCTGAAGAAGCGGGGCATCACGGTCAAGTTCGCCATCCACCCGGTCGCCGGACGGATGCCGGGCCACATGAACGTCCTCCTCGCCGAGGCCGAGATTCCCTACGACGACCTGGTGGAGATGGACTCGATCAATCCCGACATGCCCCAGGCCGACGTCGCCATCGTGATCGGCGCGAACGATACGGTGAACCCGGCGGCCAAGACCGACAAGGGCAGCCCCATCTTCGGCATGCCGATCGTCGAGGCCGAGAACGCCAAGACGATCTTCGCGATCAAGCGGAGCAAGAATCCGGGCTTCGCCGGGATCGACAACGCCCTCTATTTCAACGACAAGACCTGGATGCTCTTCGGCGACGCGAAGGCCGTGGTCGGGGACCTCGTCAAGGCCCTCGCCGGGGAAGGCGGACATTAATCGACGGCAAGGCCCCCGACGGTAGTCGGGGGCTCCCGGAGGCCCGATGCCCGCCCACATCGCCCACCTGATTTTCGCGCAAACCGCTATCCGTGAGGCCCTCGGGGATGAGGGCCTCGCCCTGATATCCCGCTACCCCTCCGTCGTCGCCCTGGGCGCCCAGGGGCCGGACAGCTTCCTGCACAACCAACGGACGAAGCCCCTCGGGCTCGGCTTCGGCACGAGGCTCCACGCGAGGGGCTACGGTTCCTTCGTCCGGGAGATGGTCCGGTCAGCCTCTCCCTGCGGACTCGATTCCCCCGAGGCTGCCTTCATCCTCGCCTGGACCAGCCACGCCTTCCTCGACCGCGCGGCCCATCCCTTCATCATCTACTTCTCGGGCTGGGTGGACCACAGGGATCCCGGGACCTCCAAGTATCTCGGCTGCCACGTCTTTTTCGAGCGGATTCTCGACGTCCTCTGCCTCGAACGCTTCGGGCAGGACCTCCATCCGGGGCCCGTCTCCGGGATCGAGGGCTTCGATTTTTTCTCGAGGATTGACTGCGGACCGGTGCTTCCCCCGCGATTGCTGAAGCTTCTCGCCTCGGCGCTCACGGCGACGAACCGGGGGGTGACGATGCTCGAGGAGAGGATAGGGAACGCCTACCTGGACGCGATGAGCCTCTATCGGTTCACGAATCCGGTCGGGGGAGGAAACCTGGAGGCTACGCTGCCGAAGGCGACGACGGCCAGGGAGAGGAGAAGGCTCATCGCCCTTTTCCATCCCCGCGAGCTTCCCGCCGGCATCGATTTCCTGAACGAGGGGAAGCGCCCATGGCGGAACCCCTGTTCCGACGGGGATGAGGTGGGGACTTCATTCCCCGAGCTCTGGGATGAGGCCGCCGATCGGGCCGTGACCGCTCTGAGGACGGTCGCCTCCTGCCTTCGGGACGGGGACGGGCTCGACGGGATAGTACCCGCCGTCGGCGACGGGAACCTGAGCGACGGGAAGGCTGAGGGACCCTGCCTGCCCCGCTTCGTCGAGCCCCTTCCCCTTTCCGAGCTGATGGACCGGATCGCCTCGGCGGGATGTTGAAATGCTTGACGCATTTCAACATCCCGCTAGGGTACCAGGTAGTCGGGCAGCTTGATCGAGACCCCGAGCCTCGTGAATGAGGACCAGTAGGTCCACGTGCCCCAGGGCTCGTAGGTCTTCCTGGTTCCCACGAGGTCGAAGCCGAGCGTCGCGGTGAGGTTCCTCACCGTCAATTCGAGATTGCCGATGCCCTCGAGCTTGAGGTAGGGGACGGGGGAGGTCCACGAGGCCTCCTCGTATCGCCCCGCCTTGGCCTGGAGCGAAATCCCGAAAACCCCTCCTCCCTTCATCCCGAGCCAGGTCGCGTACCCGAGCCCTCCCTCGGCGACCGTCACCGCGTTGGGCTTCCAGTAGGCCGTCGCCTCCGAGGACGATGATCCGAGTCCCGGCCTCAAGTCGTCCTGGGCGGTGAAGTCCCCGATCAGGTAAAGGAGGGTGTAGGGACTGCCCCCCTTGATGAGGTAGGCGGTGACCTCTCCGAGGCCCGTGTAGATCAGGTCTCCCGAGGCGATGAGGTCGCCCTTGCCGTAGAGCCTGAAGGCGGTCCTGTCGAGGACGGGAATCCCGATGATGCCGGGGTCGAAGGCCGCGTTCATCTCCAGGGTCTGGGCGTAGAGGGGATCGAGGCCCGGATAGAAGCTGTCCTGATAGACCCCGTAGCGGTACTGGCCGTTGAGCCTGAAGTAGTCGAAGGCCTTGAGCGCCGAATCGACCCGGACGTAGGGGAGGTCGGCCCTCAAGACCGGGAAGTAATCCCCGATCGTGGCTGCCTTGGGTATCAGGGCGTCGGAGTAGGATTTCGTGTTGTCGTTGACGATCAGGCCGTTGCCGAAGATCTGGTCCCCGACGGCCGGGGTCACGGTGAAGCTCTGGGTTCCCGAGGTCGGAAATGGCTTCAGGGCGAGGCCTGCGGAAACGTCGTGGGACTCGTAGTAGAGGTGGTCGTAGTCGGCGGAAAGGTAGGGGCTTCCCTGGACCATGCGGGTGAACTCGGCCGCGTAATCAGCCTTGAACGTGATGGAATCGGAAAGCTCGTGCTGAAAGTCGGCCTCGCCCCGCCATTTCGTCCTCAGGTAGTCGGCCAGGTAGGAGAACTGGGTGCCGAACGCGGGGGCGTGGTCCTCGGCGAGGCGGTTGTACAGGGAAAGGACGCTGTCGAAACCGGGATCGGCCGCGTAGACGGTCTTGAAGGCCTCGCCCGCCTCGCGCCAGTCGCCCCGCCTCTGGTAGATCGTGCCGAGGGAGTAGCGGGCCTGGATGTTCGCCGGATCGATCTTGAGCACCATCGAGAGCTGGTAGACCGCCGGATCGAATTCCTTCGCCGCGACGTAGTAGTCCGCGAGCTGATTCCTGATCAGGTAGGTGTCCGTCTCGAGGCGGTAGATGTTCCTGACCATCTTCGCCGAGAGGAGGGCGCGGGCCGAGGCCCGATCCGCGTCGATGGAAGCGAAGAGTTTTCTGAGCGAGCTGTCGGTGTCGGCCAGTCCCGCCTCGATGTCGCGGACCCGGACCGTCTGGTCGGCGGTGGCCGTCTGGTCGGCGGCTGGCGTAAGGTCGATGAGGGCAACCGTCGAGTCGGGTGTCGTCGCGTCCTCCTTCGTCCGGCCGATGGAAGAAAGCCTCAAGTCCATCTCCGCGGCGTAGGGCAGGGCCGGGGTGGAGCCCGCGTTCGCCTCGAGGCGTTTCCGCGCGGCCTCCGCGTCTCCCTTCGCGATGTACCCCCTGACGACGGCGGCTTCGATTTCTGGCGATCCTTCCTCGCGCTTGGCGAGCCTGGCGAAGTAGCGGTCGCCCATCGTCCGGTCGTTTTCGATCTGGTAGAGCCTGAGGAGGACGAAGTCGGCGAGGAAGAGCCCTGATCGGGCGACTTCGTCCTCCTCGGCGACGAATCCCCTCCTGTCCCAGGTCCAGCCGTCCTTCCACAGGGCGGCGTAGCTCGCCGCCTCGGCCTTGTCCGCTTCGATCATCGCAGGGAGGCCTTTCCGCTCGGCGGCCGAGGAATCCCCGAGGTCGGCGGCCCTGGCGATGACGGATTCGGCTATGGAGGCGACGGCGTTCAGTTCCTCGGTCGCCTTGGAGACCTCGGCCTCGAAGTCCTTGGATGCGCTTCCTTGGGCCTCGGAAGCCGAGGGCGCCGCGGTTCCGGTCTTCTTCCTGTTCGCGGCCTCGAGGTCGGCTTTCGCCTTTTTCAGCCTGTCCTCGGCGGCCTGGAGGGCGACCTTCGAGTCCTTGAGCCTGGCGAGGAGGGCCTGGGCGTCGAGTCTGTCGACCGCCTCGAAGTCGAGCAGGCGGTGGAGGGGAAGGGTCTCTCGATCGAGGGAGGCGAACCTGAGGTAGGCGTAGTTCGCGAGAATGGAGGAGTATTCGCCGATGGCCTCGGCCTTTCTGCCGTTCCAGAAATAGCTCTGGGCCAGGGTCTGTCTCAGGGCGAGGTTGTCCGGGGCTTTCGCGAGTTCGGCCTCGAACCGCGAAAGCGCCTCGTCCCTGATCGCCGACCGGCGCCGCTGCTCGTCGACGTAGGCCGTGAGCGCGTCGGAGGACTTGAAGATGCCGTCGATCGAGGCGACGACCTTGTCCGCTTCCTTCCGGTCACCCGAGGAGGCGAGGGCCGTGGCGAGGGCGAAATAGGCGCTCGCCAGGGCGGGCCTCAGGGCGACGAGGCGCCTCAGCACCTTCGCCGCGTCGGCGGGGTAGCCGTTGATCATATAGGTGTCGGCGAGGGCCGAGAGCCCGGCGGGATCGTTCTTCTCCCGCTCGAGCGCCGCGGCGAAGGTCGCCTTCGCCCTGTCCTCCTGATTGTTCCAGAGGTAGGCGAGGCCCTCGTTCACGATCAGGTCGGGATCGTTCGGGAAGGCTGCGAGGCCCGAGTCATAGAACCGGAAGGACCTGCCGAAATCGCCGTGCCAGGCGGCCAGCTTTCCGGCCTCGAGATAGAGCTCCCTGCGGTCGGGGGACGCCTCGATCACCTTCGCGTACTCGTCGAGGCCGTCGGCGATGTCGCCCTTCCAGATCCGGTTCTTGGCGGAAAGGAGCCTCGCCTCCGAGTTCTTCGGATCCAGAGAGAGCGCGGTCTTCAGGTACTTGATCGCGTTCAGCGAGTCCCCCGCGAGGGTGTAGATCTTCGCGAGAGCCAGAATAGACCCGACGTTTCCGGGCTGGTCCCGTATCTGGATCTGGTAGTCGTCGTAGGATTTGAAGGGCTCGTCGATGGAGCGGTCGGCGAGGTCGGCGGGAAAGACGGCCGGCTTCGCCGCGACCGGCACCCGCACGCCGTTCTCGAGCCTGACGAGGAAGAAGCAGTCGAGGTAGAAGTAGTATCGGTTGTCGAGTCTCCGGCGTTCATTCACCATGAATCGGAGGTTCGTGAAGCCCTTGGCGATCTCGACCCTGCCGACGGAAACCCAGTAATAGGAGGGGGCGTAGTTGCCGACGACGTGGACGTCCTCGCGATGGACATGGACGGGTGGGGCGTCGCCGATCGAGTAGGAAAAGGGCGACGCGTAGGAGGGGTAGACGCTGTCGGCCGGTCCCGGGGGGGTGCCGCCGTACCAGAGCTCGTAGCTGCCTCCCTCTCCCGCGTCGAAGGCGAACTCGGCGTAGTAGGGGGCGTTTCCGCTCGGGGCCGTCGCGTTGTTGAGCTGGAGGGACCTCTGTCCCGAGCAGTCGTAGTCGAGGGTCGGCTGGGAGGTGAAGTTGGTCGAGACGGCGTTCTCGCCCTCGACGAGGTAGAGCGAGTTGTCCTCCTGCGGAAGTTCGGGCTCGATGAGCTTGCTGCCCTGGTCCTGGGCCGGGATTCGAGGAATCGACAGGATGACCGCCGCCATTATGGCCGCCGCCGTACGAATAACTCTCATGATTTCCCTTATTTTCGACCGATAATCATGTATGCTTAAGGCAGCGCCTGCATACCCGAGACTCCGAGGGCTTTAGTTTTAATTCGGTTGAAATGTCGTACTTGTTTACGGGAAAGATGAAAAGAGAAAATCCGCTCGTCCGAATTTATTCAGGTCTCGTCCCGATGGATCCAGGGCTGGCCAGGCTGAAGCGCGTGTCCGGCATCGTGGGCTTTTCCGCCGCCCTCTCGGCGCTCAACCTGCTTTCGCCGGGTAACCCCGGGTTCTGGTCCTACGCCTTCAATCCCTACCTTTTTTCTGCCTTTCTCATCGCCTCCTACTATGGAAAATCCTACGGAATCCTTTCGATATTATGCTCGGCGGGCTTCCTCTTCGCCTTCTATCCCGCGGGGGGGACGGACCTGATCACCAGGGGAGCGATACCCCTCGCGGCGGGCCTCGTCGTCGTGTACATGTTCGGGTTGATCCGCGACTCTTTCTCGGGAAGGGGCGACGCGGAGGCGAAAAAGGCGGACGGTCTTGCCGTCGAGAACGCCGGTCTCCGCAAGGAGGTCGAGAGCCTCCGGAGCGTCAACGGCCAGCTGGAACAGCGGGTTTCCCGGCAGTCCGATTCCATCACCCTCCTCTCCGGCAAGATCGAGGAGCTCTATTCGGTCAACCTCGACTCGGCCCTCTCCACGATACTCGACATCGTCCAGCAGTTCACCGGGGCGACCAGGTGTTCGCTCTGGAAATACCTTTCCGAGGAGAAGCGCCTCGTCCGCTGGGCGAGCCTCGGGGACTCTGCCATCGACGAACCTGATTCGATACCGGCCGAGGGCACCATCGAGGGCTGGGTCGTCCGCAACAAGAGCCTCTTTTCCGTGCGCATGTTTCTGCAGTACGCGAACCTCAACCGCATGGACTCGGGCCGGAACATCTACACGGCGCCGATCTCGACGGGCCAGAGCCTCTGGGGCGTCCTCAACATCGAGGAGCTGCCCTTCGAGCGCTACAACCTCTATACCGAAAAGCTCATCCAGCTCATCCTTTCCCTTTCGGCCCCGGCCCTCGAGCGGGCCCAGGACTACGAATCCCATGTCGGCGGCGCCGGGGTCAACGCGGTGACCGGCTTCCCCGCCTACCGGGATTTCCTCGCCTACCTCGCGGGTGTCGTCGAGGACGCGAAGGCCGAACGGCACTCGGTGAGCGTGTTCATCTTCGAGCTGACGAACTACGCCGAGATCTCGGGACTGATCGGCGTGGAGGGGGTCGAGAGGATCTTTGCCCGGCTCTCCGCCTCATTGAAGAAGGTCGGACGCAACCAGACCTACTTTTTCCAGTACCGCGAGCCGAAGCAGTTCGCCGTCATCCACGACGGGCTGGACATGGACGGCGCCTCCCTCTTTTCCCTGGAGGCCCTGGAAGCCGTCAACCGGACCCAGTGGAAGATGGAGGAGACCGTCGTCCATCCCGAGATCATCGTCGGCTTCGCCTCCCTCGGCGAGTCCGATTCCGGGGTGTCCGCCCTCATCGAGCGTTCCGAACGCATTCTCGGGATGCAGCGGCGATGAGCGGCTTCGATTTCTTCCGCAAGTTCTCCGGCACCCCCCTGCCCAGGACGCCGGCGGCAGCCTTCGAGGCCCTCCAGCGCGGCGTCGGTCCCTCCGAGGCCTTCGTATACCTGGGGACCTCCGTGAAGCCCCTGAACGAGGAGCCGATCGACCTGAACGAGCTTTCCCGGGTCCTCGCGCACTCGGACCAGAACTTCGAGACGACGGTCAGGCTCATCGACGTTTTCAGGAAGCTCTCGCGGGCGCCGGACGCCGAGAGGGCCCTTTTTGGCTCAGAGAGCATCAGCCTCCTCGAGGCCGAGTACATGAGGATGGTCGAGAGCCTGAAGGCCGAAAAGCGGGGGCTTCAGGACCGCGGCGTCCTTTTCGGCCTGACGCGGGCCTACTTCCAGCTTTCCTTCCTTTACGACCGGAGCTCGGTCCTCTGCAAGTTCTACCTCAAGGAGGCCTACGGCTGGGGACGGAAGCTCCTGGAGGCGGGAGGCAAGGATTCGCCCCAGGAACACGTCGCCCTCGTCGTGCGCATACTCGAGAGGCTCGGCCTTCCCGCCCAGGCGGACACCGTCCTCAGGAAGTACCGGGGAGGGGATCAGGTCGACCGGCTCTTCCTGGAGGCCGAGACGGCCTTCTTCCTCCGCGACTTCAAGCGGGTGCGCAGGATTCTCATCCAGATCCAGAAGATCAAGGCCCTGGGGGACGGAACCCTGGTTCCCGAGACCGCCTACTGGACGGGGATGGAATGAGCGCCGACCGGCTCCGCGTCTGCCTCCTCCTGGAAGGCACCTATCCCTTCATCACCGGCGGGGTCTCATCCTGGGTCCACGAGATCATCACCGGGCTTCCCGACATCGACTTCGTCCTCTATACGATATCGCCCTCGAAAAACCAGACGGTCAGGTACTCCCTTCCTCCGAACGTGGTCGGCCACAAGGACGTCGTGATCACCGAGCCCCACCGGCCTTCGAAAACGAAACGGGACGTCGGGGGCTTCGTCGAATCCGCCCTCAAGATGCACTACCAGACCGGAACGGGGGGCGCCTCGGATCTCTCCGGCCTCTTCTCCTCGATGGTCCCCGGCTGGAACCCGCTCAGGGAAGCGATACTCTCGAACCGGGCCTGGAGCTACATCGTCCAGCAGTATTCCCTGCACAATCCGATGTATCCCTTCGCCGATTACTTCTGGGCCTGGCGGTCCTCCCACGAGATGATGTTCACGATCATCTCCGAAAAGGCTCCCGAAGCCGACCTCTACCACGCGGTCTCGACCGGCTACGCGGGGCTCGCCGCCTCGGCCGCGAAAATGAGGACGAAAAAGCCTTTCATGCTCACCGAGCACGGCCTCTACCACAAGGAACGGGAGATGGAGATCCGCAAGGCGAGCTACCTCCGCGGCTATCAGCGGGACATCTGGAACAACACCTACGCCGGCATGAGCCGCATCGCCTACAAGTCGGCCGACCTCATCATATCCCTTTTCGAATTCAACCGCAGGAAGCAGATCGAGCTCGGCGCCACCAAGGAGAAGACCATCGTGGTGCCGAACGGGATAGACGTGGAGCGCTTCTCCTCCATCGTGAGGAAGAAACGCCCCGGCTTCAGCGTCGGGCTCATCGGCCGGGTCGTGCCCATCAAGGACATCAGGACCTTCATCGCCATGTGCCGGGTCGTCGCGGATACCCTTCCCGACGCCCGGTTCTACTGCATCGGCCCCGAGGACGAGGACCCCACCTACTACGAGGAATGCCGGGCCATGGTCGAGATGCTCAAGCTCTCCGAGGTCTTCACCTTCACCGGAAGGCAGGACGTCCGCGATTACTACGCCTTCCTCGACGTGATCCTTCTGACGAGCGTCCGCGAGGCCCAGCCCCTCGTGATCCTCGAAGGCTACCTCTCCGGTGTGCCGACCGTCGCGACGAGGGTCGGCAACATACCCGAGATGATCGGCGACGACGACCGGTTCCTCGCCTTCCCGAAGGATGTCGCCAAGCTCGCCTCCAGCGTCATCTACATCCACGACCATCCGGACGTGATGGCGGGGATAAACGAGGCGAACCGACGCAAGGTGATCGATTCCTACAACCGCGCCTCTTTGATCGACACCTACCGGAGGATGTACAACGACGTCGCCGGGAAGGACCAGGTTCCCGGGACGACGGACGACGTCGAGGAACTCGAATCGGCCGAGGAGGCGAACTAGCCATGGCCGGCATCGGGTTCATACTCGAGAAGCTCGTCAAGCGCGGCGGCTTCTCGGCCATTTTCCGGGTCGCTCTCGCCGGTACGGTGATCGTCGCCGGTCCCTGGCTTCTCTCCATCGCCGCCATCACCCTCGTGTCGGTCGTCGTGCCCTACTCGGGCCAGGAAGCCCCGGCCCTGTTCAGCCTCGCGATCGTCTACGCGAACTCGGTTTCCCTCATCCTCTTTGGCGGTTTTCACTACCTCTTCTCGCGCCTCGTTTCCGACTTCGTGTACGCGGAGGATTTTCCCCGGGCCTCGGCCCTTCTCGTCGTCTTCGTTCTTGCCGCCGCCGTCGTTTCGGCTCTCGTCGCCGTCGCGGGGCTTTTCGGCGTGGATCCCTCGGCCCTTCGGCACGTCGGGTTCTACCGCACGGGCGTCGTCCTGCTCTTCGTCGGCATCAACCTCACCTTCCTCCTCATGCTCTTCCTTTCGCTCTCGAAGCGCTACGCGACGATCGTCGCCGTGTACGCCGCGGGAATGGTTCTGTCGGTCGGCGGGGCGTGGCTCCTCGGCGGACGTTACGGAACCGGCGGGGCGATGACGGGCTACGGCGTCGGGCAGGTTTTCATCGCCGCCGCCCTCCTCATCCTCTCCCTCGTGTCCTTCCCCCCGGGCCGCCTCGACTTCGGCTTCTACCGACGGATCCCCCGCCGCATGAAGGTCCTCTTCCTGGGCGGGGCGGTCTACACCTTCGGGGTCTGGGTCGACAAGCTCGTCTACTGGATCACGCTCGGCACCACGGTGAGGGGTTCGGTCTTCAGGCTCAACGATCCCTACGACCTGCCCTTTTTCTTCGCGAACCTTTCGATCATACCGGGCCTGGTGTTCTTCGTGGTGATGGTGGAGACGGATTTTTTCCGCGCGATCCAGGGTTTCCTCGAAAGCCTCGGAACCGGGATCTACATGACGATCCAGCAGAGGAAGTACCAGCTGCGCACGACCATGAGGGGCAGGCTCGCCGGACAGTCGGCCTTCCAGGGCATCATCACCCTGGCCCTCGTCGTCGCCTCGCCCCAGCTCGACGCCCTGCTCTGGAAGGGCGGCATCGACGTCCTTACCATGAGGATCGCCCTCGTCGCCGCGTGGGCCCACCTCCTCCTCATCACGCTGATCATCTTCCTGTTCTATCTCGAGCGCTTCGACCGGGTGCTCCGGGTCGCCTGCGTCTTCCTCGTCCTCAACCTGTCCTTCAGCCTGCTCACGGCGGCCCTCGGCCTGGCGAGGCTGGCCGGGCTCGGCTACATCCTCTCGGCCGGGGCCTCCTCCGCGCTCGCCTACCGCTTCCTCCTCTTCGACATGGGCAGGTTCGACCGCATCATCTACGCCGGATCTGCCGAGTAGCCCCGTTCCCCGGCGCAAAAAAACCGCCCCGGTTGCGGGCGGTCCAGGCTATCGAATTTCGGTCGGGCTTTTCCCGCCGGCTCGGGGGCTACCAGTTCGCCGTCGAATCCTTGTACTTAGCATACTTGTCGGCGACTTCTTTTGCCGACATCGGGGTTTGACTCAGGTTCACGCCCATGATCTTGCCGTTCACCCCGAAATATCCGTAGGTCGTGCTGTAGCTCGTGGGCAGCTGGGATCCGACCATCAGGCCGATCGTCGAGGCGTCCGCCGCACCCTTCGTCTTGGTATTGGAAAGCGTGGTATTTGATCCGGACAGGGCACCGTTGATGTAGAGGTTTATAGAGGGTTTCGTGGCCGTTATATCCCAGGTTCCGACGAGGTAGTACCACTTCTTCGTGTTGAGGTTGACGTTGCTCAGCGCGATGTCGTAGGCGCCGCCGGGGTTGTCGATGAGGAACCCGATCTGGCCGGTCGAACCCCAACCCTGCATGGAGTAGGCCTCGTCGGTAAAAGCGGCGCTCGTGCCCTTGTGGATGATGCCCATCGTATCGGTCATCGTGTTGATGTATACCCAGGCCTCGACCGTACCCTTCGTCGTGAGGACGGGAAGCGATGCGGGCGCGATCTGGGTTCCCGCGACTTGTTGGCCGTTGAAACTCCACTCGGTGTTGGCCGTCGAGATGACGTTGGAGGTCGGCAGGTTCGCGGTTGAGGAAACCGCCTGAACGGTGTATCCCTCGGTGATCGAGGTATACACCGTCCCAAGCGAACCGAGGCCGGCTACATCGGTGGTCGCCACCGCGAAGGGCAGGGTGCCGGTGGCCGGGGTAATCTGCTGCGTCCTTGCGAAGGACAGTGTCGTCGAATCCGTGCTCGCCGCGAGAATCTCCGACACGTTGCCGGTGGGGATGTAGACGGTCGAGGTCAAGTCGGAAAGCGTCGCGGCGTCGCTGTCGAGCTGGGTGAGGTAGAAATCCTTTTTGCCGGTGATGTTGACGACGCGGGTCTGAATTTTCGTCGTCATCGCGCCTGCCGTGGATGAATCGGCGATGTAGTACGAGGGAGTCGTCGTGCTCTGCGCAAGACCATAGACGACCCGCTGGCGGAGCACGGTCTCGGCGAGGGTATCGAAGGTCGAGCCCGAGTACACGTTCGCGAGCGTCCCCGCGAAGCTCCCCCCCGTCGTCGTGAGGGTGGAGACGGCCTTCTCGAAACTCGCCGTATAGGCGGTGTAGGTACTCGCCGTGGGATTGGCGACCTCGGTGTAGTACCGGATGCCGAGGATCGTCTGGGCGTTCGTGCCGGACCAGAACCAGTAGTTGTAGGACGTGGACGGGGTCACGTCGTAGATCACGATCGAGGAGAACATTACGGTGGCGTCGGTCGTTTCCTTCGGAATGAAGGCCTGGCTCAGGTCGTACGAGCCCGTAGCGACATCAAATGCGGTCGGATCGAACTTCTTTCCGCCCGAGAGCGAGGACGATACGATCGTTTCGTTTCGCACCGTTCCGTCCGTGAAGGTCAGCACCATCTTGACCCGGGCGCTCTGGTCCTGGGTCCAGGAACCGCTCGAGTATTTCACGACGGGATCGTCGATGGTCCAGACAAGGTCCGGGGAAGCGGTATCGAAAAAGCCCGAACTGTTCTTGCCGATGTCGCGAACGTAGTATTCTTCCACGTAGGATTTTCTGGTTTCGGTGGCGCTGGTCGTGTAGGTCGTCGTCGCCGTGACATCGTAGACGTTGTTTCCCGGATCGTAGGTTTTCACGGTGAATGTCGTTTTCTGTCCCGGTTCGGGATAGTCCCCCGTGATTGATACCGGCGCCGATGCGGATGACGAAACGAGCGTAGCGAAGGTCGTATTCGCCAGCGTCGCCACGGGCACCGTTGCCTTGCCGCCGTTTTTCGATCTCACCGTGAGGAAGGGGGTGAGGGCCCTGGCGCTTGTGGCGACATTTCCCCGTTCGGCGAAATAGCTCGACATGAACACCGTCTGGAAACTGGAAACGTCCCCGCTTGACATGGTCGAGCGGGTGGATGACGACTTGGAACCGAAGGAAAGATCACAGGATGCCAGGAGCGCGATTACCGGAAGAACGGCGATCAGGGATTTTAATTTCATTTAAGCCTCCAGGCGGATCTCTTTCACATGGCTGAATGGGCTTCCGGCGCGCAAGGGATTCCGCTGCTATCCTCAGGTGAGCCCGAAAAACCCGACGGATTTTACGAGCTTACCTATATAGTATATCGAGTTTTTTCCGGATTTCATGACGGTATTCACGTGGATTTCCAACCGACCACGGCGGGGAATGCCGGGATGATCCGGTATTGACTATTTTCGCCATCCGGCTACCCTGTCGATACTTGAGTCCTGATTTACACCGAGGAGTTAATGAGTCACCACGTGTCTTCTGCAGAGCCCCGCACCGCAGGCGGGCAGTCCATGCTTCGCCAGGCACCGTTCGCGCTTTTCTGGTTCGCGCGGGTCTTCGGTACCCTGGCATCCCAGATGATGGCCGTCGCCGTCGGCTGGCAGATCTACTCGATCACCGGCAGCGCCTTCTACCTGGGCCTCGTCGGCCTCGCCCAGTTCGTGCCGATGTTCCTCCTGACCCTCGTCGTCGGCCATGCGGCCGACCGCTACGACCGACGCGCCATCGTGCGCACCTGCCAGATGCTCGAAGCCGCCGGCGCGGCCGTTCTCGCCGCCGGGAGCCTCGGCGGCTGGCTCACCAAGGAGAGCATCCTCGCCATCGTCTTCGTCTTCGGTGCCACCCACGCCTTCGAGGGCCCCTCGATGCAGGCCCTCCTCCCCGGTCTCGTGTCGACGGAGAACTTCCCGAAGGCGACGGCCTGGGCGGCTTCGGCCTTCCAGACCGCCTCGATCCTCGGGCCGGCCCTCGGCGGCATCCTTTACGCGATCGGCCCGACGATCGTCTACGCCGTCGCCGGGGTTCTCTTCCTCACCTCGAGCATCCTCGTTTCGTGCATCAGGATCACCCGCGCGGCCCAGAAACGGGAACCCGCGAGCCTCTCCTCGATATTCGCCGGGATCACCTTCATCAGGGGCCGTCCCGCAATCCTTGGCGCGATATCCCTCGACCTCTTCGCCGTCCTTCTCGGGGGAGCCACGGCCCTTCTTCCGATCTTCGCCAGGGACGTCCTCCATACCGGGCCGTGGGGCCTCGGCCTGCTGCGCTCGGCGCCCGCGATCGGGGCCCTGCTGATGTCCGTCGTCCTCGCCAGGCGCCCGCTGAAACGCCGCGTCGGCCGGACCATGTTCTACGCCGTCATCGTCTTCGGCATCGCGACGATCGGCTTCGGCCTCTCCCACTGGTTCTGGGTGTCCCTCGCGGCCCTCGTCATCCTCGGCGCGGCCGACGTCATCAGCGTCGTCATCCGCTCCTCCCTCGTCCAGATGGAAACCCCCGACGAGATGCGCGGCCGGGTGAGCG
>DBTK01000059.1:20737-27686 GCA_002307015.1 Spirochaetaceae bacterium UBA1318
CCGCGGCCTGGTTCGGGGCGATGCCCGCCGTGCTGATCGGCGGCTTCGGCACCATCGTGGTCGTCCTCCTCTGGATGAAACTCTTCCCGTCCCTCACCGAGCGGGACACCCTGGAAAGCTGACCGCCCGGGACGGTGCGCGGCGCGAGGCTACCCGGGGGGCCGTTCGGCAGGCCGCGGCCGCCATGCAGGTCGCGGTCCCGCGCCGGGTCCTACTTCAGCGAGAGGTTCACCGCGCTCACGACGGCCATGACGCCCGAGTCCGCGATGCTCGCGTCGAGGCCGCAGCCCCAGAAGCGCTTACCGTCCGTCCTCTCGATCTCGACGTAGGCCGCCGCGAGAGAGTCCGATCCCTGGGTCAGGGCGTGCTCGTGGAAGGCCGTCACCTTGAACCCGTCCACCCCCGCCGATTTCAGCCCCTCGACGAAGGCGTCGATCGGGCCGGTGCCCGTTCCCGCGACGAGGAATCCCTTCCCCGAAACCGTGATCTCGGCGTCCCAGGTGGAGCGCTTTCCCGAACCGACGCGGGCTCGTTCGGTGATCTCCTTGAGCACGACCGGGCCGTCCTGGTTCAGGTAGCGCTCGCCGAAGCGTGCCCAGATCTCCTCGGGCTTGAGCTCGACGCCGAGCCTGTCGGCCTGGGCGTTCATGAAGGCGCCCACCTCGGGGTGCATCGCCTTGGGCAGGTCGAGGCCGTACCTTTCCTTCAGTATCCAGGCGACGCCGCCCTTTCCGCTCTGGCTGTTGATCCGGATGATGGCCTCGTAGGTCCTCCCGACGTCCTTGGGGTCGATCGGCAGGTAGGGAACGTCCCAGAGGGCGTCGGGATCGTTCAGGGTCGCCCTCGCGTCGAGGGCCTTTTTGATCGCGTCCTGGTGGGATCCCGAGAACGCGGTGAACACGAGTTCCCCCGCGTAGGGGTGGCGGGGATGGATCGGCATGCCGGTGAACTTCTCGTACTCGACGGCGATCTCGGTGAGAGAAGTGAAGTCGAGCCTCGAATCGACGCCCTGGGTGTACATGTTGAGGGCCATCGCCATGATGTCGAGGTTTCCCGTCCTCTCGCCGTTGCCGAACAGGGTTCCCTCGATGCGGTCGGCTCCGGCGAGGAGGCCGAGCTCGGCGGCGGCAATGCCGGTGCCCCGGTCGTTGTGGGGGTGGAGGCTCACGATGATGGACTTCCGGTCGGAGAAGTGGTCGATCATCCACTCGATCTGGTCGGCGTAGCCGTTCGGCGTCGAGCACTCGACCGTGGAGGGAAGGTTCAGGATGATCCTGCGCTCGCGGGTCGGCTTCCATTCGGCGATGACGGCCTCGCAGACCTCGAGGGCGAAGTCGGGCTCCGTGCTCGAGAAGCTCTCGGGGGAGTATTCGAGGACGATGTCGGTCTTTCCCGCCTGGGGAAGGCAGGACTTCACCATCTTGACCCCCTCGACGGCGACGTCCACGATTTGGGCCTTGGTCATGTTGAAGGTGTACTTCCGGTGCGCGGGCGAGGTCGAGTTGTAGATGTGGAAGACGGCCTTCTTCGCCCCTGCGAGGCTCTCGAAGGTCCTGTCCACCAGGTGCTTCCTCGCCTGGCAGAGGACCTGGATCGTGACGTCGTCCGGGATGCGGCTTTCCTCGATCAGCCTCCTGATGAAGTCGAACTCGATCTGGCTCGCCGAGGGGAAGCCGACCTCGATCTCCTTGAAGCCGATCTTGACGAGGAGGTCGAACAGTGCGAGCTTCTGCTCGATGCCCATCGGATTCACCAGGGCCTGGTTGCCGTCCCTCAGGTCGACCGAGCACCACATCGGCGCCTTCTCGATGGTCCTGTCCGGCCAGCGCCTTTTTTCCATCGCGATGCCCTGGAACGGGCGATACTTTGACATGATTCCTCCTTTGGCAATAAAAAAGCCCGCGAACCGTTTCCGGCCGCGGGCTTCAGTTTCCCGATCACGAACCTATCAGGTCACGATCGCGTTACCCCCCGGCCGAGGATGCTAAGGCTTAGGCTAAGAAGGAGCCCGTCGAGGGCGAGAAGGGAGAGTGCGCTAAGTCTGGCGGGGAGAACAATTTTTCGGTTCATATACACCTGAAGTCAGTTTTGTGCATATTTATGCAAATGTCAAGGGGCGATTCGCCATCGGCGTCATAAAAGGTGCATATTTCGAGAACGATGACGAAATCGATCCATGATGGCTTCCCGAATGAGGCCTCGGCCGGGAGGCCCCGGGGTTCATGGCAGCGGCTGCTCGGCCACGTCGATCAGGTTCGAGAAATCGTGAAGGATCCCGAGCTCGTCCAGGATCTGCGAAACCTGGCCGCGGTGATGGGTCTGGTGATTGAATACGTGGTCGAGGGCGTCCCTGAAATAGTAGCTCTTCGGATGACCGTGGGAATCGGCGTAGGTGAGCACCTCGCCGAAGCGGGAGGTGTCGGCCGTCGATATCCATTCCTCGAAAATGACGTCGACCAGGGACCGATTGCGGCGATACTCGCCGAAGTCCGGGAAGCTCACCTCGGTCCATACGTGGCCGGGGGGAGTGAGCCTGGGCCGGTTGAGGGCTTCGTCGTCGGCGAAAATCTCCCGGAAGCGACGGAGCCAGTTGATGTCGCACGTGATCACGTGGTCGAGGATGCCCTGGAGCGAGGTAAAATAGGAACCGTGGGGCCTCGACCACTCTCCATCCGGCAACGAGGAAAGGAACCCGACGAGGGCCCGATTGGCCGTGCTGTTGTAGCGGGCGAGCAGGGCGAAATGGCGGCGGTCGTAGTCCATGGGAGCCTCCCGTAAAAAAATGGCGACCTCTTCAAGAAGGGGCCGCCGGTAGTTCGAAGACGCGAGTTACCGTTTCTTGGTGTATTTCCGGATGTCGAGGGCTACCGCCGAAACGATGATGATGCCCTTGACGACCATCTGCCAGTAGGCCGAAACGCCGAGGACGACGAGGCCGTTGTTGAGGACCTCGAATATCAGGACGCCGGTGAGGATGCCTCCCGCGGTTCCGATACCGCCGTTCGTCGATACGCCGCCGATGACCGCCGCCGCGATGGCGTCAAGCTCGTACATCTGGCCGTAGTTGTTGGTCGCGCCGCCCGAGCGCGCGGCGAGGAGAACGCCGGCGAGGCCGTAGAGAATGCCGCCCAGCACATAGACCGTGATGAGGTTCTTTTTGACGTTGACGCCCGAAACGACCGCCGCGTTGAGGTTGCCGCCGATCGCGTAGATGTTCTTGCCCAGTCTCGTCTTGTTCAACATGACCCAGTAGAGGAAAAAGATCACGAACGCGATCAGGATGATGGTCGGTATCGCCCAGGTATCGTTGAAGCCGAGCGACCCCGTTCCGAGATCGGTGAAATCGCCGCGGAGTCCTCCGATCGGCTGGGCGCCGCGAGGCGGCCTGTCGACGTAAAGCGAGGAGGCTCCCTGCGCGATGACCATCGTGCCGAGGGTCGCGATGAAGGGCGGAACCTTGAGGAAGGCGACCACGAAGCCGTTGATGATGCCGACGATGAGTCCGGCCGCCACTCCCGCGAGAATCGGGAGGAAGAGCGGGAGGTAGGGCAGACTCGGGAATATCTTGCTCGCGTAGTCCGGCCTCTGCACGAGGGAGGCGACGATGACCGCGGCGAGCCCGACGGTGCGTCCCGCGGAAAGGTCGGTGCCTGCGGTGATCAGGATGCCGCCGCATCCAAGCGCGATGATGAGTCTCACCGAGGAGATTCGGAGGATGTTGACGAGGTTGTCGAGCGAAAGGAAGCTCGATTGGACGAAACCGATAAAGACGACGAGTCCGATCAGTACGAGGACTATCGCGTTCTTGCTCGAGAATTCCCGAATCGAGCGTGCATTGAACCGCTCACTCAGGCCGGGTGATTCAGTATTCTTCATGGTAGTCTCCCTGTTACATGAATTGCGTCGCGAGCGTGATGATTTGCTCCTGGGTCGCTTTTTTTCCGTCGAGAATTCCGGTAACCCGGCCTTCGCACATGACCATGATGCGGTCGGACATGCCGATGAGCTCCGGCATTTCCGACGAGATCATGATGATCGTCTTTCCGCTTTTCGCGAGGTCGGCGATGATCGAGTAGATCTCGTATTTCGCGCCGACGTCGATGCCGCGGGTCGGTTCGTCGAGGATGAGGATATCGGGTTCGGTGAGGAGCCACCGGGCGACGATGACCTTCTGCTGGTTTCCGCCTGAGAGGTTCTCGATATGGGTCGCCGCCGACGGGGTTTTCACCCTGAGCTTCTCGATGCTGTCCTTCGCGTCCTTGTCGCCCCGCTTCCGGTCGAGCAGGCGGGACTTGCGGACGTAGTGGTCCAGGTTCGCGATGAGGGTGTTGTCCAGCACGGAAAGGACGGGGAAAATCCCGGTCGTCCTCCTCTCCTCGGTGAGGAGGGCGATCCTGTACTTCTTCGCCTGGATCGGGTTCGTGATGACGGCCGTTTTGCCATTGATGGAAATCGTTCCGCTTTTCACGCCGCGCAGGCCGAACAGGGATTCGACGAGTTCGCTTCGCTGGGCGCCGACGAGACCTCCGATGCCGAAGATCTCTCCCCGCCTGACCTCGAAGGAAACGTCCTTGAATGATCGTTCCACCGTCGAGGTGTAGTTCTCCACCTTGAGAAAAACCTCGCCGGGCTTGTTCTCCCGCGGGGGAAAGCGGTTGGTGAGGGTCCTTCCGACCATCCTGTTGATGATCAGCTCGGTGGTGAGTTCCTTGTCGGGGTAGGTGCCGATATGCTTGCCGTCCCTCATGATCGTGACTTCATCGGAGATTTCGAGAATCTCCTCGATCTTGTGGGATATATAGATAATCGAGACGCCTTCGCTTCTCAGCTTCCGGATGATGGTGAAGAGGTGCGCGACCTCGTTCTCGGTGAGTGAGGAGGTTGGCTCGTCCATGATGATGACTTTCGAATGGTAGGAAACCGCCTGCGCGATCTCCATCGACTGGATTTTCGATACGGAAAGGTTGATGACCTTGGTGTTCGGACTGATGTCCATCTTGAGATCATCGAAGACCGCCTTCGTATCGGCGTACATTTTTTTATGATCTACCAGCCTGACGAGACCGTAATTTTTTACGGGAAAACGGCCAAGCCAGAAATTCTCCATGACGCTCCGCTGGGGAACGGGCAAGAGCTCCTGCTGGATCATGGAAATTCCTGCATCGAGGGCCTGTTTGGTATTGGCGAACGAAACGGGCTTTCCGTCCAGTATTATCTCGCCTCCATCGGCCTGGTAGATACCGAACAGGCATTTCATCAGCGTGGACTTTCCCGCCCCGTTTTCCCCCATCAGCGCGTGCACCGAACCGGGCCGCACCCTGAGGGAAACATCGTCGAGAGCTTTAACGCCCGGGAAGTTTTTGGAGATGTTTTTCATCTCCAGGATGAATTCGTTGCCGCTCATCGTACGGATACCTCCGTCGCAGTAATGTAAAACAGGGTGCACGCTTGACGCGCACACCCTGTTCGTTTAGGAAATCAAGTGAATCCCTCGAAGGCGGGAATCGTTATTTCTTGAAATCCTTGTAGTTTTCCTTGGTGACCTTCACGTACGGAACCCAGATGTACTTTCCGGTCGGGTCGACGGTGCCGTCGGCCTTGGCGAGCGGGGCGACATCGGACTTGATTTCCTTGGCTCCGGTGGCGAGAGCGAACGCGAGGTCGTAGGTGGCCTGGCCCTGCTTCACGGCGTCGTTCAGGACGGTTCCGAGAAGGGTGCCCTGCTCGAGAGCGTCGAGAGCGGGCGGGGTGGCGTCGACGGAGACGACCGGCATGTACTTTTTACCCTTGAAGTATCCGGCGGCCTTGAGAGCCTCGATGGCGCCCAGACCCATGTCGTCGTTATTGGCGAACACAACCTCGATCTTGCCCTTGTTGGCGGTGAGGAAGGCGGCCATCTTTTCCTGGGCCTTGACGCGGTCCCACATGGCGGTGTCTTCGGCGAGCTTCTCGGTCTTGATCCCGGCGTCTTCGACGGCCTTGATCGAGAACTCGGTGCGGAACTTCGCGTCGGTGTTGGAGGGATCGCCCATCAGCATGACGTACTGGAGCTTGCCGTCCTTGTTGAGGTCTGCTTCGGGATGGGCCTTCCAGTACGCGACGACGATCTCGCCCTGCATCGTACCGGACTGCTGAGCCTTCGCTCCGACGTAGTAGACCTTGTCCCATTTCGCCATGTCGGCGGCATCGGGCTCGCGGTTGAAGAGAACGAGCGGGATCTTCTTGGCTTTCGCCTTGTCCATGATGACGGAGACGGCGGACGGATCAACGAGGTTGATGGCGAGGGCGGTCGCACCCTGGGTCAGGAACTGGTCGACCTGGTCGTTCTGCTTCGGCTGATCGTACTGGCTGTCCTGGACGGAGAGTTCGATCTTGTCCTTCGCGGCCGCTTCGATCTGGTTGCGGACATAGGACATGAAGGTGTCGTCGAATTTATAGATCGCGACGCCAATTTTCGGCTTTACCGGGGCTTTGTTGCAGCCTGCGATCGCGAACACGAGCGCGAGGGCTACAAGAACCATGAGTAGCTTTTTCATGAAATTCCTCCTCTTTTCTTTTAGGCATCCTGAATGGTCGCCTAAACGTATAGTATGTCAAGCAAACGGAATTGTCTACATAACAAGACATGTATGTCTAAAAAATGAGGCGTTTAGTGCTGTAAATGTCCCCGAAGGCCGTCGGGGATGTGAAAATCATCGGGAAAAATCAGTTTTTGAGCATTTTATCCAGAAAGGTGCGAACGCGGGGATGTTCAGGATTGTTGAAAATCCTCTCCGGCGACGAGTCCTCGAGGATGCTTCCCTCGTCCATGAAAACCACCCGATCGGATATCTCCCTCGCGAAATTCATCTCGTGGGTGACGATCAGCATCGTCATGCGTTTCTTCGCGAGCTTTGCCAGCACCTCGAGAACCTCGCCCACCAGCTCCGGGTCGAGGGCCGAGGTCGGC
>DBTK01000059.1:27932-30405 GCA_002307015.1 Spirochaetaceae bacterium UBA1318
AGGGCCGAGGTCGGCTCGTCGCAGAGGAGGATGTCGGGATTCATCCCCAGGGCCCGGGCTATCGCGACCCGCTGCTTCTGTCCTCCCGAGATCCTGGAGGGGTATACGTCCTTCTTGTCCGAAAGCCCGACCTGGTCGAGAAGATCGAGGGCCATCTTCTCGGCATCGGCCCGTTTCGTCCCGTTCACGGTCATCGGAGCCTCGATCAGGTTCTCGAGGACGGTGAGGTGGGGGAAGAGGTTGAAATGCTGGAAGACCATGCCGGTCTTGTGGCAGATCTCCCTGATCTCCTTTTCCGGAACGTGGAGCTGCTGCCCGTTCGCTCCGAGCTTCGCGATGGCGCGACCCTCGATCTCGATCGTTCCCCGCTGGATCCTCTCCAGACGGTTGATGCAGCGCAGGAGGGTGCTTTTCCCGGAGCCCGAGGGGCCGATCACGGAAATCACCTCGCCCTTTTCGACCGAGAGGCTGACGTCCTTGAGCGCCTTGAGTTTTCCGAAAGTTTTGGTGACCTTTTCGACGCGGATCATGGACATGGACGCTTCCCCTTTTCGTGTTGCTGCGGACTCATGTTCTGCGGTCGGCGTGCCGTTCTCAGTCATAGACCGCGTACCTTTTTTCGAGCTTCCGGAAACCCATCACGACAAGGGAAGTGAGGCCGAGGTAGATCGCCGCGGCGACGACGAAGGGGGTAATGGTGAAATCTCGGGTGAAAATTTCCTTTGCGGAACGGAGCAGGTCGCCCATGCCGATGACGACGACGAGGGCGGTGTCCTTGATCAGGGTGATCGCCTCGTTGCTCACCGGGGGCAGGACGCGCTTGATGGTCTGGGGCAGGATGATGCGGCGCATCGTCTGCCAGTAGGTCATGTTGAGGGCGCGGGCAGCCTCGTACTGGCCCTTGTCTATCGATTCGATCCCGGCCCTGAAGATCTCCATCAGGTAGGCGGCGTAGTTGACGATGAAGGTGATCGATGCCGCGAGGAAGGGCGAGAGCGAGATGCCGAAGATCGAGAGCCCGTAGTAGGTGAAGAAGAGCTGGAGGAGGAGGGGCGTGCCCCTGAATATCCAGGAGTAGATCTCGAGGGCGCGCTTGAGCGCGCGTCCCCCCGATACCCGTCCCAGGGCGAAGACGACGGCCAGCGGGACCGAGAAGAGGGCGGTGACGGCATAGAGTTCCAGGGTCAGTCCGCAGCCCTGAAGGATGTAGAGGAAGGTCTTCATTATATAGTCTGGCTGCACGTCCGGATCCTTATCTTCGCATGGACGATAAAACGTACCGATCCCTTCACGGTTTCGGTACGTTGGGTTTCAGGGTTGTTCCTCGAAGCTTGTTGGTAATCGTTCCCTATTTGGTGATGATCTTCTCGCCGAACCAGGTCACCGAGATCGCGTCTGCGGTACCGTCGGCCTTCATGTCGTCCAGGGCCTTGTCGATCGCCTCGCGGAAGGAAACGTCCTTGGTCCTGAAGCCGACGCCGTAGGTCTCGTTCCCGAAATTGTCGGCGAGAACCTTGTAGATCCCGGGCTTCTTGGAGATATAGTACCGGCCGACCACCTCGTCCACCACGACGGCGTCGATCCTGCCCGCGGCGAGGTCGAGGAGGGCCTCGGTGTTGTTCGAGTACTTGCGGATGTTCTTGATGCTCGCGGCCGTCGCGGTATCCTTCGCGAGGGCCTCTTCGCTCGAGGAACCCATCTGGAGGCCGACGTTCTTGCCTGCGAGGGAGGCCTTGTCGGCGATCTTCGAATCGGCTTTGACGACGACGATCTGGCGGTTCTCGAGGTAGACCTTGGAGAAGGCGATCTTCTGCTTCCGCTCGTCGGTGATCGTCAGTCCGTTCCAGATCACGTCGATGTCGCCCTTGTCGAGGCTCATGATGACCCCGTCCCAGTCGACCGGCTTGAACTCGACCTTGACGCCCAGGCGCTTCGCCGCCTCTTTGGCGAGGTCGATGTCGAAGCCGACGATCTCTCCCGAATCGCCGCGGAATCCCATCGGCGGAAAACTGTCGTCCAGTCCGACGACGAAGCTGCCCTTCGCCTTGATCTTGCCGAGGGAAGCATCCTTGGTATCCTTCGCCGCACATCCGGCGAGAAGGGCCAGGCACAAGAGTCCTGCAATGAACGAAAGCGCTTTCTTCATCCTATCCTCCACGGGTTGAAATGCATAAAAATACAGGTTCTTCTCATTTTTATCAGATTTCAGCGGCAAGGTAAAGGCTTTGTGATGAATAGCTGCATAATTGTATCGAATCCACGGGAGGTGAACGGTGAGGGTTAGGGGTGAACGGATTTAAGAAGTGAGCGGTGAGGAGTGAGGGGTGAACGGATTTAAGAAGTGAGCGGTGAGGAGTGAGGGGTGAGCGGAGCATCGGCGATATCCGGGGAATCTTTCGTGAAATCAACGCGGTTCTCGAAAATTTCCTTGACATCGTCGCGCTGCGCGCTATCTTTTCCCCTCACCCCTCAC
>DBTK01000035.1:0-1344 GCA_002307015.1 Spirochaetaceae bacterium UBA1318
ACGCCCTCTTCGACAACTCGAAGAAAAAGCGCGTCGTGAAGGGTGCCTCGAACCGTCCGCTCAAGTCCCTCTCGGACATGCTTAAGGGCAAGCAGGGCCGGTTCCGGCAGAACCTCCTCGGAAAGCGCGTCGATTACTCCGGCCGTTCCGTCATCGTCGTCGGCCCCGAACTCAACATCTGGCAGTGCGGACTTCCCACGAAGATGGCCCTCGAGCTTTTCAAGCCCTTCATCATGAAGAAGCTCGTCGAGAAGGATGTCGTCTACAACATCAAGCGTGCGAAGACCCTCGTCGAGTCCGAGACCCCCGAGGTGTACGCCGTCCTCGACGAGGTGGTGAAGGAACATCCGGTCATGCTGAACCGGGCGCCGACCCTCCACCGCCTCGGTATCCAGGCCTTCGAGCCCGTCCTCGTCGAGGGCAAGGCCATCAAGCTTCATCCCCTCGTCTGCCACGCCTTCAACGCCGACTTCGACGGCGACCAGATGGCCGTCCACGTTCCGCTGACCCACGCAGCCCAGATGGAATGCTGGATGCTCATGCTTTCGGCCCGGAACCTGCTCAACCCGGCGAACGGCCAGACCATCGTGTTCCCGTCCCAGGACATGGTTCTCGGCATCGCCTTCCTCACCATGGTGAAGGCCGGATCCAAGGGAACCGGCAGGCGCTACTCGGGCTTCGACGAGGTCATGATGGCCGTCGATTCCGGATCCCTCGATTACGCCGCCCTCATCAAGGTGACGTATAAAGGAAAGATTCTGGAAACCACGGCCGGCCGCCTCATCCTGAACGAGGCCATGCCCTCCGAGATCGGCTACCTCAACTATCCCATGGGCGACAAGGAACTCCGCAAGCTCATCGAGCGCGTGTACAAGGTGAACGGCCCCTACATCTGCGTGAAGATGCTCGATTGCATCAAGGACACGGGATTCAAGTACGCGACCCTGTTCGGCGCCTCCATCGGCATGAACGACATCATCGTCCCGAAGGAAAAGGAATCGATGATCGAGGCCGCCAACAAGGAGGTCGATTCGATCCAGGGCCAGTACCGCCAGGGCCACATCACCCAGGAAGAGCGCTACAACCGCGTCGTCGAGGTCTGGTCCAAGACGAACGAGGATCTCACCAACGTGATGATGAAGACCCTCGAGGCCGACCTCGGCGGGTTCAACAACATCTACGTCATGGCCCATTCGGGCGCCCGAGGAAGCCGCAACCAGATCCGCCAGCTCGCCGGCATGCGAGGCCTCATGGCCAAGCCTTCCGGAGACATCATCGAGCTCCCGATCCGCTCCAATTTCAAGGAAGGTCTTTCGGTTATCGAGTTCTTCATCTCGACGAACG
>DBTK01000035.1:1590-2041 GCA_002307015.1 Spirochaetaceae bacterium UBA1318
TCTTCATCTCGACGAACGGCGCCCGAAAGGGTCTCGCCGATACCGCACTCAAGACGGCAGATGCCGGCTACCTGACGCGGCGCCTGGTCGACATCGCCCAGGACGTGGTCGTCAACGAAGAGGACTGCGGCACCATCAACGGACTCGAGCAGAGGGCCATCAAGGACGGCGAGGACGTTATCGAGACCCTGAAAGAGCGAATCATCGGGCGTTTCACCCTCGAGCGGGTCAAGCACCCGATCACGGCCGAGATCATCGTCGACGTCAACCAGGAAGTCACCGAGGATATCGCCGACGCCATCGAGGCGGCCGGCATCGAGGCCGTCCGCGTGCGCACCGTCCTCACCTGCGAGGCGAAGCACGGCGTGTGCATGAAGTGCTACGGGCGGAACCTTGCCACGAACCGCATCGTCAACATCGGCGAGGCGGTCGGCATCATCGCGGCCCAGTC
>DBTK01000035.1:2333-6090 GCA_002307015.1 Spirochaetaceae bacterium UBA1318
CAGCTGACGATGCGTACCTTCCATATCGGAGGCGCGGCGACCAAGGTTTCCGAAGAGAACAAGACCTACCTCAAGTATCCTTTTTTCATCAAGACGATCACCGGATCCCATGTCGAGATGACGAACGGCGCCAAGCTGTTCACCCGCAAGGGCTTCATCCTCGGCCACAAGATCCTGTCCTCGATCGAGATCAAGAAGGGCGACAAGCTCCTGGTGAAGGACGAGCAGCGCGTCATCAAGGGCGAACCCCTGATGAAGCGGGAAGGCGAGGTGGTTCCCTCCACCGAGATCGCCTACGTCCGGAAGGTGGGAGACAGGCTCCTTCTCGTCGCCCAGGAACAGAAACTCGACATCAGAAACGGCGCCGAGGTGGTGGTTAAAGAAGGCCAGGTCATGAAATCGGGCGAGACGATCGCCTCCTTCGACCCCTTCTCCGAGCCGATCATCGCCGAGGCCGACGGCTGGGTGCATTACGAGGACATCATCCCCGGCACGACCCTGAAAGAGGAAGTGAACGAGGATACGGGCAACATCGAAAAGCGGATCGCCGAGTTCGGGATCGAGACCAAGCAGCCCCGCCTCATCGTCTCGGACGAGAGCGGCAACGAGCTCGTGACCTATTACATACCGGGCGGAGCCTACCTCAACGTCGACGACAACGAGGCGGTCAAGGCCGGAAAGATCCTCGCCAAGCAGCTCAAAGAGAGCGCGAAGACCAAGGATATCACGGGAGGTCTGCCGAGGGTCGGCGAGCTCTTCGAGGCGCGCAAGCCCAAGGTCCAGAGCGTCCTCGCCCAGATCACGGGCGCCGTCCAGTTCAAGGGTATCGTGAAGGGCAAGCGGGTCATCATCATCAGGGACGCCTTCACCAAGGAATTCAAGCACCTCGTACCGATGGGCCGAAGGCTCCTCGTGCGCGACGGTGATACCGTGGAGGCCGGCGAGCAGCTCTGCGACGGAAACGTCGTTCCCCAGGACGTGCTCCATATCCTGGGCGAGAACGCCCTGCAGAGCTACCTGATGAACGAAGTCCAGGCCGTCTACCGGCTCCAGGGCGTCAACATCAACGACAAGCACATCGGCATCATCATCCGCCAGATGATGAGAAAGGTCGAGATCGTGTACGTCGGAGATACCCGGTTCATCTATGGCCAGCAGATCGACAAGTTCAAGTTCAACGAGGAGAACGCGAGGGTCATCGCGGAAGGCGGCCAGCCGGCCGTCGGACGGCCCGTGCTTCTCGGCATCACGCGGGCCTCGCTCAATATCGATTCGTTCATCTCGGCGGCCTCCTTCCAGGAGACGACGAGGGTCCTGACGAACGCTTCCATCGCCGGCTCGGTCGATCCCCTGCACGGCCTGAAGGAGAACGTCCTCATCGGCCACCTGATTCCCGCCGGAACGGGACTCAAGACCTACCGTTCGGTCAAGCTCTACGACCAGAACCACGAGGATCTGGACGCCTACATGGAGAAGGTGCTCGAGCGCAAGCGGATCGAGAAGGAACAGGCTCCGGTTCATATCGACCTGGACGAGGAAGAGATTTCGGATCAGGTCGAGGACGAGCCGGTCGACGAACTCGTCACGCCGGAAGAGTAAAGGATGGAGGTATTGACAATTCGGCCCGGGCGCGGTATTGTCAGTACCTGCATTATGTGGATTTTTGTGGGCCGGGCCTGAAGTCTCGAGTCCATCGGCAATAGCGAAAGGGAGTGTTTAGGTAAATGCCTACAATTAATCAGCTTGTGCGTTTCGGGCGAAAGACCGTTCGCTCGAAGACGAAAGCACCGGCGCTTCAGTCCTGCCCTCAGAAGCGCGGCGTGTGCACCAGGGTTATGACCGTTACCCCGAAAAAGCCTAATTCGGCCTTGCGGAAGGTAGCTCGTGTACGTTTGACGAATGGAGTTGAAGTTACCGCCTATATCCCCGGCGTTGGGCATAATCTTCAGGAGCACTCCGTGGTGCTTATCCGTGGCGGTCGTGTAAAAGACCTCCCGGGCGTTCGTTACCATATCATCCGCGGCGCCAAGGATACCTTGGGTGTCGAAGACCGCAAGAAAGGTCGGTCAAAATACGGCGCCAAGCGGCCGAAAGCGTAGGGAAGGATAAAATGGGAAGAAAAGCCAAGACTATCGCCCGTCCGATTCTTGCGGACGCGAAATACAATAGCGTGATCGTTTCTAAGTTCGTCAAGCGCATGATGTGGCAGGGTAAACGTCTCGTCGCGGAGAAGGTTCTCTATGATGCGATGGATATCCTCAAAGAAAAGAATCCGGAAAAGGAACCTCTCGAGATTTTCCTCAAGGCTCTCGACAACGTAAAGCCGGCCGTCGAGGTCAAATCCCGCCGGGTTGGCGGTGCGACTTACCAGGTGCCGATCGAAATCCGCGACACCCGTCGCGAAGCCCTTGCCATGCGCTGGATCATCGACGCCGCTCGCGGCCGGGCCGGCCACTCCATGGGCGAGCGCCTCTCCCTCGAGCTCTTTGATGCGTTTAACAATACCGGTACGTCGGTCAAGAAGAAAGAAGACACCCACAAGATGGCCGATGCCAATAAGGCGTTCGCCCACTATCGCTGGTAGCTATCGTTGATGATCGGATGGGCGAGAGCCTCCCGATCCGGTTGGCCGATACGTAATCGGCCGGTTGTGCAAGATCCGCGACGTTGATTGTCGTGGGTGCGGTTGAGGTTGAAAGACGGAAATTTTCGTTTTGAGACCAGCGGTCTTTGAGAATGGTAATGGGGGCAATCGAAGTCCGACGCGCCAATGCGGGCGTTCGGTCTAGTTTATAGCCAGTTTTCCGGATTCGCACGTTGTGCGGCCGGGGAATGATGTTCGTCCGGCAAGGACGGTTTCGCGGATTCGGTTGTTTCCATGGTCATAGAGTCGAGGATAAGCCTCGGGGCGTTCGCGTGCGAACGGTCCGAGTGCCCGGAAGGGGTCCGTCGCTCCGTGAAACGAAACAAACGGCCGCGCCCGGCGGGTGACCGTAAGGGACGTTTGACGGGAGGTGATGGGTTCAGCGATTCGGGTCCGGTTGATTCCGGTCCCGTACAGTGGATCCGGGTGAGCTGGCGTATCCTTGGTATGTGACCGAATGTGGTTACCTGGTGCCAAACCAATCATCCTGTAGTCCGTGAAGGCCTGGGGTCGTGATTCGCCGAGAGAATCGGGAAGACGACGTCGGGTGTTGAAAGACAGGCTCGAAAGAGTCGATAGCATTGAATCAATGCTGGGTGGTAAGGTGGTGCGGGCATTGCAGCTGAAGAAGCTCGCCTACGCTGCCGACTGCGCTTCCCTTGGAAGCGTCCCCTCCTTCTGATTCATTTCTTTCGCCTTTAAACAGCCTCAACATCGAACCGGTTTCTGGCCCATGGGTATGGTTTTACGGGTGCTCTCTTGCGAGGAAAGGCTCGTTGCTGTACAATATGTTTTTATAATTATTTTCTGCCAAAGATCTTTGAAGGAGGAAACTGATGGCAAAAGAGAAGTTCACGAGAACCAAACCTCATATGAACGTTGGTACCATCGGTCACGTCGACCATGGTAAGACGACTTTGAGCTCAGCGATTACCATGTACTGTGGATCCAAGTTCGGTGACAAGGTCCTGAAGTACGATGAAATCGATAATGCTCCCGAGGAAAAGGCTCGTGGTATTACCATCAATACGAGACACCTTGAGTATCAGTCCGAAAAACGACATTACGCTCATATCGACTGCCCCGGACATGCCGACTATATCAAGAACATGA